>CAZUVM010000139.1:0-14566 GCA_964623885.1 uncultured Verrucomicrobiota bacterium
GCTAAATGCAGGGTTTTTTACTCAACGGATGGTCCATCGACTATCTCTGGGGCTCGCCTTTCGCCTTGCTGATGTTTGCTTTTTCAATCTGGATGCTGGTCGACGCGATCCGGCAACGCGAATGGATTTGGGCCCTGTTTATTCTGTTTGTATGGGGCTTCGGGGCAATCTGGTACTATTTCATGGTGTATCGGTCGTCGCCCTCTTATATGCGCGGTTTTCAGCTCCCAGGCGCATATAATCGAAAGCGCATCAAGGAACTTCAGGGTCAAATCCATCACTTGGACAAAGCGCATCACCATTCGCAGCTTGGCGATATCTACTTTCAGCAAGGCAAGCTCGACCAGGCAAAAGTCTGCTACGAAGCCTCGCTGGAACGCGACCCGCAGGATATCGATACGCGCGCGCACCTGGGCCAATGCCTCCTGCGCCAGCATCACCCGGCCGAAGCACGCCCGCTGTTGGAGGGCGTCATCGCCGAAAATCCGAAGCATGAATACGGCTATTCGATGATGGCATTAGCCGAGACCCTCACGGCTTTGGGTGAAACGGATGCGGCCATGAAAATCTGGCAGCAGGTCACCGAGAATCATTCCTATCCTCGCGCCAAAGTCCAACTCGCGGAGCTGTACGTAGCGAAAAACCAGCGAGACCTCGCGCTGACGGAACTCAAGGACGTGGTGGCCGACGATGCCCATGCGCCGACGTTCCAGCGCAAACGCGACCGCGTTTGGGTCAAGCGCGCTAAGGGATTGATGCGGAAACTGGGCTGACTGACGCACGTTGCGACGTTTTCCCCCGAGCCCAAACTCCGAAAGTCCCCTCCAGGTCATTAGCGTTAGTTAGCGTTTATGAGCGGTTTAAAGGGCCCCAGCACAGCTTCTCTTGTAATCCTTTTCACAAAACTTATGTTTCACGGTTATGGATCACCAGCGGCGAGTTTATGACAACGTTTTTGAGATGCTGCCCGATGAGGACAACCCTACGCCTTTGGTCCGACTCAACCGCCTCAATCCCGCACCGGGTTTCCCACTCTACGCCAAACTGGAATGGATGAATCCCTTCGGCTCGGTCAAGGACCGCGCCGCCTGGGAGATGCTTCGCGACTTGGAAGCGCGTGGCGAAATTGGCGGACAGCGCGGTTTGGTCGAACCCACCTCCGGCAACACCGGCATCAGCCTGGCCGCCATGGCGCGCGCCCGCGGTTATCATCTCCGGGCGGTCGTGCCTAACAAAGTGCCGCTCGAAAAGAAAATCCTTTTGAAAATCGCGGGCGCCGATTTGGATGTGGTCACCGACGAGCTCTGTCCTGCCCCCGGTCTGGGCGAGGGTTCCATCAATCTGGCCAAAACGCATGCCAAAGCCTCCCGGCACAAATACGCCATGCCAAATCAGTATGAGAACGAGAAGAACGTCGAGGCGCACATGCGCACCACCGGCCCGGAGATTTGGAAGCAGACTGACGGCAAGATTACTCATCTGTTCGTTTCACTGGGGACTTGCGGTACCGTAACCGGGACCGCCCGCTTCTTGCGGAGCAAAAAACCGGCAGTGAAAGTCGTGGCCGTCCAGCCCACCGAGGGCCACGATGTCCCGGGTCTGCGGAATATATCGCAACTCGATGTTTCCAAACTGTTTGATTCCTCGTTGCTTGATGACATATTGGAAGTGGATTTTCGCCTGGCTTACACACGAGCGCTGGAGCTTTGCCAGAACGAAGGCCTGCTGGCCGGACCCAGTTCGGGCCTGATTCTGGAAGGCGCTCTGCGAATCGTGCAGCGAGACAAAGCCGGGCTCGGGGTGATGATTTTCCCCGATAACATTTTCAAATACACATCGAACATGGCCAAACACATTCCGAGCCTCGCGCAAGGAACGACGGCCTGAAATGAGGAAAAAGCAACTATGGCAACTTACGCGCATCCGGAAGTATTGGTCGAAACCGATTGGGTCAAAGCCAACCTCGGCAAGCCCGGCATCAAACTTGTTGAGATCGACGTCGACACCAAGGCCTACGATGCCGGCCACATTCGCGGGGCCGTCGGCTTCAATTGGCAAACTGCGCTCCAGGACCAGGTCCGCCGGGATATCATCACCGCCGCTGAATTTGAGCGGCTGCTCAGCAGTTCCGGGATTTCTCCCAGCGACACCGTCATTGTTTACGGTGATAACAACAACTGGTTTGCCGCCTATGGTTTTTGGCTGTTCAAGCTTTACGGCCACAAAGATGTCCGCCTCATGAACGGCGGCCGGGTCAAATGGCTCAACGAACCAGACAAGGAGTTGACCACCGAGCCTCCGAAAATTACCCCCACTACCTACCGCATCACCGAAAACCACCCCGAGCTTAGAGCGATGCTGCCGCAAGTGTTCGAAGCCCAGAAAGGGCAGTGGAACCTGGTCGATGTGCGCAGTCCCGACGAGTTCACCGGCAAAGTGATTGCCCCGCCCGGCATGAGCGAGACCGCCCAGCGCGGCGGCCACATGCCCGGGGCGAAAAGCATTCCCTGGAGCACTGCCGTTGCCGCGAACGGCGCCTTCAAGTCCGCGGACGAATTGCAGAAGATTTATTTGCAGGACAAAGGCGTCGACCCGAAGAAGGACACCGTTGCCTATTGCCGCATCGGTGAACGCTCGAGCCATACCTGGTTCGTCCTCAAATATCTGCTCGGCCTCAATAACGTGAAGAACTACGACGGCAGTTGGACCGAGTACGGCAACCTCGTTGGCGCGCCGATAGAGAAGGGCTAGAGAAGCTCATTTGAGAACTGTCACCATACCCGGCTAGCGCGGCTCATGCAGTCTAGCGCTCAACGGCCGCGTGCACTGGAGGCGCGCTCGCAGGCCGAAGAAAAGCCACTCGATTCTATAAGACGAAACGCATAGCACCGCCGGCTCCTCGGCCAGGGAGCAGAAGCCCGCTTGGCTCAGGATATGATTCTCGCCCAGGACAGTTGTGGCCCATTGAGGCCCAAGTGCAGATGATTGAGGATGTTCCGGCCCAATACACCCTCAGGTTGATCAACCACAGCAAATCGGCCTCGGAAGGTTAGACCATCGAAGACGAGTTCGAGCTCGACCGCGGGGGCTGTGCTGCGAGTCCCGTCGAAACCCACTAATTCGAAGAGTTCTGAAGCCTCCTGTGAAATTTGCAGCCGGTTGACGGCAGCCGCGGACACCAAAGTAATGTCCGCTCCGCTGTCTAGCAGCATTAGGACGTTCGGAACAGACTTTCCCGACTTCGGGTCCCGAATTTCAACATTTGCCACGGGTGCGGGCGGGCTGAACCGCGAGGCATCATACGCGCCCATGCGAGATGACTTTCATTTCGAACTTAGTGGCATCGGTTGCATTCGCCAGCCGAGGACTCATTATCCTTGGTGCCCGCGGATTCACGGTCTCGGCAACCACAACGAAGACTCTCGTTCGCTCCGGTAGCTGGATATTCTCGCGAAGCTTTATCTGCCCGTTCTCAACGAACCCTTCAAACGTGGCCAAACTCATACTCCAGTATCACTTGTTCTGTGGCAAAGCTCAATATTGAATCACGCCCGTTCGAGCACCTCGGCGAGTTCCTCGCGCGTGAGCGCAATCGGATTCGCTTTCATGCTACTGGCGTGCGTCGCCTTCTCGATGAGTTCCGGCACATTTTCGCCCGTCAAACCATACGCCCTGAGACCGGGAATTCGCAGCTCGGCGACCAACGCGCTGACCCATTTCACTCCCTGGTCAGCGGTGGCCTGTGAACTGCCTGTCAGCAACAGCGCCACTTCGTTATAACGGCGCAGCGCTTCACTGCCCGGTTGACGCGACCCCAAAGCCCGGCAATTCACTTCCATCACGTGCGGCAGCAACGCCGCACAGACAGCTCCGTGCGGGGCAGGGAACATCCCGCCGAACGGTCCCGCAAAACCGTGCACCGCGCCCAGTCCGGCGTTGGCGAGCGCCAGGCCCCCCAGCAGGCTGGCCACCGACATATCCTCACGGGCCTTCATATTCGAACCGTCCGCCACGGCCGCGCGCAAGGACCTGGCCACCCGCGCCATTCCCTCGCGGCATATCGCGTCGGTCATCGGATTGGCCCGCGCGCACACATACGGCTCGATCAATTGCGTCAGTGCATCGAGCCCGGTGCTGGCGGTCAGGGCAGGGGGCAGCGTGCGGGTCAACTCCGGATCCACCAGCGCGACCCGTGGAAGCATGAACGCACTTCGGAGACTGACTTTTACTCGATGCTCCGGCGAACCCAGCACGGCATTGCGCGTGACCTCGGACCCGGTGCCGGCTGTCGTGGGGATCGCGATAAACGGCGCGGATACATGTGTCAGGGCTTTGCCCTTGCCAATGACCTCCAGATAGTCAAGCAGGTCACCCTCGTTTGTGAGCATCGCTGCAATAGCTTTTCCCGCATCAATGGCGCTGCCGCCCCCGAAGCTGATTACCAAATCGCACCCTTCCTTCTTCGCCAACTCCGTCCCCCTCCGGATCGTCTCCACCTCAGGCTCCCCTTCCACGCCGAAAACCGTCGAATCCACCCCTTCGCCCCGCAGAATGTCCGCCAACTCGTTCGCCCGGCTCGTATCCCGTCCTGTCACCACCAGCGCGCGCCGGCCAAACCCTTTGGCCAGGGAGCCGGCTTCCTTGATGCTGCCGGGTCCGAAAATGATCCGCGTGGCGGTGGCGAATTCGAAGCGCATTCAGAGCGATTGGTCGTCGGGAAACACGTTAGTGAACTTCACGCTGCTGCGCGGCTCGGCCATCATCGGCGCGACGGTTTCACGCCACGTCTGATAATGCTTGGTTTCTTTATGCGCTGCGGGTGCTTCCGCCGTCCGATACGCCTCGATGAAAATAAACCGCGTCGGGTCGTCTTGTTGCTGGAGGACGTCGAATCGGGCAATGCCAGGCTCCTTAATGCTTTCGCGCGCATTGGCCAGCGAGGCCTGCTTGAACGCCTCAACCGATTCCGGTTTCACATGAACATGAATATGAACGCACAGCATGAGATTCCTTTCGTTAATCGCCGCCAGGTCCATGGCTAACCCCTTTTTCACCCGAATGCAAAACCTTCTGCGCGGTTCTCTTTCGGATTTCGGACTTCGGCTCGTGGCCCTCCGCTAGGAGTTCGGTCTTTCGACCTTCGGCCTTCGGATTTCAGGTTGGGCCGCGTTGCATCCATCGTGGCTTATAACTAACACCCTCCGGCGACGGCGACCCTGACTGCGTCCTTGACAGTGTGTCGCTGCCGATGAACGATGTAGCCGTGGCAACGCCGGCTTAGCTCAGCGGCAGAGCAGCAGTTTTGTAAACTGCGGGTCGTCGGTTCGATCCCGACAGCCGGCTCCACTTAAAACTGCCAGGAAAAACTCCTCTGAACTGGTTTACCACCGTCCTTACTCCCTGTCAGTCAGCCCTCGGAACTCCTCTGCCCTCAAGCTGCCAGGCTCAGGCTTAGAACGAGCACAGCCAGCGCGGCAGCGGCCACAGCCAGCCAGACCATCGTTTCAAATCGGTTGGCGTTGCGCCACTGGGCCACCAGGGCAGAAAGCGAAGTGATCGCCTCGGGTCTTGAGGCGGCCTTGCCAAACGTCAGGTTGGACCGCATGGAGGGTTGCCTGACATAACACGCGGGCGCAGCGGTTCCCATGAGCCGACTGGTGTTCGTGGGTCGCGGCGGTGGCAACTCTGGTAAAGTTGTCTTAACAGCAAATCGCCTTTCGAACTGTCCCCGGTGTGGGGAACCCCAAGTCGGAAGCGTCTTCTGCAGGTACGGTTCCAATTCCGTAGTTCGGTTTTGCATAATGGGTAATAGGTGGTTGAGAGAGTGCGTTTCGAGGGCGAACGGTTATCGAAGCATGAACCAGATGAAGGCGCATGCTTCGACAGCATAGGAGGCGGTCTTGCCGAACAAGACGGCCGCCGCGCACGGAAGCAGGACCTTCTTCGCCGTGATGCGGAACACGTGTGTCCCTGGCGAACTCGCTGCCGGGTTAGCACGCATTTTGCACGCGCGGCCAGGCAAGGCCGGCCGCGCCCGAAACTGCCGCGCACAAGCCGGCAATCTACCCGTGGGATTGAACGACACAGGGCCAGCCGCGAAACTGCGCTTGGAAGCGCTTGCGACTCCATTGAGATTTAGCTGACTCATAACTTTCTTCTTTCTTTTGTTTTTGTTTTTGCGGGCCGGTGTTTTTCCGTCCCGCTATGAACAGGCGCAAGACATCGCCATGCAGGGACAGTTTCTGCGGAATAAATTTTCTTTGGCCCAAATTGAGCGGGTACGACTTTGTGTCAGGCCGCTTTGTGGCCGGCGGACTGTCCACGGGAAGCCCTTGTGGCTTAGCGGCTTGCCTCCGGTCGCGACGCTGTAGCCTTGACATTTCGCCCTCAGTACATGAATAGATCATTACCCCCTGACGTTCGTGGAAATCTTGTTGGCATAAATGTTATGGAAAAAGTCAAACGGCCGGGCAGATCGAGCGACATCACGGAGCAAGGGCTACGCGTTGCCATAAAACTTAACGGGCGCGTTCAGAAGCGTCCCAGGGACCTAAGGGGACTGAATGGGCTGGGAAAGCGCACCTTTCCCCTGCTACCGCTCATCGAATCGGTGGAGCCAGGTCGGCTTGAGGAATTGCTCGCGAAGGCTCACCGGATGGATCCCGAAGCCAGGCTGCCAGATTTTACATCCTGGTGTCAGATCGTCACGCCGGAGGGGCTTAATCCGGAAAGATTAGTGATCGCCCTTCGCAGGTTGGAAGTAGTCGAGACGGCCTATGTCATGCGGCCGGCTCCCCCGCCGGTGGACCCATCCAACGATCCCCTCAGCGCGAGCCAGGGCTACTTGAACGCACAGCCGTACGGCATTGACGCGCGGTACGCGTGGGGATTTCCCGGCGGCGACGGTGCGGGGATCGGATTTGTTGATATGGAGCAGGGTTGGAACCTGGAACACGAAGATTTGGCGGCGGCCGGGATCACTTTGATGTCCGGCGTTAACTATGGTTTTCGCCCGCACGGCACATCCGTCCTTGGAGAGGTTTTGATGGTCGATAACAAGGTCGGCGGAGTAGGGGTTGCGCCTTCTGCGAACGGCCGGGTGGTATCTCAATGGCGGACGCCAAACAGCAAAAGCCCCAACAATGCGGATGCGATCGTCAGCGCCATCGCGAGTATGGCATTCGGCGACGTGCTGTTACTCGAGGCGCAGGATTTGGATCCTGCCGGCGCGAAGTCCTGGTGGCCCGTCGAAGTCGCCGACGCCACCTACGGCGCTATCGTGTTGGCAACAGCCCTCGGCATTGCGGTGGTTGAGGCTGGCGGCAACGGGGGGCATAACCTTGACCAGTACACAAACTCCTCTCACAAGCGGATATTCGACCGAACGTCTGCTGATTTTCGTGACTCTGGCGCGATTATGGTAGCGGCAGGCTCAAAGGCATACCCACATACGCCCGCTGGCACCTCCAACTACGGAAACCGCATAGACTGCTACGCATGGGGCGATCAGGTCGCCACTACCGACACGAATCCTGCCGGAACGGATGATGACGCGTATCGCGGGAATTTTAGTGGAACGTCGAGCGCCTCAGCAATCGTTGCCGGCGCAGCGCTCGTTGTGCAAGGCCTGGCGCAAGCCCGCCTCGGCCACCGTTACAGCCCAAAAGATTTGCGGCAGATTCTGAAGGCGAACGGCACGCCTTCGAGTAATCCGGGCACTGACGGAATCGGAGTCATGCCCAACCTTCGGGGTATCATTGAGGCGAACAAGCTGGCGGCGGGCTGTTAACCAGGATATTTCATACCCGCTTGCCAAGTCCGAAATCGCGCCGCGTGAGGACACGCTGCCTACAGGAGGGACGGTGTGGCATTGTAGACCGCGTGCCCTCACGCGGCGTTTGCCGGTAAGAAATATCCAGGCTAGCTGCGCGATGACGTAAGCACGGGACCGAGCATGGCAGCCGCTTCTGGGTTCCTTCTCCGCGCGTCATTGATCTTCACACCGTAATCGAAGCGGCCGAGGGCCAGGCGATTTTGCCTGAGGGCTTCGCCAAGCAAAAAATCTCCATTGGAGTGGACCAGGCGCGGATCGGGCCAATCCAGCGCTTGCAACACTTCGGTGCGGATGGCCCAAAACCCGCCCGTGGCGAAGCCAAACTCGGCGGCGTCCTTTCCGTCGAGGTCCTTGCCGCGGCGGCAACGCCTTCCGCGGTACCATGTCGCCGACTTGATCCAATCGAGAATGAATTGATCACGCCGCCACAGAACGTAAGGGTCACCCCACATGCTAACCTCAGGTGAACATTCGATTTTAAGGCCCAGCCGCTGCAGCCAGTCGGGTCGCGTGAAATGCGTGTCGTCGTCGCACCATATCGTCCAGGAGGTGGAAAGCGGTGGCTCATAGAATACTCGGCGCATCATCGGATATTTGAAGATGTTCTTCGGCTCGGCAAACAAGGTGATGTTTTTGAAACGCTCCGCATAATCCTGGAAAAGCGCGTGAGTTGCGGGTTCCACTTCATTAAGGCCGGCACGGAGATGAAATAGCTTCGGCTCGGTATAGGTGTAAAGCGAACCGAGGAGCCGTTCAGCGAGAGTGACATGCCGGCCATACGCCAGCACGCAGATGGTCACTGGAAAGCGAACTGCCGGCAGCATAACCGCGAGTCGATGGCGGGCGCCACGGCGATCGTTCATGGAAAAACATTGATGGCGATTAGAAAAGGCGCGGCGCGGCATTCCTGGTTGCTGACAAAATCGAGTGAGGTGACAGAAACTTCCGGTCGGGGATTGACCCAATCCTGCCGGTAAACGCGCAGCCAGCGCTCTTTGCCGACCTCTTCTTTGGTCTCGTGATGGTCCCAGACTGGCTTAAGAAAGGCGTTTTCGCCTTCAATTTGTTGTGAGTCAGCCCAAAAACGGGCGGTGTTCCGGCCGTAAACAATTGGGACCTTTTCGCTGTTGCCGTCATCGTAATGCCAAATAAGCCAGCCGGCGATCTCGCCGGGCGTCGCGGTCCACACCGTTCCCTGAAGCCAGACAGCATGCTGAAACTTACGATCAACTTCGAGACCGGTTTTCTTCCACACAAAGGCCTCCATACCGGGGGCCTCAAAAGGCGTCTCCGCGCCCTTTTTTATTCGGCCTTGCAACTGTACCAAGCCATTCACCCACCATTCCGCATCATTTAACTTGAGGGCGCGCCCATGGTTTTCCTGGAAAAACGGCCGCAAGTGGGCTGCCATTTGCCCATTCGTCCAAGGCTCAAACTTCGGATAGGTCCACCACCAGGGGTGGTCACCAAAGGCGCAACTCCATTTCCTCAGGTCCAAAGCTGCGGGCAACGTAGGTACTTTGTTCGTATAAAAAGGCGGGCCCTTTAACTCGAAAATGACGTTGGCCTCGCGAGCGCAGAAAGGCACGTCATCCAACCAGTTCTGTTCCCAATGAAACTTACTCCAGTAAACGCTTCCTTGGACGGTCAGATTGCGCCAGCCGTCATTTTCTCCACCCGCGAACTCTTTGGGCGCAGCGTCGCGATGGCTAATGCAACGAAGAATCGGCACTTGCTCAAAAAACGGCCTCCTAAGCAAAATCGATTTAATATCCTGGAGCGTGTAGTATCGGGCACCGGATGGCAGATAGGCACGATCGCCCTTCCATTTTTCGGCCTTGGTGGACATTTCGTACTGATAAGTTCCCGGTGGATCGCCGGCGTCTGTGCTGCTACTGGTGCCGCGAAACGCCGTGCTCGCGCCGCGCAATTCACGAAGCACATCGGGACAAATCGCGGAGTCCAATGGCAAAAGGCGCTCTGTCTTTAAGTCTGACAGCCGATCAGGAAAAGAACCATTGTGCGACCTGCGAAACGCCTGGATGGCCTCAAACGTTTTACGCATCTCCCGATCGCACGCTAACAAATCCGAGCCCGCGCACGCCATCGTCGGCAGCGTCACCATCAAAAAAGATAACAGCCAACTTGATCGCTGGGAACCCATAGCCCGATCGGAACTCGTTAACGAAACTCAGGAGGATGAAAAGGGTGAACGAATGGAGACATGAGATGAGGAGCCTGTTATTTCTAAAGCACGCATTTGACCTGGTTCAGGAGGGGTCCGGACCACAACTCGTATGGAAACGATGTAGCCGTTCACCGCGATCATATCGTTGCCCTGCAGCATTAGCCTACCCGGCGTACTCTGACTTGTGTAACCATTATTTTTTGCGTTCTGCAGAAACGTATTCAGGGCGTCCGTGACAGTGCACCAATTCGTTTCTGCCGCGTCCCTCCGTCCATTGAAGTGTCCATCCGACACAGGATCCTTTGCATCTCCTCCATTGGGATCGGGATCTCCATCAGGATTCGCGCGCGGCCAGCTCGCTTTGTTGTATTTCGCGCAAAAGTGGAGCCGCCGAAGCCGATAAAGCGAAGCGTTATAATTTCTTACGAGGCGAGCGAGGTCTGTGACCATATAGGTAAATAGCCGTTGCTCCGAGTTGGGGTCATACTCAGTAGGGTCTGCTATCCTGCCTCCGAGAATCCACTTCGTCGACAAGCCCTTATATTCGAACTCCACCGGAAAGCCTAGCTGCTGCGCGCCATTTTTCCCGACGACCTCCTCGTGAAACAATCGATTGCGCTGGTCGGGTTGGGTGTGATCCGCCGGCGGTGGGGTACCTGCCACAGGCCTGCCATCCGGGTACCAGAAGGGCGGCCGGATTCGGAGCTTAGATGTATGCGTGGAGGAATTAGGGTCAGAGCCGTTCGTTACTTCCTCCAACCCATACGTGAGTACTCCAGGGGGTTCGATGTTGGTCCTCGGCGAGCGCCGTGTTCTTCGTTGGCGTTGTGTCTGGCTATTCGGGGTTGAAACGGGGGCGTCGGCTGTGGTGCCAGCCTTTTTCACGGATTTTTTTTTCTTCATACAAAATTGGTAAGTGTTTGTCAGTTTAACGGGTGTAGTTGTCTTAAGCTGCTCAGTTATTGGGGGAAGAGGACGAAAAAGGTGAATGGAGAGAGACATGTGATGAAGAGCCAGTTATCTCTGGCGGGGGCGCGCCTCCGGGATTCGGATCGGGATAGTTCACGACAACCCGCATCGAAACGATGTAGCCGTTGGCTGTGATCATATCGGTGCCAAGAAGCGTCGTCCCAAAGCTGTTGCCGTCCGACGATGCCATCTCCAGCATATCGTTCACCTGGTTGCTGACGTTAATCCAATCGTCCTCCGCATCTTTCGCCATCTTTTTGAACCCCGGCAGATCGTTTATGGGATCCGGGTCTGTTTTGGGATCGCCATGCGGATTGGCTGGCGGAAAGTTCACCAGGCGAGAATCCTGGTCCTTGTAGTCCCAGTAAAAATGGAGGCGTCGCAGCCGATAGAGCGAAGCATTGTACTGCCTGATTTTGACGGCCAGTCTTTGAACCAAATTGGTCAGGCTATCCGTTTTCGTGGAGTCGATGCTCGAACCGAGAATCCATTTTTTGGATGTGCCGGCATAATCGAACTCAACCGGGAAAGTTTGGGTAAGATCGGTATCTGTTATTCCAGCCACCTCTTCCAAAAACAAACGCTGGCTTTTCTTTGTGCGAATATCCGCGCCGTCCGGGAACCAACCCGGCTGCCTGATCGGCAGCGTGAAAGGCTTACTTGGGTCCGGCGAAGTGATTGACGACAGCCCATAGGTTGGAGTCTGAGAACGATTTTTATTTCCTGTTAAACCGGCAGATATCTTCGTTTTTGCGCCCGACGTGCGGCGTGCCTTTTTCGACGAATGCCCTTTTTTCGTAGATGATGGTTTTGTTTTCATAGGTTCAGTCTCCGGGGAATTAACAGATGACATTCGCTCACAGCCGCCTTATGTGCAAGCGGCCGTGGCGCTTTTTCTTCGAAAACGACAGGATTTGGAATCCTGCTTGAAATAGAATCCTCAATGAGTTCGCAGACTCGGCGGACCGAAATCATTTCCATACACCTGGGCATCCCTCCAGGCGTTACATCGCGACAGAGTGATTCGGGCTTGTCCAATGGAGAACCGTCTCCCAGCGGAACCGTGCGGGATTTCCAGCAGCCGCCGGTGGCACAGCAATCGAGTTGCCCGATGGTGTGCAGGTAATGGTGGCCGGGATACTGTTCCCAGTGTGCCGGTTCACGCCCGCCGGCTATGACAATGCAGTGACGCAGGCGCTTGCGTGTTTCCGGCAGCGGAACGGCGGCTGCCAGGTGCATGTGCATCGTCACCGGGCAGACGATGCCGTCGGCGTGGTGGACCAGGTGAATCAATTCGCGCAGGGTTGTTTTTCCCCGCAAATCAAGGACACCTTTGAGTGGGGGATGGTAATGTCCTTTCTCACCAACTTGCACGAAAAGCAGCCGGTCGCGGAAGGTATCAACGACCTCCTGCCAGCGTCGCCGGTGCCACCACTTAATGGTGTAGTCATATTTGCCCCCGGCGGCGATAATCCAGTACGGTCGGCGTTTGCCCAGCATTTCCTCCACAAGGCTGGGTTTCCGCAGCTCCTTGCGGCTCAGGTGGATATCGCCTTTGAATTCAGTCGGCTTGATTTGGAGCCCCAATTGCTCGTTGAGGTATTCGATGAATCCATGAATGAAGTGATAAGGCGCGGTGTTCGATTTGTGAATCAATGGATAGTGACAGCGAAGCGAGCGCACGCCGCGTGTCTTCGACTTCAGCGGCGTCAGGTACGGATTGTTTTCCCACACCGAAGGACAGGCTGTCCGCACATCGGTAAGGAACTGTCCCGGGTAGGTGCGGTGCAAGTCGCGGACGGCGGCTGTGAGCATGACCACGTCGCCCGGCGACAGCCAGTTTTCAAAAATCCATTTTTCCATGGCCGAAACGGAAAATTTTAACGGGTCCGCGCAGTTCGGATGCCGGCAGCTTGTCGAGTCCCGGAATAGCAAAGTGCGAGCTTAGGGTTGAGGCCTTTGGGTAGAGCTTAGGCAACTCAGGACGAACGAAGATGATGTTTTGATAACGAGTGCCCTTCATAACCGGCTCGCCGAAAAAGCCGATCGGCGCATACCGATCCTCCAGCGCTTGAAGAGTTGCTGTAGCGGTGGCGATTTTTTTGAGCAAGGCCTTGATGCGGGGGCGCGTCGCGCGTGTTTTCCGCAAGGCTTGAAGCCGCTTGTTCAGTACGTTGAGCTGGTAGAAAGCGGCGAGGAATTCGAGGCACCGCCGTTCATGCAGACCTCGTGAACCCGGGGGCGGTGCCGTGGCGCCGTTGCACCGCGGCCAGCAGGATGGCTCGAAGTTGGGGCGTAGGCGTGGATCAACGAAATCAGGCGACGGTTCGAAGTTTAGAGATGCCTGCATATTAGCTCTCATAAAACATGGGCGCATCGGGTCGAGTGGCAGGGACAGGAAAATTGGAGAAGTTTCATTTTTGAAGTTTATGGAGGGTGAGCCAGCCCTGCCACGGGGCCAGATCCCAGATCTGGACGAACCCATCCGCGCTCGCCGCAGCGAGGTGTCGGTTCGCAGCATCCCACGTTAGTGCCGTGAGCTCTGTCTGATGCAGCGCATAAAGGTCGGCAAACCAGTTCCCTGAAGGAAGCGTCAGCAGCCGGACAGTATTCCGGTCGGCGACAATAGCCAACAGTGAGCCGTCGGGTGCGCAAGCAAGGGACGCATTCTGTCGCGCGGTGCTGGAGGTATCCAAAGGAGTTTCCTTGCCGGTCGCGGGGTCAAATTGATAGAGGCCGCGAATCCCGTCTCGCGCGATGCAGTTTCGTCCATCATGGGCTGGAACAATTCGCTGACATTCCGGCGTGAGCGGAGCGAGCGCATGACAGGCGGGAGGGAAATTCGTCGAGGTTTCCCAGGCTTCGAGGCGCAGGGCGCCGGAAGGCAACTCGAAAACAACTCCGAGCAACCGCCCGGGACTGTCCCAAAAGATTTCTCGGAATTGACCTTCTGTAACTTTGGCGATAATTGACGTGTTCGCATTGGCGGCGAGCAGACCTTCGAAGAATTGAATGCGCCTGCCGTAATAAGCGGCAACACGGCCATCCCGAGCAGAAGAAATGGCCGTGCGGGTACCCTGTCCGACCTCCGCCTCGCTCAATTTCACCGAGGACCCCATGCCTTTGGACAGGCGGGCATCCTTCAGGTTCGAATGCCACTCGATGAGTTGGCGGTCCTTGGCGATAACCCAGGAACCTTGCCGGCTTTGGCCGCAGGCGCCCAGAGGATTCTCGCCGGCACTCGTCTGCAGAAGTTCCAGCGGGCTGGTGCGGAGCCAGTGAATGTCAGTAGGCGTCGTAGCGCACAGCTCATTTCCTTGTGCATTTAGAGAGATTTGGCTGATAACCGGAGCGACAGGTATTTCAGCGCAGAACTCGCTCGGCACAAATCGAAATTCTTCGGAGGGCAATGTGCCTCGGCGGACCACCACCCGATCCTGTTCGGCTTCGAGTGCAGTGACCTGGCTCGCCTGGGACAGCCGGACTTCGACAGCAAAGGTGGCAGAAGCGGTGCCCGGTTGGGCGGCTACATCGCCGGTTTGAGCTCGAGCAGACCCAGTATTCTCCAGACGCGG
>CAZUVM010000140.1:0-6802 GCA_964623885.1 uncultured Verrucomicrobiota bacterium
ATACGTCGCAGCTCGTCCAAGCTGGTCGTCTTTTTGCGCAGCGTGCTTTTCCCTCGCCTCAATTTCGGCGAGCTTCCCGCGTAGCGCTCCCAACTCTCGCTGCTGACTGACTCTTTCTTCGGCGCTCAACTCTCCCCGCAGCTCCATAGGAGGAAACATCGAATCCTTGTATAGCAGCGGCAAATGTCCGCTGGTCAGATACATCTTCTCCTTCGCGATATGGGGAGTCTTCACGCGCACGTAACCCGCCTGGAACTCGGTTTCCTTGGCTAATTTTTCCAACTCCTCGCAAATCGCCGCGCCTTTGGGCAACCACAGCGGCAAGCCGGGACCGGTTAATTCCGCATCTATGGTGAACAGGCCCATTTCCTGGCCAATTTTGCGGTGGTCGCGACGCTTGGCTTCCTCGACCATTTTGAAATAGGCCTCAAGCTCGGTCTTGTTTTTAAAGGCGGTGCCGTAGATGCGCTGGAGTTGTGGATTACGCTCGTCCCCTTTGTAATAAGCGCTGGCGACACTGGTCAGCTTGAACGCTCCGATATTGCCGGTGCGCATTACGTGCGGGCCGGCGCAGAGATCGACGAAATCGCCGTTCTTGTAATAGGAAATCGGTTCGCCTTCGGGAATATCCGCCAGGTTGCCGAGTTTGAATTTGCTCGGATGGGCGGGGCGCTCGGTCAATGCGCCAAGCCGGCCGCTCTCGGAGTCCTTCATGGCCTGCTCACGGCTCACGACTTGTTTCTCGAAGGGATGGTTGGCTTTGATTTCCTTTTTCATCTCCGCCTCGATGGCGGGGAAATCCTCGGGCGTGATGCGATGCGCCAATTCGACGTCATAGTAAAACCCAGTTTCGACGGGCGGTCCGGCGGCGAATTGGGCGTCGGGCCACAGGCGCAGGATGGCGGTCGCCATAACATGCGCGCACGAATGCCTCAAGCGCTCCAGATCGGTCATGCGATGACGCTCGTCGAGAGATTTGCGTTCAGGTTGTTTGTCGTTGGATTCCATAAAATGAAAAAGCCTCGATGAGAAAAATCGAGGCGGGGCGTTCATCCGTTGCGGGATGAACGCTAAATCGTCGTCGTTGTGCCCCGGCTAATTGCCACGTCCGGAACCTATGGAACAATGGGTCATTTGGCAAATCCAAACTGAGTCCTACTGGCCACACAACATTGAAGAGAGCCGTTTTGTGCTTTTTTACGCCTTTTTGTGGCCAATCACATTGTGGCAATCACATTTCTTTAGCGCGCATGGCCAGCCGCCGGCGGGTTTCTTCGCGGTTGGCGGCGTCGTAGTACTCGACCGGATTATAATCATCGGTCAGCACACGGCCACTTTCCGGTGCGGTGGTTACGAGATTGCCAAAGGCGCTCTGGGTATCCAACCGGGCCTCTTCGTGCACTGCTGAGACGTCCGGTCGGTGAACGAACTCAGGTTCCGGGTGATCGGTCGCGGCAAAGAAGATGCCGCCATTGCCGCACGTATGGATCCGAACACCGGCAAAAACTGCTTTCAAAGTCTTATCGAGCGACGCGGTAAAGAAATCGTGGCCCGGTGCGAGATTGCCGAAGGTATTGATAACCAGTACGCCCCCCGGACGCAGCACTTTGCGAATCGAGGTAAAAGCTTCGCGAGTCAGCAGGTGCGATGGCGACGAGTCACCGAGAAACGCGTCGAGCACCACAGCATCATATTTCTTCCGACAGCGATTTAGATAGTGCCGCCCGTCATCAATCGTAATGTGGAGACGTTCCGGTTGGAGATTGAAGAACTTTTTTGCGACCGGCACAATAGCCGGGTTGATTTCGACCACATCCACCTGCGCGCCCTGCCGCGCAAAATCCATCGGCACGATCCCAACGCCCAGTCCAATGCAAAGCACATCCTGAATGTTGGTCGCGTAAGCTCGGGCCAGGCCGGCCAGCAAATAAGTGAACGACGATTCGCTTTGTTTGGCCTCGGGGTCATAAGTGTTTTGGACCAGGTTATCGTTCAGATAATAACGGCACGTGCCATCGCGCCGCTCAATGACCTGGATCTGGCCGAAATGGGAGTTGCCCCGAAACAATTCCGTCACATACGAGTAGTGATGACTATGTTCGCGGTAAGCGCCGGCTCCGATGGCCGCACCGGCCAGCACGGTTACGAGCACCGGCGCGATGGGCTTGCGATGGAAAAATGCGAAGTAGCCGGCGCAGGCCAGCAGCAAAGCGCCTGCGGTTGCAGCCATAGTGAAGGAATTCGGAAGGAGCGGTATCATTACGTAGCTGATGCACATTGTGCCGGCCACGCTCCCGAGAGTGCTAATCGATGTCAGCCGGCCCACATTGCCACCCACGCCAGAGACCGAAGTCGTTATAACCCGGACCAGAAACGGGCCTGTCATCGCCAGCAATGCGAGCGGAAGGAAAAACAGGATCATCGAGGCGAGGAGCGAGCCGACTGCGAGGTTGAAATCCAGGCACCAGTAAGCCACCGGTGCGCAGATCAATACTGTGAGCCCAAGGTAAGTTGCCGCCGCAAGGATTGCCCAATAAAGCCATGCCGGCCGCTGTGCGCGGTCAGCCAGCTTGCCCCCGGCATAATAGCCGGCTGCCAGCGCCACGAGAGTGACGGCTATTTGTGCCGTCCACACAAAGTGCGACAGGCCAACATACGGTGAAAGCATCTTGGCGCCGAGAATCTCAACCACCATGATGGCCGCACCGGTTATCGCGGCTGTGAGATACAAATAACGGCGTAGGGCCGGCGAAGGGACAGAAGTAGATGTCTGGACCGAGGTCGTCGTCGCTGAAGGAGATGCTTTGGTCGGCGTGGCAGTTTTTTGCTTCAC
This sequence comes from uncultured Verrucomicrobiota bacterium, assembly GCA_964623885.1. GTDB lineage: Bacteria > Verrucomicrobiota > Verrucomicrobiia > Limisphaerales > UBA8199 > CAZUVM01. Next base: position 2,834 of record CAZUVM010000140.1, read on the forward strand.
GCGCCCATTCTCAATTCTCAATCTTCAATTTTCAATCGGCAATTTCCGGTCAGAAGTTGATTCTTACCAGATCAAGGCTCTCAACCAGGATGGCCAAAAGCACCAAGCCGCAGGCGATGACTGCTGCTCCGACAAAAATCTTATACGCGCATTCCGTGCGCTGCTCAATCCGCTGGATTTCAGTGGCTGGCATTCTTGTTTGCATTCTTCAGCCTAAAAGCCGGTGGGGGTAATCCCCGATATTCCGTTGCCGCTTCCCGTTCGGCTATTGCCAGAGCTGCTGCCGGCGTTGGCGGTTGTGCTTTGTTGCTGAGTGGCCCGGATATACAGGGGATTGTTATCTCCGAGCAAGGAATTGCGGTCAGCAGTGGAATTGATGGCGATGTTCCGCTGGAACAAGTCCTGCAGGATTTGATTGATGTCTTTCGGTTCGGCGTTCTGCAATTCGTACATCCCTATTATTTCTTTGTGCCCTGCAGTGGAATCAAGCTGCTCGATTAATTGCGCGATTCGCAGCATCCAAGTGCTCGGCCCGCTCACCAGGACTGATGATGTCCGCGGATCCGGGACCGCAAAAACCTGGCTCTTCTTTTTGGCGCGTTCGCTAGTGCTGGTTTGAGTTTCGAGACTGTCGTCGCCGCGCATCATAGGCGGAGGCGGAGTGAAACCAGCCAAGCGGAACTCAGCCTGGTTCTGGTTTGAATTGTTCTTGCTCTGGTCCGGGAAGAGTTCGCCTATTTGTTCAGCCAATTCCGTGGGATCGGCGTTTTGTAAGTGGAACACGCGCAATTCGGTGATATCGGCAACGGGTTTGTCGAGTTGCTCGACCAGACCGGCAATTGTCGTCATCAAACCCTCGGGCGAACAGACAATCAACGAATTGGACGTTTCGTCTGCGACAGCAGTAACTTTAGCCAAGGCGGCAGGGCCACTGGAACCGGAGCCGGAACTCGTGTTCGGCTCGACTTCCTGTGATCCGGGAGACCCAATTTCGCCCGGAGGAGCTCCCGGTCCCGGTCCGTTGAAGAGTTGAGCGCGAGGATTTGAATTCTGACTCGAACTTCGAGAGCTAAAGAGTTGCTGTAATGCCGTGGCCAATTGCTTGGCATCTGCATAATGGACTTGGAAAACTCTGAGAGAGGAAATGGTGGCGATCGAGTTGTCGAGAGCGGTGATAATCTTCAGCATCCGCCGGATGTCGCGCTTGCTTGCCACCAACAGAAGCGTGTTGGCGCTCTCGTTGACCGTCAGGGTTGCGGTGCTCGGCAGTAAAGGTCGCAGATTACTGACTAATTGGGTGGCATTGGCGTGCCGCACGGGAATGAGCTGCGTAACCCATTCGTCGGCTTTTTGCACAGCTTCGGGATCGCTGCCGGTGACGATTTCCAAGTCGGACGTCCTCGCGCTTTCCAAAGAAACAATACTGAGGACACGTCCCTCACGGACGGCGGCAAAACCGTTTCGTTTCAGGGCGGTGTTGAGCAAAGCAAGCGCCTCATCCTTGGTGACGGGATCTTTGCTCCAAACATCCAGATCGCCGGCAACTGCAGTTTCCTCATTAATTACGAAACCGGCAGCTTCGCTCAAATAATCGAGGACGAGTCGAAGCGGCGCGGCGTGAAAGTTGAGCCGGAGGTTATTTGGCTTTTTATCAGGTGGGCTTTCGAGAACGTTTGCAGCGGGCTGGTGAGAATGTGTCCCGATACCTGCAACCTCGATCGCGCCCGGAATCGAGAATTGCAAATCTGCGACGGACTCGCTGCCCCAACTGACTTTCGGCGCGAGGTTGAGAAGAATCCAGATCATACGCCATTTTGTATTCATGGCGCCAGCTTGCTTCAGACGACCTTAAGACATCGTGAAGCATCGCGTCACCGGACACTAAACGAAGCAACCGTCATCGAAGGCACTCGGCGCGACAAAGTCGTTTTGGCTCTTAATGCAGGGTTCAGCCCTTCGTGTCTCTTAATGAGTTCTTAAGGTTTTTTCTGCGAACGTAGGGAATTGCATTGATTCTGATGATGTTTGGCGTCATCTAACCTTAGGCAACAACATGCGCGTGCTCGTAGTTGAAGACGAACCCGACCTGCTGGCCAGTCTCTTGAAGGCAGTCCGCGAGGACGGCTATGCCGCCGACGGCGCGGCGGAGGGCGAAGAGGGACTGTACAAAGCCGAGAATTACGATTACGACGCAATCTTGTTGGACGTAATGTTGCCGGGACTCGACGGGTGGGAAGTGCTCAGCCGTTTGCGCAGGCGCAAGAAGACACCAGTGCTAATGCTGACGGCACGCGACGGTGTCCGCGATCGGATCCGCGGCCTGGACACTGGTGCCGACGACTACGTCATCAAACCATTTGATCTCGATGAAGTTCTCGCGCGGTTGCGCGCTTTGATTCGGCGTTCTGCCAACCAGGCGCAATCGCGATTCGATATCGGCGAAGTATCGATTGACACAGCCAGCCGCACGGTGACGCGTCGGGGCGAGCCCATCACGCTGACCGCGCGCGAGTATGCCCTGGTTGAATTCCTCGCGCTGCACCGCGGCAAGGTGGTTACCCGCACGATGCTCTACGAGCATTTGTTTGATGAGAATGATTTCACGTTGTCCAACCTTCTGGATGTGCATGTGTCCAATGTCCGAAAGAAGCTCGGACACGAGTTTATCACGACGCGCCGCGGGCATGGATACAGTATCGAGCAGAGGCGATAGGCCTGGCCATGATCTTTAACTCCATCCGGTGGCGATTGCAGGTGTGGCACGGGCTGCTTCTGGTCTTGGTACTCACCGGGTTCGGATTAAGCGCCTATCACGTGGCGCGGGAGAACCAGCTGCGGCGTGTCGATCAGGAGTTAGAGCAACGGCTGGGTGCGCTGATCCGACCGCCGCCGCCTGATCAACCGGGCGAACATCGACACCGTGAATCGCACTTCGACCCTGCCGAGTTTTCCGACCGGATTCGGCAGTCGGTCCAACGAGCCGTCGAGCAGGCGGGAGTAGCCGATAATAATCAGACGAATCTCTTTTATTACCTGCTGTGGCAGACCAATGGTTCGCTGCTGGCCCGTTCGCCAGCGGCTCCGGATGCCGCTCCACTGCCGCAGCGAAAGGAACCGTACGACTCACAGCGACTTCAGCCCTCAGAGCAGTTTGGCCAGCCGCCACCCGAATTCCGCGGCGTTCGCTATGTCTTTCGAACCGAGGCGCGCACCCGCGGCGACTTGCGCGAACTATTCCGGTTTTTACCGCGAGGCGAGTGCGTGCTGGTTGGCCGTTCGCTGGGGCCGGAGTTGGCTGCCATGCATCGCCTTGGGTTTTGGCTTTTTGTCGCTGGTGGGAGCGTGCTGCTGGTCGGTTTGGCCGGTGGATGGTGGCTGGCGTCAAGAGCGATCCGTCCCATCGACGAGATCAGCGCGACGGCAATGAAAATCGCCGCAGGCGATCTCTCGCACCGAATTAACGCGGCCGGCACGGACAGCGAATTGGGCCGGCTGGCGGCCGTGCTCAACTCGACTTTTGCCCGGCTCGAAGCGGCATTTGCGCACCAGGCGAGGTTTACCTCAGATGCGTCCCACGAACTGCGCACACCCGTTTCGGTGATCCTTTCCCAAACTCAGAACGCGCTCGCCCGCGAACGCACCGGCCCGGAATATCGCGAGGCTCTCGAAGCCTGCCACCGTGCCGCGCAACGCATGCGTTCCCTCGCGGAATCGTTGCTTGAATTGGCACGGCTCGACGCCGGGCAAGAGCCGATGAAACGCGAGCGGTTCGATTTGGCGCGAGTCACGCGCGAAGCGGTCGATCTGCTGCGGCCTTTAGCAAGCGAGCGCGGTGTCGATCTGCGTTGCGAGCTGGAACCAATTGAATGCTTTGGCGACGCTGAACGCATCAGCCAGGTCGCGACCAATCTCCTTACCAACGCAATTCAATTCAACCGAGCTCACGGAGAAGTGCTGGTCGGGACATCG
>CAZUVM010000141.1:0-7274 GCA_964623885.1 uncultured Verrucomicrobiota bacterium
AAAATCCTTCCCGGGCGCAGCGCCGCTTGGGCCTGCGCCCGGGAATCAATTTGGTTTTATGCAGCACTTTATTTTGTTAGCGCAAGCGGAAGCCGAGAACCCGATCTCGCAAATCGCGCGCACTTTCGGCGTGGATTGGCCGCACCTGATCTCGCAAATCATCAGCTTCGTGATCGTTTGCGTGTTGCTCTACTTTTTCGCCTACAAGCGGGTGCTGACCATGCTCGAAGAGCGTCGGCAGCGCATCGCCGAAGGCCTGGCTAACTCGGACAAGATCAAATCGGAACTGCAGAAAACCGAAGCGCAGCGCCTCGAAGTCATGGCCCAGGCCAACGCGCAGGCTACCAAATTGATTGAGGAAGCTCGCGCCGCGGCCGCCCGCGTGCAGGAGCAGGAAACGCAAAAAGCGATTGCCGCCGCCGAGCAAATCATTGCCAAGGCGCGCGAAGCCGCCGCCGCCGATCACGCGCGCATGCTGTCCGAACTCAAACGCGAGGTCGGACGCCTGGTCGTACAGACGACTGCGACCGTTACCGGCAAAATCCTCACTCCGGAAGATCAGCGGCGGCTCTCTGAGGAAGCGGCTCGCCAGGTGTCGGCATGAAGATTTCCAAGCAAGCCCGGCGCGAAGCCAAAGAGTTGTTCCGTAGCTGCACGGCCGACAGTGTGCTGGACGAAAATCGCGTCCGACAGGCCGTCCAGATGGTGCTTAAGGCGAAGCCCCGCGGTTACCTGGCGATTCTGTCCCATTTCGAACGGCTGGTGCGGCTGGAAATCCAGCGGCGCACCGCCCTGGTGGAGAGCGCGATCGCGTTGCCCGGCGAGTTGCAGGCGACGGTTAAGGCGGGACTGACCCGCTTGTACGGGCCGGGCCTGAACATTTCCTTTTCTCAACGACCAAACTTAATCGGCGGGCTCCGCATTCAAGTCGGCAGCGATGTCTACGACGGCAGCGTTCAAGCGCGCCTCGCCTCGCTGCAGGAGAGTTTTTGATACACAAAGTAGAAATAACAGAATGTCACACAGTTTGATCATACTCTACGTTGCACCCTCCGTTCATTTCGGATTTCAGAATTCGAATTTCTTTCGGATTTCGAGTTTCGGATTTCGGATTTTCCCATTTACCCATGAGTAATCTATTACAGGAAATTGAGGCGCAGATTGCCGGCGCCAAAACGGCAACGGCCAAACAGAACGTCGGCGTGGTCCGCGAAATCGGCGACGGTGTGGCGAAGGTCGAGGGGCTCACCGACGCCATGCTCAACGAGATGCTTGATTTCGGCCAGGGCATTACGGGTTTGGCGCTGAACCTCGAAGAGACCGAGGTGGGCGCGATCATTCTCGGCGACTACACCAAAATCGCGGAAGGCGGCGAAGTCCGCACAACCGGCAAGCTGCTGCAGGTTCCCGTGGGCAAAGCCATGCTTGGCCGAGTCGTCAATGCCCTTGGGCAGCCAATCGATGGCAAGGGCCCAATCCAGGCCGAAGCCACTTACCCAGTGGAAAAAATCGCCCCAGGCATCATCCGGCGGCGCTCGGTCAGCCAGCCGGTGCAGACCGGCATTATGGCCGTGGACGCCATGATCCCGATCGGGCGCGGCCAGCGCGAGCTGATCATTGGCGACCGTTCCACCGGGAAGACCACCATTTGCGTTGATACGATCATCAACCAGGCGCGGCTCAACAGCGCCGCCAAAAACGACAAGGATTATCGCCCTCTCTACTGCATCTACGTCGCGATTGGCCAAAAACAATCCAACGTCGCCCGCGTCATGAGCGTTCTCGAAGAGCACGGCGCGATGCCCTACACGATTATCGTCTCGGCTTCTGCCTCCGACTCGGCCACCAACCAATACCTGGCGCCGTTTTCAGGCTGCGCCATGGGCGAATGGTTTATGGATAACGCCATGGATGCCCTGATCATTTATGACGATCTCTCCACACACGCCGTTGCCTATCGGCAGGTTTCGCTGGTGCTGAAACGTCCGTCCGGCCGCGAAGCTTACCCGGGCGACGTCTTTTACCTGCACAGCCGCTTGCTCGAACGCTCCGCGCGCCTGAACGAGAAATACGGTAACGGCTCTTTGACCGCCTTGCCGATTATCGAAACGCAGCTCGGCGACGTCTCGGCCTATATTCCCACCAACGTCATTTCCATCACTGACGGTCAGATTTACCTGGAAACCGACCTGTTCTACCAGGGCACACGCCCGGCTATTTCCGTCGGTCTTTCCGTTTCGCGTGTCGGGTCCGCGGCGCAAATCAAAGCGATGAAACAAGTGGCCGGTCGCGTGAAGCTCGACCTGGCTCAGTTCCGCGAGCTGGCTGCCTTTGCGCAGTTCGGTTCCGATTTGGACGCCGCGACCCAGGCCAAAATCGAGCGCGGCCGCCGGGTGGTCGAAATATTTAAACAGCCGCAGTACAACCCCGTTCCCGTCGAGATCCAAGCCGCGGTTCTGTGGGCGGTGCAGAACTCGTTCTTCGACGACGTGCCGGTCGCGAAAATCAAGGACTGCCAGGACAAGCTGGCCGATTACCTGGCCAACCGCAAATCTGAGCTCATGGCCCGCATCGCCAAAGAGAAGGCTTTGAACGACGCGCTCAACGCCGAACTGAAATCCGCAGTAACGGAGTTCAAGCAGACCTATAAATGAGGCTGGTCTTCAGGTACCAAATGGTTGCTATTACCGACACAATCGCGAGTAGCGTAGGCCTTCTTTCGCCCTTCGCCCTTCGTCCTTCGGCCTTCCAACATGCCTAGCCCACGCGACATCCGCCGGCGCATCAAGTCGGTAAAGAACACATCCCAGATAACCAAAGCCATGCAGATGGTGGCGGCGTCGAAGATGCGCCGCGCGCAGCAGTCCGCTCTGGCGGCCCGTCCTTATGCGGCGCTAATGAATGAGGTCCTGGGCAACGTCACCGCCTACGTGGGAGATTTTGCTCATCCCCTCATGGAACAGCGCGAGGTCCGCAAACGTTGCGTGATCCTCGTCAGCACCGATAAAGGTTTGTGCGGCGCCCTCAACAGCAATTTGATGCGCGAAGCGGCGAAGTTCGATCGCGACACAACGGTTTTCGTCGCCGCCGGCCGCAAGGGCGCTCAGTTTATCGGCCGCACCCGCCGGCAATTGTCTTCTGAGTTTACCTATAAGGATGCGCCGCTGTTCGGCGAAGCGCGCGCGATCTCGAAATTCGTCCGCGACCTTTTCCTGAAGGGCGACGTGGACCGTGTCGACGTCCTGTTCACGAATTTCATCTCCACACTGAGCCAGAAGCCCGAACTGCGGCAATTACTGCCAATCGGCGAAATCAAGCCCGTCTCCGCCGGCATCCCTCACCAAGGCGAAGACGCAAAACTGATGCAAGGCGCGACCGAGTTTCTGTTTGAGCCGGGGGCGGACCATGTGCTTGGCGCGTTGCTGCCGCACAGTCTGAACTTCCAGATCTATCACATTCTGCTCGAAGCCAAAGCCAGCGAGCAAAGCGCCCGCATGGTGGCCATGAAGAACGCCACCGATAACGCCAATCAACTCATCAAAGACCTGACCATCGAATACAACAAGCTGCGCCAGGCCAATATCACCAAAGAACTGCTCGAAATCTCCAGCGCCGCCATGGCAATGGGCTAAAATTTTCCCCTTATGAATAAAGGCAAAATCGTTCAAGTAATTGGTCCCGTGGTGGACGTCGAATTCCCCGACCCGCTGCCGGCCATCTATAACGCCTTAACCGTCGATTACACGATCGAGGGCCAGACCACCAAGCTCACGCTCGAAGTCGAGCAGCACCTGGGTGACAACTGGGTCCGCACCGTCGCCATGTCCAGCACCGAAGGCCTCAAGCGCGGATTTGATGTCACCGATACCGGTAGTCCCATTTCCATGCCCGTCGGCGAAGCGGTCATGGGCCGCGTGTTTAACGTCACTGGCGACATCGTTGATGAGCAAGGACCAATTAAACCCGAGAAATACTATCCGATTCACCGGCCCGCGCCGGCGCTGGTGGACCAGTCTACGTCGCCTCAGGTCCTTACCACGGGTATTAAAGTCATCGACCTCATCTGCCCGTTTCTCAAAGGCGGCAAGGTCGGCGCGTTTGGCGGGGCGGGTGTAGGCAAGACCGTCGTGATCATGGAGTTGATCAATAACATCGCCAAACTCCACGGCGGCGTGTCGGTGTTTGCGGGCGTCGGTGAACGGACGCGTGAGGGCAACGACCTTTACTATGAAATGGCCGAAGCGGATGTCATCAAATGCGAGAAGGATGAAAAAGGCCACTTGGTTCGCGGGGCTAACGGGCTACCTATCTTGAAGCCAGGCTCGCGTATCGGCCTGGTCTACGGCCAGATGAATGAACCGCCCGGTGCCCGTTTGCGCGTTGCCCTATCCGGACTAGCCATAACTGAGTATTTCCGCGACGAGAAAAACCAGGACGTGTTGCTGTTCATCGATAACATTTTCCGCTTCTCTCAGGCCGGCTCGGAAGTATCGGCCTTGCTGGGCCGCACGCCCAGCGCGGTAGGTTATCAGCCCACACTCGCGGCGGAGATGGGCGATTTGCAGGAGCGCATCACTTCAACGAAGAAGGGTTCGATTACCTCATTCCAGGCCATTTACGTTCCGGCCGACGACATTACCGACCCCGCGCCCGCCACCACGTTTACTCACCTGGACGCCACCATCGTCCTCGAGCGCGCGCTCACCGAGTTGGGAATTTATCCCGCGGTTGATCCGCTCGCTTCGAATTCCCGCGCTCTGACTCCCGAAATCGTTGGCAAAGACCATTACGAAGTTGCGCGCGGCGTACAGACCGTGCTGCAGCGTTACAAAGACCTCCAGGACATTATCGCCATCCTGGGCATGGATGAACTTTCGCCTGAGGATAAACAGACCGTGTTCCGCGCGCGCAAGATCCAGCGGTTCCTGAGCCAGCCGTTCAGCGTCGCGGAAGTGTTCACCGGGCGGCCGGGCCGCCAGGTGCCGGTCGCGGAAACGGTCCGTGGCTTCAAGGAAATCCTCGAAGGCAAGCACGATGAAGTGCCCGAGGGCAATTTCTACATGAAGGGCGGCATCGAGGAAATCAAAGAAGAATCCAAGTGACCTGGATCGGCGCCTGATTAAAGAATCGCTTTCAAAGCATGGCTGCCACTTTAAAACTGGAAATCGTCACCCCGGACGCCAAGACCTATTCCGAGGACGTAGAAATGGTCACGTTGCCTGGCGCCGAGGGCGAGATGGGAATTTATCCGCAACACGTGCCGGTGCTGACCCAGATTGTTTCCGGCGAGGTCATCGCGCGGAAAGACGGACGCGATTATTTTCTCGCGGTGGGCGAGGGCTTTGTGGAAATCACCGGTGACCGAGTTGCCATCATGACCGACATGGCCATCCGCGCCGAGAACATCGACGAAGCCAAAGCCGAAGAAAGCCGGCGTCGAGCGGAAGCCCGCCTGGCGGAACATCTGGATGACGAGGAGGCGGCCGTTGTCAATGCCGCTTTGGCTCATTCTCTGGCACAGCTCAAGGTTAAGCGGCGGCATTCTCGGTGAGTAGCTTCTAACAGTTCAGGGTGCGTCTCGACACCACAATCATCAGCCAGCGTTTGGACGAGAGCGGAGCGCGGGATGTCCCCGGCCCGCAGCGCGTTGGATTGGGGCAGGTCGCACGAAATCACTATGGCGTTTGGCTTCTGCGGGCAGGGAGATCCCACGCTCCGGCGGCAGTGTCAACGCCCCTTAACAGGCTCATTTACCTCAAATCTAGCTTGCCTTTTTGTTGTCTGACCGGAACATTGTGACCCCTTGTATGCAAGCTAATGTGGCACCTTTACCCGTCTCGCACCGGCTCTGGGCATGGTTCGAAGCGAATAGAAAACCTGCCTTGGGCGGCGCGGCGATCGTGGTTCTGGCGGGTTTAATCATTGGTTTTTTGGCCTGGAAACACGGCGCAACCGACCAACAAGCGGGCGAGGAACTGTCGGCGATTGCCGCCAGCCAGATGGGAGCGGTGATGCCGCGCCCCAACCCGGCGCAGGACCTGCTTGCTATCGCTGCTAAATATCCGAACACTCCGGCTGGAGCGCAGGCTTTGTTGTTCGCTGGCAGCACTTATTTCACTGACGGCAAATACGCTGAAGCTCAGGCCGAGTTTGAACGCTTTGCCCGCGAATACCGCGATAGTGAGTTTGCCGGTGACGCCCTCCTGGGAATCGCGGCGAGCCTGGCGGCTCAAGGCAAGACGGATCAGGCCATCTCAGCATATAAAAACCTGATCGAGCGGCATGGAAATGACATCGCTGTCCCTCAGGCAAAGTTCGCCCTGGCGAATCTCTACGCGGCGCAAAACAAACCCGAGCTGGCGCGCGATCTATATGAGGAGCTAACCAGGAATCCTTACAGTTCGATTGCCAATGATGCCGCGATGCGTCTCGAAGAGCTCTCGTCGAAACATCCCAACCTGGGCGCCGCCATGCCGGTTCCCGCGACGAATACCACCTTCCGTATTGAGAAGAAGTGAGATTAACGCTCATTGGGACCGGCTACGTCGGCTTGGTGACCGGGGCGTGTTTCGCCGAAGTTGGTCACCGCGTAATCTGTGTCGATAACGACGCTGCCAAGGTAAAGGTCCTCCAGGCCGGAGGCATTCCCATCTACGAACCCGGTCTCAAAGAATTGGTCCAGCGCAACGTCGCCGCCGGACGGCTCAGTTTCACTACCAGCACTCAGGAAGGGGTCGAGAGTTCAGATGTTGTCTTTATTGCGGTGCCAACGCCGCCACAGAACGACGGTTCGGTGGATTTGAGTTTCATCGAGAAGGTGGCGCGCGAAATCGCCGGCGCCATGACCAGCTATAAGATTGTCGTCGATAAAAGCACGGTTCCGGTCAAGACCGGCGATAAGGTGGCCGAGACGATCAAGCGGTACTGCAAGGCCAAAGTCGAGTTCGACGTGGTGAGCAATCCGGAATTCCTGCGCGAGGGATTTGCCGTAGAGGATCTCCTCAAACCGGACCGCATCGTGATTGGGGTGCGCTCCCAGCGGCCGGTGCCTGCCATGAAGGAAATCTACGCGCCTTTCAACGCGCCGGTCATCGTTACCGACATTAATTCCGCGGAGCTGATCAAGCACGCGTCGAATTCATTCCTGGCGCTTAAGATTTCTTATATCAACGCAATCTCCGTGCTGTGCGAAGCGGCCGGAGCGAACGTGCAGGAGGTCGCCAATGGCATGGGGATGGATGACCGGATTGGCAGGCGGTTCCTGAACGCTTCCC
>CAZUVM010000142.1:0-27711 GCA_964623885.1 uncultured Verrucomicrobiota bacterium
GGGCGCATCTTGACGGTACCACCATTACTCAACAAACCAGAGTTCCTCCCAATGTTTGTTTTCGCGCGCTTGCTTGAGGGCGGCAAGGTTTGCCAGTCCCTGGCGTGTCCAAAACTGGCCGCGCCGCTTGAAGCGATTCTGGTGTCCGCTGCAGGCTGACTCCACCGCTCCACTGCCAATGGGCCAACCTCGTTTGGCGATTTCCTGGTAGTTCATCCGGTCGGCCTGATTGGCAAAATAGTTTTTCTGTTCCCGGACAAGGTTGGCGTTCTTGCCCCGCGGCACGGTTAAGCGCGCGATCCGGCTCAGACAGGTTTCTTGCTGCCCGTGCCGCAATTCATGCAAACGCTCCTCCACCCATGGCTTGGCCTGCTCTTCTGCATAAAGTGCTCGCCCCAACTCCCACAGGTGCTCGCTGGCGTGGTAGAAATCCAGCAACTCCTGCGCCTGGGCCCACCGGTCAGCCACGACATTCCAAATCCAAGCCGCTCCGTCGCCAACGACCAAAATCCACTTGGCCCGACCTAGACCCCGCCGCAGCGCTTCCCAATGGAGTCGTCGCCCCAATTCCACACCTCCTTCTCCTGGCCAAGACACGACCGCCTTCTCACTCAACACGCCACGGTCGGCAGCCGTGCGTGCTGCCTGGTCCTGAAGATAAAAGACGCCCATCTTCACCTCGTGCCATTCCACCCGCTTTTTCTTGGTCTTTTTCATCCCGAAACCCGGCCCCCGATAGCGCGCCTGCCAGCCATCGAGCATGAAAACCGCCAATTCACTGGCCGCCCGTTGCGGCGTCAGTTCCAGCACCCCACTCTCCAAACGCTTCTGCGTCTGTTCTTCGGCCCGCTGGCCCAGCCGTTGTGCCAGCACATGCAGCGTCGAGTCGTCCACCACACAACCCCACTTCTGCGCTACAGCCGCTGCCTCGCTATACGATCCTGTCGCCGTCAGCGTAAAGGCCAGCTTGTCCTCCAGCCCTGGGCTCATCTCCTGATGAGAGGATAAACCCCAAACCTCTCGTATCGGATAGCCCCACTCCTTGCGCTTGGGATCCCACCCATACCAGGCGACCACCTTAACAATGCCTACGTTGCTTCTTAGCATCAGCACCTGGGCGCGTCGATGCTGCGCCTTTCTTTGGCTGAGGGGGAAAAACCGCGCCCTCGCGCTCGGCCTCCTTTTGCAATCTCTCTTCCAGTCGTTGCCTCATCCATTCACGACCCTCGGCTTCTACTTCCAGTTCGATCTCTCGCAATGTGCGCCTTCGCCGCGGTTGTTCTGACATGACTACGGTCCTCCTACGTTGGTGGTTATTGTCTTGTCAGATAAGGAACCGATCATCTGCCACTATCTTACCAAATTGGTGGTACCGTCAAGATGCGCCCATACCAAGATCCAACGCCTCCCGAAAGCACCAGCGGTTCGAAATCAGATCATCGCGATTGGGCGCGCTACGTCATCGAAATGGATGTGCCCAGTTTGAATCATTGGTTGGAGGACCCTCTTGTGTCTGATGTGCCGCCTATCAAATTGGGAGCACACTCCGGTGGTCAATGGGGTTGAACTATTGAATTCCGTTCGGAACCACAGCTCAGAGAAGACTAAACGCACAAGCGTTTCTGGCCGGATCTGAATTTGACTGGTGGCTATTTTTTCTCTGGGTTGGAGGCGGCGTTTCCCAGCGTCAGGATGGTCTTGCCTTCAATCAGCAATTCCATCCTCCGTAACTGCTCCTGCTGCAGGCGCTCGACTGCTTCTGCAATCGTGCCGAAGTGGAATGCCTCCGCCGCGTTTGACACCCAGCGCTTGTTCCCTGCAAAAAACAACCGTGTCTGGCTGTGACGAAGTAACACCTCCATAGTTCTCTAATATCAAAGGTTTGGGTTGCCTTGGCAAATGAGGCATTCTCCTAACGTGACAAATTGCTTCTGACACAAACAGATAAGTTGTGCTGCCCGTGCTTGCATCCATCGGTAATTGCTATTTTCCGGTTGCTGAGGGGATCGCGGTTCAAAGAGAATCAGCCGAACACAGACGAACTTTTTATGTTTTCACACGTAGTCATTTTCTGGACCAAACCCGAAAACCCCACGGCGGCGGATGAGCTGATTGCCGGCATGCATCGTTATTTGAAGGGCATCCCCGGCGTGCAACAATTTCACGTCGGCAAGATGGTTCGCAGCGAGCGTCCGGTTGTCGACCAAACCTACCAGGTGGCGCTGAACATTATGTTCCCCGATAAGCAGACTCAGGACGCTTACCAGGTCCATCCCGCGCACGTGGAGTTTGTCGAAAAGGTCTTCAAGCCCAACTGCGCCAAGGTGGTGGTATACGATTTTGAAGGGTAGGCTGTGGGTTGCTTGAGCGGTGGCATGCCAGCTCCGTAGGAGCGAAGTATTCCTAGAAATTGTCGGAAAGGTTGTCATTCGAGCTCCGTAAGAGCGGCATAGTTGAAACGCAGATATTTCGCTACGGAGCTCGGCCAGGTTACGTCTCTTATCGTCGACAGATTCGGTGTTTGATCGCGACCAGGGCAAGGCTGTTGTTGGCAGCAAGGCTGGTGTTTCGGCTTGGCAGATGGGATAATCGAACGAGACGGCATTATTCTATGATCCGAAGCGTTCAGGAATCCTTGGCTGCTTTCTGGCGTGGGAGTCGGAATCGGCGAGCGCTCCTGACTGCGGTAGCCGTAATTGCCGTTGTTGGGATTTGCTTGTCGCCCAACCTGGTCACGGTCGGATGGATGATGGCGGGACTTGCCTTGCTAGTCCTGCTGCTCTGGCTCCCAACGCTCGCCACCCGAAACGGTGTATTGTCCATACGGCTCCGTTCGGAGTTCATGCTGTTGATCGCCTCGCTTTGGGTTTGTCTACTGCTGGGCGAAGCGGTGCTGAGGATATGCTTTTTTCCCATGTTCCCGCAGCTTGAGGGGCTCGGCTTGTGGGGCGATAGCCTGGGTTATCGATACGACCCGGCGCTAGGCTGGGCGCCGGTTCCTAACAGTCGCAAAACATTTACTTATCATCGCACTATCAACATCGCTCACAATCGGGATGGCTTTCGCGACCCGGACCCGGTGTCTAATCCACAGCCGGCCATGATATTCCTGGGAGATTCTTTTGTCTGGGGCTACGAGGTCGAGGCGTCCGAACGGTTCACGGAAGTCCTGCGCCGTCGTCATCCCGAATGGCGTGTGTTCAACTTTGGTGTATGCGGGTACAGCACGGACCAGGAATATTTGCTCCTGCAGCAGCATTTCGCCGCGTATCGACCCAAGGTCGTGTTCCTGGTGTTTTGCACCGAGAACGACGACGTGGGCAACTGCTCCAACATTTGCGGTGATGACTGGTATTTCAAACCGTATTACACGTTGGGCCCCCACGGGCTTGAACTGCGCGGCGTGCCGGTTCCGCGCTCCGAACGGGTGCTGTTCCTGCAGCATCCCTGGCTATTCAAGCCGTACCTGGTCCGGTTGGGGTTGCGCGCGTGGCACAGGGTTTTTGACCCGCCGATTATACTCGAAAAGAGCCCCACGCCGGACATCATTGCGGCGCTGAAACGCTTCGTGATTGATCACGGGGCAGCGCTTTACGTAGGCCTGACGCGCGGTGACCCGGCGTTGGAAAAATCCCTCCGCAGCGCCGACATTCCATATGTGGACCTCAGCACCGATCTGAGATCCAAGGGCGACGAGCATTGGACACGTGCTGGGCATGAATTCGTGGCGGACAAAATCGAAGAGTTTTTGGTCGACGCGAAGTTGCTGAAGCCGGCGAAGGTGATTGAGCCGATCCGTTAATGATGCGAGAGTAGAAACGATTCAATCCTGTCTGCTATTTCAGATTTCGTATTTCAGGATTCGGCTTTAAAATCACTGACTCGGTGATGCCTACCGATACTGATTACATGAAGCTGGCGCTGCGCCTGGCGCGTCGCGGTTATGGCTTCACATCACCCAATCCAATGGTGGGCGCGGTGCTGGTAAAGAGCGGGAGAATTATCGGTCGCGGCTGGCATCATCGGGCAGGCGAACCGCATGCCGAAATCGAAGCTCTTGGGAATGCGGAACGGAGAGGCCATGGTCCGCAGGGCGCGACGTTGTACGTCACGCTGGAACCGTGCTGCACCCACGGCCGCACACCGCCCTGCACTGACGCGATTTTGGCAGCTGGGATCAAGCGTGTCGTCGTAGGAGCCACCGATCCCAACCCGCGGCATTACGGTCGTGGCCTTGGGATTCTGAAGCAAGGCGGAGTTACAGTCGTTCACGGCGTTCTGGCTGACGAATGCACCGAACTGAATGAGGCTTTCAATCATTGGATCGTAAAGGGAACGCCTTTTGTGACGGTCAAAGCCGCCATGACGCTGGACGGTAAAATTGCCACGGCGACCGGCGAATCGAAGTGGATTACTTCGGCAAAAGCCCGCGCTCTTGGGATGCAATTGCGTCTGGGCGCGGATGCAATCCTTGTTGGGATAAACACCATTTTAGCAGATGATCCCAGTCTCACGTTCCGCGGTTCCGGGGCAAAGCAACCTCACCTGCGCCGGATTGTTCTGGATTCCGAAGCGCGAACACCATTAAACGCGAAGGTTGTGTCTGATAAGCTGGCTCCGTTTACAACCGTCGTGACGAGCCGAGAAGCTCCACGCAACCGCATCGCAGTTCTGGCTCGGAAGGTGAATGTTTGGGTGGCCCCTACGACGGCAAGGCGTTTTTCAGGCAATCCGGGACGTCCGGCAATAGACTTAAGATGGTTGATGTGGAAGTTGGGTGCGGAGGGCGTCACCAACTTGCTGGTGGAAGGCGGCGGTGAGGTAAACGCCTCGTTCCTATTGCCTGGGCTGGCGCATCGCGTCGTCTTCTTTTACGCTCCGAAAATCCTGGGCGGAAGGGATGCCCGCAAGGGCGTGGCTGGCGAAGGTGCGCGGACGCTGGCGGAAATGGTCCCGCTCACGGACGTAGCCTGGCACCGGTTGGGTCCCGACTGGCTGCTGACGGCGAAATGCGCACAAAGAAAGTCAGGAAGGAAAACCAAATAACATGTTTACGGGCATTGTGGAGGAGACCGGCACGGTCGAGAAAATCGTGTCAGGCAAAAAGGCAATCGAACTTACGGTGCGAGCGAAAGTCTGCGGGGGCGGGCTGAAGCTTGGGTCCAGCCTCGCGATTAATGGCTGCTGTCTGACGGTGGTGAAACTGGCGAAGCGCGGTGCGTTTCGCTTGGCGCGGTTTGATCTGCTCAAGGAGACGTGGCAGCGGACCAACCTGCAATTCGTCAAGCCGGGCTCGCTGGTCAACCTGGAGCGACCGTTGCGGCCGGACGGCAATCTCGGCGGCCATTTCGTGACCGGCCACATCGATGGTGTTGGGACGATTACGCGCTGGGAGCGACTCGGAAAAGATCATGTGCTGGATATTGCGGCTCCGGCGGAGGTCATGCGCTATATCGTTTACAAAGGTTCGGTGGCGGTCGACGGCATCAGTTTGAC
The DNA here is from genome assembly GCA_964623885.1 of uncultured Verrucomicrobiota bacterium. Taxonomy (GTDB): domain Bacteria; phylum Verrucomicrobiota; class Verrucomicrobiia; order Limisphaerales; family UBA8199; genus CAZUVM01. The sequence continues at coordinate 5,497 of CAZUVM010000142.1, forward strand.
AGTCGCCGCGGCCCAGACAAAGAGCTTCCGAATCTGGATCATACCGCATACGTATGAGGTCACTGCCTTGAAGGAACGAAAGGTGGGCGATGCGGTGAATCTCGAGGCGGATCTGCTGGGCAAATACGTGGAGAAATTCGTCCAGGCGCGTGCCCGGCGTTGAGACCTGCGAGCGCGATGGAGGCGATCTACAGTCACGACATCCAGGTGACCGCAGAGATGGTCGACCGCAACGGACATGTCAATAACGTGGCGTACGTCCAGTGGCTGCAGGATGCGGCAGTGGCCCATGCTCGCACTAGTGGTTGCACGGCGTTGACCATGAAACTGGGCGCCACGTGGGTCGTTCGCACCCATCACATCGAGTACTTGCGTCCGGTGTTTGCCGGTGACTTCATCTCCGTGCTGACCTGGGTGGCCAATTTCCGCAAGGTCCGATCCCTGCGCAAATACAAGCTGGTCCGGGCTGGTGATAGAACGGTAGTAGCTGAGGCCGAAACCGATTGGGTCCTGGTGGATGCCGCGACGGGCAGGCCGAGAGTGATCCCGGAAGAGGTCCAGCAAACGATACCAGTTTTGAGCAAAGAGCCTCAGCTCTGAGGTATTAAGAGGTCGCGGCATTTGATGATCTCCGAGCGCAAGCCGTTCCCGGCCCGCAGCGCGTGGATGGCTCGATGCGCTCAGAAACGTTGTGATGCTGGTGTTGCTTCGGCGCTGCCGCGCCGGTACGTCGCGCTTCGTAAATCGTCGCTCCGTGGCTGGCGGGTTGTGCGCGGAGGAATCCGTGCTATGTTCCGCAAACAATTAACAACCCATATTACACCATGAAACGACTCTTATTCATATTTTGCTTGAGCGCGTTGGTGAGTCCGCTGTTGCAGGGTGAGGAACTGACCGCCGCCGATCGCAAGAAGGCGCTGGAACATTTGGAGAAAACCCGCGCCGGCGTGCTGGCGGCGACCAAGGGCTTGTCGGAGGCGCAGTGGAATTTCAAGCCGGCGCCCGACCGTTGGTCGGTGGCCGAGGTGACGGAACACATCGCCGCTGCGGAAGATTTCATTATGCAAAATGTCCGCGAGAAAGTGATGAAGGCGCCGCCACGGCAAGGCACGGAGGACGTCAAGGCGATCGATGAGTTTGTAGTGCAACGCATACCGGATCGGAGCACTAAGGCCAAAGCGCCGGAGCCGTTGCAGCCGACCAACCGGTTCGGTTCACCCAAAGCCAGCCTGGATCATTTTAAGGAAAGCCGGGCCAAGACGATCGCGTTTTTGAAAGAAACCAAGGATCTGCGCGACCATGCGGCGGACAGTCCTCTGGGCAAAAAGTTGGACGGGTATGAGTGGGTGATGTTTGTCAGCGCTCACAGCGAGCGCCACACCAAACAGATTGAAGAAGTAAAAGCCGACCCGAACTTTCCTAAGAAATAGGCGCCGCGGGCCTTCTCAGACGAATGGCTCGGCAACGGGCCATTCGTGGTTCGATGAGCAGGCGCCGACTATTCGGTCGCTTGCAGTTTTGGATCAAAGAAATGCGGGTCCACCGGTTGCAGGGTGGTATGGCAATCTCCGAGCCAGGCCTGGCCGGTGCTCGTGTCCATGATTAAAAACTGGGCGCCTGATGCGGTCGCCTGGAACCGGCCGATCTGGCCGCTTCCCGGTAACCCGGCTCCTAAAACCAACATCGAGCCTACCCCCAAACAAAGTCCCAGAATTGCGCCTGTAAATTGCTCCTTGAGTTTCATAAGCAACACAAAATACGGCGAGGATTTGCAGGGTTGAATAGGGTTCATCCCGCTGAAATGCAGAGGAAAATCAATAGTGCGGCGTGGGGTGGGGACCGGGGTGGTTGAAGGGAGGAACAATGAAAGGGAGTAGCAGAAAGAGGACAAGAAGAGCTATGGACTGAGGGAAACTTTGAGGCGATAGAAACGGGCAGTGGAGAGTGGATCGAAGAGGGTGACGAGGTTGGTGCCGGTGATGTTGGCGGCGTACGTGGACCAGGCGTTGCCGAAGGTGTCGAGTTTCTCGACTGTATAGGTGCGCCCCGCGCGCGGAGTGAATTGGAGGATGCAGAAAGAGCCGCTGACCGTGACCGAGTCGAAGTCGAGGAAATCGAGCCGATTAGTGGGGCTGGTGCCGGCGAGGTATTCCTGCCAATTATTGAATCGATCGCTATCAGGATCACCCAGGGCGCCGTTCGCGCCGGTGCTATCGAGCGGGTCGAGGCCATTGGCGATTTCCCATTCGTCCGGCAATCCATCGTTGTCAGAGTCCGCGGTCACCGAGGCCGGGTTCAATGCTCCAGGGTTGGGAGGACCGGCGGTCCAGTTTATAGGATCATCGGCAAAGCCAATGGCGGCGACTCGTTGGAGGGAGTTGCCGGTCGCGTCGGCGTTGGCTGGCCAGGGTGGAAGAGGTGAATAGTGGACTTCCTCGAGCAGCACGTAAGGTACGAATCCTGCCACAGGCGAAGGCGGGATTTCGGGTTTGTCTGGTTCGAGCAATTGGACATGGTCGCCTTGGTTGCCAAGATGCCCCTGGTATGGGCCATAAATGGGAGTCGAGGGCGGGAGGCGGTAGCGGTTGGTGAACCAATTGAGGGAGACGGGATCACCGATGGGATCGAAGCTAACGACGAGGAGATAAGAATGGGGCGGCATGGTGACGCCCAGCGGGAAGGTAAACTGGATACCACCGTCAAGTCGCCAGGCGTTTGTCGTGTGGAGCGGGTCGTAAAGTGGCGCGGCCTGGCCGCTGAAGTTTCGCAACTCGATGTATTCATCCAAAGTGTCAGTGTCCAGGCCGAGCTTGGGCGGAGAGTACATGATTTCGTTCAGGATTACCGGACCGACCTTGGGGCCGGCATTGGGAGCGCCCAGTGAATTGGCCTTCTGCAGAACAAAATGTTCCTTACCGTCGCTTGTAACATAACGGCCGAACGTGACGCCGTTGTGTTGCGCGCCGAATTTAAAGCCGTGTGAATAGCCGGTCAGATTCGTGCCATCGCCTGAATAGAGATAGACCTCTTCGCCGAGCGAGCTAAGCGCGAAGGCATTGGAGCCTGTATTGAATTGGGATTCGTCGAACAGCGCAAAGCCGCCGGCGGCGATAATGGTGTTGGTGGGGATGCGGTATTTAAGTGGTTGTTGGCGGTCGTCGGTGAGGAACCAACCGCCGATCGGGGCGGGATTGGCGGTGGGATTGAAGAGTTCGATCGTGTCGGACTGGGGTGGATCGGTGTGAGTGAGGGCTTCGTTAATGAGGATGGCTGGAATGCTGCCAGGAACAGGGTCCGATCCGCCGGGCGAGCCGTTAATCGCGGTGCTGGGACGCCAGCCTGCAGGATTGGCCCAGGAAGAAAACGGAGCGAATTCATTACGAATGACAAGGGAGAAACCCGGGCCGTCAGTCGTGGGATAGGTACCGTCATTGTAGGCGAAATCGAGGATGGGTTCGCGCAGCGGGCCTTCGAGGTAAAGTCGTTCTCCGCTATTGTTGAGGCTGCCGTCGTATTGGCCTGCGACGTTGGTCACGGCGGGGTAACGGGCCTGGAATGCAGCGAGGTTTTTGACGAGGACGACGTATTGTCCGGGGCTGAGGCTAGTAATGGCGTTGGTGGCGGTGAATGTGAAGTCAATGCCTTTGGTGAAACGGAAGCCCGGGAGTAAAAGCGGTTGAGCGCCGACGTTTTTCAGTTCGATGAATTCAAAATCGCCAGCGGCGTTCGTCCCCGAAGCCGGCGGAGCAGGATGATACATGATTTCGGTGATGACGAGCGGCGGAGTGGAAACAACATAAGTGGCGGCGGCAAGACCCGACCACGGGCTGGAGAGAGGCGGGTTGCCGGGCCCAGTAAGATTCTGGTGCGACGGATTCCAGTTGCGCGCGCAAACCCGAGCGTTGCCGTTGAGTGTGAGTACGAAAGGAGCATTCGCTGCGAGCGCGAATGGGGAGATCGCGCCGCCTGCCAGTCGCGGATCGGAGCCATCCAGCGTATAATAGGTCGTGGTGCCGGGCTCAGCACGGGGCGCGGAAACCGTGAGGGCGAAGCCTTGAGTAATCACGCCGCCGGCAGAACTGAGAAGAGGCAGGGTGAGGAAATTCGTGTCGATAAATTCGAGACGGTATGCGAGCCAGATTCTCATGAAGTCGATCTCGCCCTGGTAAGTGCCGGGGAAACTGTGGGTGAAGGAGGTGTCGGGCCAACCGCCTGGAACCGACCAAAAGCCTGAGCGTGGGGTGGTATCGGAAGCGCCGGAGCCGGCCCAACGGGTGGACTGGCGAGGTTGCGCTTCGGCTACCTGGTTGGTGAACATCTCGATAATGGCGAAGAGCGAGTCGGTAGAGAAGGCGTCCTGACGCAGTTGCTGCCAGCGATCAATCCATTTTTGCCAGAAATCAGGGTCGTAAAACAGGATTGAGTACCACGGGTTAGCGAAAACGCTGCCGGGGTTGAAATAATCGGTGCCGTAATCGGTGCTGGTTGGGGAACCAAGGGGATTGGAACTCATCCAGGTGCGCGGATTCCAAGGGCGCCAGTCACCGGCGCTGGTGCCCAGAGAACGGTCAAAGTCCCACAGCGGTCCCATCGCGATCCGTTTATTGCGGTCTTTAAAGAAATAGGCGCTCAACCGAAGGGCATCGGCATTGAGTGAGAGGACTTCGAGGATGTGATGGTCGATCCACGAATCCACATCGATCCATGCGGCATAGCCGGTGACCGGGTCAGCCCAGTTCGGGGAGAAGAGGGAGTTATAGAAATTATTGAAGTAGTCGCTGATATAAGCTTCCTGAAGCGCGCGGCCCGAATAGCTGTAATAGTCGGTCATTTTAGGTTCGACGTAAACCATGGACTGGTTGGCCGCATAAAGGGTGCGTTCATCCGGATTGGCGGAATCGTTTTTCAACATGTAACCGCCGGTGATGGCGGGGTAATTGGTTTCGTTGGGATCGAGCTTGGGGATGTCGACGCGGCCCGGGTCGGCTTTGATCTTTTCTTCGAGGACATAGGTGCCGTAATAATTGCCGATGGGTGCGGCGGTGTAATAGATAGGGCCACCGTTGTAATTAGTGAACAGCTCGACCATCCGAACGTTGGAGGAATAGCGACCGATGCGTCGGCTGAGCTCATGCATGAACGGATTGTGGATGAGCGGTTTGTCGAAATAATCCGGAGCGTAGAAGACCCAATCCGATTCGGCCGGCAGGCCGAGGAGATCGACTTTGAGGGGTTCATTGAATTCGTCCCAGGTTTCGACCGCATAACTGCTCTGAGGATTATTCTGGGTGGAACGGCCGCGGATGTTGAAGCCCATCCGGGCAACGAGATCGGGCGGGTTGGTGAGGCACGCGCGGCCAAATGCGGTGCCGAAGACCATCATGACGCCGACCTGGTCGGCGGTGGCCGGGGGTTTGCCGGCATTGAAATTGCAGAACAAAAAAAGGGGCGCAGAGGAGGAGAAAGCCGCGGCGCCGGGAGTGAGCTGGACATAGGTGGCGCTAGCAGGCGGGCCGGGCCAAAAATTGGGCAGCGTGGAAAACGCTCGCGCGCGGACTTGGATATTGGTGGTGATGGAAAGCGGCCCGGAATAAAGCGGGCAGGACGCGTTCGGCACGTTAGTAAGCGCAGCGGAGGCGGCATTGGTCACTAGGAAATAGCGAATAACGGCATTGGAACCAGCCAGGCCTAGGGAGAGATTGAACGATTGCTGAAATGTGCCACTCGCCCGCGAGAAGCTGACAGCGGGGGCGAAGTTGGCGCCAACGGTGGCATTGGCGGCGCCGGGTGTTGCGTTGGTGAAGTAGCCTATGATTGAAGGATCAACCCGGTCGCGGCCATACGAGACATCGTCGTATTGCTGGGGATAATTGGCGAAAGTCGAGATAACACTGACGCCGTTGGAATAGACCAGGCCAAGGAAGTTACCTGCAGCTTTATCGAGTTTGAAATTCGTGTGCAGCGGGGCGGCAGGGTTCGTGCGGTCATTGCCGGACGCCCAAATCAACAAGTAGGATTTGCCGGGCATCGTCACTCCTCGCGGGATCTGCCATTTCGTCAGCCGGGTGGGATTGTCAGTAAGATACCACCGACCGATGTCGACGGCGGAATCGCCGGAATTGAAGAGTTCAAGCCAATCGGAGAAATGACCGTCATCGTCGGCAATCGTGTGGGTGTTGCCAGCCATGAATTCGTTGATACGGACGTTGCTCGCGATGGCGGAAGGATCGAGTGTATAGGAGTAGCTGCCACCCGCGAAGCGATTCGAGTTGGCGGTGAGATCGGTAATGCGCTGGCTCGGACTCCAGGATACCGAAACGAGACCGACAGGTGGCTGGGGAAAGCTGAAAATATAGATATCGGAGCCGTAGGCGGTGACACCAGTGGCAGCGACTCCGGCGATCAGGAGGTCGGCGGCGCGGACACCCTGGACACCTTCGCTGAAGTCAACTTCGAGCTGGGTGAAGCTCGCCACGGTGCCGGGTTGAGGAAGAATTTGGGAAACGACTGGCGCGTTGGTGTCTCGAAGCCGGGGATAGTAAGAAAGATCGAGAGTGAAGCCGAACGTGATATCAGAGCTGCCGGAATTGACCTGGTGTACCTCGGCGGCTACGACGTTGTCGCCTGCAGTGACGTTAGTGAGGGGAAGATTGAAATACTCGAGGGCAGGATCGTTTACCGTGCGGGTGGCCCATGCATTCCAGGCGGTATTCGTGACGCCCAGGCGGAAAGCTTCTTGGCCATTGAGATAGAAAGCGGCACCGTCATCGATGACGGTCGTGGCCTGCAGGACAGGATTAACGAACTGCGCGATCGACGATGGGACATTGAAATGAGTCCGGAAATAGAAGGTGCAGGCATTGGTGCCGAAAGGCTTCATGTTGAGCACTGTGCCGATTGGCAACCCGGCGACGGTGAGGCGATTGGTAGGGCTGCCGTTAAGCCATTTGGCGTCAAAAACCTCAAGACCTGAAAGCCAGCCGAGCTGGGTATCGTTGTAGCCGACCTGCATCCAGGAAGTTCCGATATTGGTGCCGGTTTGGTTGTATGCCCACGTGCTGGCAAACGATAGCAGTTGGGTGACCTGCTGCGAGCCGGTGATGCCGAGGTCAACGGAGAGCACGGCGACCTGGCTGGTGGCGGCGCCGGAGGAGTTGGTAACGGTGGCGACGAAACCCGCGCCGGAGTCGTTGCTCAGAACGGTGGCGAGAGAATAGGCGCTGGAGGTGGCGCCCGAGAGCCGAGCGCCGTCGCGGTACCATTGAAAAGCCAGAGGAGCGGTACCGCTCGCGCCGACGGCAAAAGTGACGGAGCTGCCGTAGAAAATGGTCTGACTGGAAGGCTGATTTGTAATCGCCGGCGCGGCGGCCTGGAGCTGAAACGCGGAGGCCAGGAGCAGACCATGCAGGAGCAGGGAGGCCGACCGGCGGACCCTGGCCACGGCACGGTTACGGCAAAGGCGCACCATTACCCCCAGCGTAACAGAGCGAGGGAGACTAGTCAGTAAAAATGTACTGACTATACTTCAAAATTAGTACTTCTGATTAACTCAACAAACCTTGCTTATTAGGCGAGACACATCGCCAGGCAGCCGGGATTTAGAACGATTATCTGGCAACCGGGGCGCTGGTGCGGTCGAGTTCGAGCACGAGAGCTTTGAGAGAGAGTTGGATATCGCGGATGAAAGCAACGAGGGAGACAATCAGGCAGGCCATGCAGCCGATGAACAGGATCGCGAGCAGCGGCGCGGCTTCAAGATGGAGCATGGCAGAGATGAACAGAACGATAATCAGGATCGAGACCAGGAGCACGCTCCAAACGGCCATGATGATAGAGAGGCGAATAACGCGCGCGCGACGGTAGATGATGTCGACTTGAGCGGCGAGGCGGGCACGTTCGGCCTCGTTGGCTTCACGCACCGCACCGCCAAGCTGGCGGGAGCGATCGATGGCGCGACCGAAGCGGTTGGTGAGGGTTAGCAGGAGCAGGCCGACGCCGGATATCAGGATGACCGGGCCGATGGCGACCTGGAGAACCGGTATGAGTTGGCTGACCGGAGTGGACGGCATAGCGGCCATAACGGTAGCGCGCTGCGCAACAGGCGCAATGGGAAAGGGGAAGGAAGCGGGGAAGGGATTGAATCCCGCCGGGGAAGGACCATAATAGGGCAGTGACATGAGTGAATTGGTTGACTTAAGGCGGATATTGAAGAGCTGGCCGTATGATGCGGAACACGACACGCGTTTGGCGCAGGGGGAGGATGGGCGGGAGATTCTACAGGTGCGCACGCCGCTGGGAGTAGAGCAATACGAGTTGGATGGGCGCCCGGACGGGGAACGGCCGCACGGTCAGGAATCGGCTCTGGCCTATCATCTGCAGCGCCTGGAAGTCGCGCGAGCAGCGGGAAAGGAATCGGATTTCGAGCTGGCGCCCAGGGAATGCACTGAACTGTTCCATGAAGGAACACTGTATTATTTCCGCTACGTGCGGTTGTTCCAACTGCATGATTGGACGCGGACGCTGCGGGATACCGCCCGAAACCTTCAGGCATTCGATCTGGTCCACCAATATGCGCGCAGGGAAGAGGACCAACAGTACCTGGAGAAGTGGCGTCCCTATATATTGCGGGTAAACGCGAGCGCAGGGATCATGATGGAGCTGGAGAAGAAGAACTACGACCGGGCACTGCGGCTGGCGGATCAAGCGATTCGCACGATCGAGGCTTTGCCGGAGATGGACGAGGAATCATTCCAATTCGAACGGGAACGTTCGTTGACGGCATTGAAAGAGCTGGCGGACCAGGTCAGAAAGAACCGGCCATTATCCGAGTTGGAGCAATTGGAACATCAACTTCGGCGGGCAGTGGAGCGCCAGGAGTTCGAGCGGGCGGCGCAGTTGCGCGACAGGATTCGGCTGCTGAGGCAGCAAAATATCTGTTAGAGCCCGCTCTTAATTGGAGGACAGGTCCTCGGGCATTTGGGATAAGAGGCGGTACTCCCAACCTTTTTGGCGCAAGACTTTTTGCCAGAGATCGTCGGGTTTAGTGTCAAAGACGAGCTCGAGTGACGCCGGGTGGGTAATCCAGGCTTTGCGTTTCATTTCGTCTTCGAGCTGGCCGGGGCTCCAGCCGGCATAGCCCGCGAAAAGTTTAACGCGTTGGGTGGAAGAAAACGATTCGCCGACCTCGATCAGTGTATCCAGGGAATGGCTCAGGCTGACGTTCGGGAGGACATTGGCATCGGGGATAAAAGAGTCGGTGAGCAGAAAGCTAAGGGCAGCTGGCTGGACGGGGCCGCCGACGTACAGGGGACAGGTTTTGAGGACCTCCGGAAGGTCGGCGACGATCATCTCGCCGGCATTATTGCCCGTCTGGCGGTTCAAAATCAGGCCGAAAGCGCCTTCAGCATCGTGCTGGCAGATCAGGACGACGGTGCGTTGGAAAAAGGAGCCGCGCAATTGGCCGCTGTCTAAAAGCAGTTGGCCTTTGAGAAACTTTCCGTTCGCCGGCATAGCGCTTTCCTGGTGCAATCTGGATTAAATTTTTGGGCTGTCAAAGCCGAAGGGAGCAAGTTTTGGGAGGCTGATGACTACTGCACGTTAAACAATCTTGTAATCTCACGGCCACTGCCTTTTGTCTCAAAAAGGAGCGTAGCGGCGGAACTCCCGCCGCTACGCTTTGCACTACATTATGACTTTGCCGGCGCGTGGCCATTACCCTGGCCGCGCAGCATGATACCGAGCAGGCCATCAACCAACCCCGGGTTGGCGCTGGCGCCGCTCACCGACACATCCGGCACGATCCGCACGTTGCGTTCCCCCACGATTTGCATGAGCTGCATCATCGTGTAGGGCTGCGCGCCGAGCGACTCGACGCCGGCCTTGTAAGCCTCGGCCTTCGCCGAGCCTGTGGCGCGGATGGCTTCGGCCTCGCCGTGAGCCCGCAAGCGCACCGCTTCGGCTTCGCCGGTGGCCTGTTTGACCTGCGCGTTGGCGTGGAGCTCGGCGATATTAACGCCTTGCTCGGCGCCGACGACCTGTTGCTGGATGTCCGCCAGCGAGGTCTGCCGCACGAGCTGCTGCCGCTGCTTTTGCGCGGCCTCCTGCATCTCGTAGGTCTTCTTTTGCTCTTCGGCGATCTTTCGATCCGTCTGCGTCTGCATGAGCTGAGCTGGCGGATTGATGTCACCGATCAGCGTGTCGATGGCCTGCACATCGTAAGCCCCGATGGCTTCACGGATGTGCGCGGCCGCGTCTTCCTGGCGATGGCTGCGCGCGCTCAGGAAGTCCAGGACCGTGTAATCCTGCGCCGAGTTGCGGAAGTAATTTCCGACAATCGGTTGCAAGACGTGATCGACCAGGTTTTGCATCGACCCGACGCGCGAGATCACCTTCGGCGCATCGAGCGCGCCGACATGGATGATCTGCGCCACGTCCAGGTTAAACGCGAACCCGTCTTTCGAACGCACGGTAATCGACTGCAACTTCTCGTCGTACTTGTGCGCTTCGGTTCGCGTCGCCCAGTTCAGGACGATGTTTGTCGTTGGCACCAGCTCAACTTTCATCACGCGGGTATTGATCGGATGTTTACCCGGATACAGAGGCGTCACCCAGACACCTTTGTGACCTGTTTCCACCAGGTCGCCGTGCTTGAATTCGAGGCCGCTGACGTCGACATGCGCCTTCCCGACAAACGAGATGACCACGCCGACGTAGCCGATCGGTATCTGCACCATGGGCACCTGCTCCACCTGGACAAACCAGGGATTCAGGTTCCACGTTCCGGACAACAGGATCTGCTCCTGCAATCCGCGCCGGCCATCGCCATCCAGGAACGCCTGCGCGTTCTGGAAGTTGTCGTGCCCGGCCACCATCGGCCCGGCAATTTCACCCGAGTCAATGGGCTTCCCATCCAGGGTGGTCACAATCCCCACCATGTCTGGTTCAACCCGTTGCAGGCGCAATTGCCACAGCTCCATCCCGTGCTGCTCAGCATCGGCCGCGGTAATCACCGTGAACAACGCCAGGTTGATCCGGTAAGCGCCCGCGGTGAGAATGCCCAGCTGCCGGCCTTTCTCGCCGCCGTTCGCCAGGAACTTGCGAGCGTCCTGGTAATTGTCGCAATCAACGACCTTGCCCAGGATGCGTTGCGTCGGAATGGGAGCGCCATCGGCCGCGACCACCAGGGCAATCTCGCCCTGCGGCACGACCACGACCGGCATCTTGAGAATCCGGTATTGCCAGCGGAAATAACCGAAGTGCAATCCCGGCGCCAAAGTGTCGGCCTGGTAACCGGCTTCGCCGGCCAGCGCGATCAAGTGCCCCGGCGGTAGCGAACGCGCGCCGAATTTTTTAATCACGATCCCGACCTGCCGTTCGCGGATTAACACCGCGCCCAGCAAAGTTGGACTCATTATGAGAAAGAACAACAATAAGAGCATCCCGGTCAGCACCGGGTGCTCCGACATTAAGAGGATCAACATTTTCATATCGATCTCCGATGTGGCATATGCGCAGAGCGGTATCGCCGCGCGGTGCACAGCGCGTTTTACAACGGGGTGAACATAGAAGTCCGCACTCGCGGGCTCCTGGAGGATCGCCCTTCCCAATGCCGGCGAGGTTAGCTGACGGGCTCGGTCCAGGAAGTGACCTTGGCGACGATTACTCGCCGCCGTTCGCCCCATCCCCGGAAACTTTTCCGGGGAATCTGGGTTCCCCCGCGCTGGCTCTCAGGAAGGAAAGCCAGCTTAGGCTGCTTCAACTGCTGATCGATCAATCTCACAAAAACGGCGGGTGTCAACCTACCTAAGTGCCTGCCACCTGACGGATTTGGCTCAATCAATGCTGTCTCCAGGAATACGACCCCTCCTCTGAAACATCAACCTGGCTCTTCGCGCTACTGGGTTAGTGCTCGATAGAACTTTCGGTTGGGGTCAGGCGTATCCTGGAAGTACATAGCAGGCGTGGAGCACAAGAAATTGGTGAGCGGGGCCCAATTGAAAAGGTCGGTGGAGGTCTGCACCTGGTAAGCAAAGCCCGGGACGCCCTCGAGGCTGACAGTGATAGAGTTGCTGCCCATGCTCGCAGACAAAGGCAAGCGCAGCTTCGGACCTGGGACGACAGACAGCGGGGCGACGCGGTAGAACCGGCGGACCAAATTGGTGCTGACAGAGTCGCTAAGGACCATGGGTATATTGGTGCAGGTGAATTTGAGGATGGCTGTCCAATCGGTCAGATTGCTGCTGGCAAGTAACACATAAGAATTGCCGAGATTACCGAGCACAGACAATTGGAAAGCGCCACTCGGACCCATTTGGCCGCGGGTGAAGTGCAGCGGGTCGAACACAAGCGGATTCAGCCCGGCACGATATTCTTGCAAGTTGGTGAACCCGTCGCCGTCGGGGTCGTCGTTTGCGCCATTGTTCGGCGCATTGAGCGAACCGAAATACTGCATTTCCCACGAGTCGGGCAGTCCGTTGTTGTTTCGATCATCAGCCATGGTCGTGCGGACCAGGAAGATTTGGCCGCCGGTAGTGCGGAAGGCCAGGCCGTCGTTCCCCCAGCGAATGAGGCGGGTGGGCGAGCCGGACACGTTGCTAATCGTTATTGAGCTCACCAATTGCAGGTTGGTTATGTCCAAAGCCGAAAGCGTCCAGGTTGGACCACTGCCCGTAAGATAAAAAGCGCGCCAATCGGCTTCATCTGGCGCAACCAGGCCGCTGTAGGAAACGGTAGTGATATTGGTGCCGGCAAATGGGTCAAAGACTCGACCGCCGGGAGTGAACATCCGGCCTGCGCCATACTTGATTTCCCAATCCGGGTACGTGACGACCGTATTGCGCACGTCGGAGAGCAGCGTGGCGCCAGACGCGTCGATGGCGATGTGGCGGAAGCCCGTAGGATACGTCGAATAGCAATTGGACGAGGATGTCAGCGCGAGGAAATAGTTCTGATTGTATTCGGTCGCACCGACCACGTTCGAGCGCTGCACGCCGTCATCATAAACTGCGAGCGTCGAGTGGGCCGTCGCCACGACCGCATGCGGATTATCCGGGAGCACGGCGATATCGCTGACATAATCGAAGCGGGTGGGAAATTTGAGGTCCGCAACGCGGTTGCTGACATCGACCCGCTGAATGGAGCTGTCAGCGTCCAATCCGGCATAAACGTATTGGCCGTTAGCGGAAACGGCGAGCTTGTCCGGCTCGGTGCTGGTGGGAATCGGAGCATCATAAGCACCGGTCAAAGGATTAAACGAGAGCAGGGAATTACCGAGATCGGCCTGGGCATTGGGGACGCTGGCGAAGATCCGATTGGCAGAAGCATCCCAAGCGATATCACTGGTGACCTGCCAAATGACCGTCACCGTATCGGGAGCGGCGGCGCGGCCAACGGAGATGTTAAGCGTAGCGAGATTGTTGGAAGGATTGGGATCAATGGTGTCGCTGGTGGCGCTGGCGCGCAGCAGGGCAAGGCCGGCATTAATGCCGATGAAGTTGAGATTAACCGTAGCGCTGGCCCCGCTGGTGAGATTGCTCAACCAGCAAACCAGGCCCCCCGCTGACTGGGTCCAGGCACCGCTAGTGGGGACAACCGAAGTCAGCAATGCGTTATTAGGCAGGGTTTGGGCCAGAACGACATTGGACGCGTCGTTGGGGCCCTGATTCGAAATCCTCAGAGTGCAACTGAAAGTGTTGCTCACCATGGCAGGCAAGCCGGTATTGATGGCGTTGAGCGCAAGATCGGCTGGCCCACCCGAAGGAATGAGCGAACTGCGGGCGATGGCGATTTGGGTGGAGTTGGCGCGGAAAGCGAGGCCGTTGGTGCCCCATTGAACCAGCCGGCCGGTGGCGTTTGAGACACCGAGCGTGAAGGTTGTCCCGATTGGGAGGAGTGTCGCCAGATCATATGCAACAATCCGGCCGGGGCTGGATTGGAATTGCCAAAACCGACCCGCGGCGGTGCTGCCTGCGACCGGCCCTCCGCCGGTGCCGGGCAGGCCGATCCCGCGCTCGGGATCAGCAATGCCGCCGCCCGCGAAGACCAACCCACCAGCGAAAGTGAAATGTGCGCCGATGATGGAAGGTGAATAATCCTTGATTGTGGTGAGCCCGGAGGAGTCCACTTGCATCACCGAGAAATCGGAGGGGCTTAGAGAAAGCATGTTGCCGTAAAGGCGAGTGCCCGATTCGTTCCATTCAACGCTGTCGCCGCCGCCACCGTTGGTGCGGGCAATGCCGTTGTCGTAAATGAAAAAACCGCGTTCGTACGGACTGATCCCAGGCTCCCACCACCCAGCCGCTACGGTTGTCGAATTTCCCGGCATGGCCTTGATGTCCAGGACCGAATAGCCCTGATTTGTCCACATCAGATCAATTGTGCGGGCGAGCGTATCGAAGCGATAGACGCCGGCGCCGGGTTGCGGCTGGAAGATGGCGTTGGTGCCGTTGTTGGCGGCGTGGATGTAACGGCCGTCGCCAGAGGTGGTGAGTTGCACGAAGCCGGCGTTGCCGATCGGAACGGCGGGTTCAGACTGATAAAGAAGTGGGTCGGTCGCGATAAGCGTGCCGTTGCTGCTAACGAGCGACCAAAGGCGCCGGGTGATCGGGCTATAGACAAGATCGGCGGCGTTAATATTCAGCAGATAGACGTTGGGCGGCACAAGGGCGAAAGGCACGCTTTGGCCCGTGATCCCGTTGGAGTCTGAAACACGCAGACTTACGACTGGCTCAGTGGTGAAGAGGGTAACATTGCCGGTCCATTGGCCGGAGGCGAAAGTGACATTCGTTGGTTGCAGAATAATCGGCCCGCCGGAACCGAGCGGGGAAAGGGTGACGGGCCCTCTATAAGCGGTGATCGGGCCATCAAAAATATCCCGGGCAGAAATCGTGACGCTGAAGGGCACGGTGCTGGTGCGCGGGTTGGAGATCGCGGCGAAGGTGAAATGATCGATTTCATTGTCTAGCAGCAGAACATTCGTGGAAATTGAGGTGAAGCCGGAGGCAGCCGCAGCGATGCTGATATTTTCCGAGCCGTTGTAGTTTGTGTCATCGATAATAGTCGCCGGGAATGAGACGCTGGTTTGACCGGCTGAAATAGTGGCGGACTCCGGAACGAGCAGGCGATTGGTGTCCGATGAGTTCAGAACAAGGGCGAGATTGGTAGTCAGCGTGCCGGAAATCCGGAGCGTATAAGATGTGGGTGTATCACCTTCGCTGACCTGAGCCGGGCCGGAGATGCGGAGGAGCGTGTCCTCGTTGTCGGTGACCGATATGAAATTGGTGGCGGGGATAGAATTGGGCAACGAAGCCGAGACCGCAACCTGGCGCGTGCCGTTTATTTTGTTGTCATCGACAAGGGTGACATTGAAAACCGCGGAGGTGATGCCTGGAGGGAAAATGACCGTGGGTTGAACGACGACGGATGAATCGCTCGAAGAGAGATTTACGGTGAGATAATAGGAGGCCGGGACGCTGGAGTATAGGTGACCGGCATTGAGCAAAGTGCCTGCGGTCTCGGCGGCAGTTGATGGCAATGAGAGAGTGAGCGTTGTGGAATTGGTGTCGTCCACCTCGATGTAAGTTGAGCTGCCGACAAGATTCGTTGCCGTCGCGGAGATTCTCACTGATTGCGGTCCGGTCAACAGGGAATCAGCAATCGCGCTGAAGGAGAAAGTTGCGTTCGTCTGGCCGGCGGGAATGATCACGCTGCTGGGAACCGACAGGCGAGCAGGCCAGCTCGAGGTTAGCGCGATGCTGCTGGCTTGAGCTAGAAGGATTGGGATGACTACCTGGCCGGTGTAAGAGCCGCCTTCGTTCACAGCGGCGGGAACGAGGAGCCGGGCATCAATCGGCCGGACATCGAATTTGCCGCTTGCGCCTAAGTGCAGATTGTTGTCGCTGATAGTGAAGTAAGCATTCGTGGCGACTGGATTGATGGTGACGGTGTTGGACCAAACGCCTGCACTGAAGGTGAGATTGCTCGGACTCACGGGCAGGTTCGTGTAGCTCTGAGTGAAGACGTTAATCTCATCAAACCAGGCCGCACCGGTGTCGGTATTTTGCAAAGCGATGGCGTTGACGTAAGCGGGCCGGTAAGGGAAGGAGACGTTGGTGGCCACAAGGACACCATCCAATAGCATTGTGGCAACGTAGCGTGTCCAGTCCAACTGGAGGTCCACGCGATACCAGCGATTCGACTGGTAAGCCACACCATAGAATATGTTTCCACCGTAGAGACCAATGCGGCCGTCGCGGCCCATGTAAAAATCCACCGCCGCCGAACCACTGACGCCGGCGAAAAGGCGGCCACAAAGGGCGTTCGTCTGCGCGGCGCGGGTGTAAAATGAGATCCCTGTGGGGAAGCAGTTCGAGAAGGCCTTAGTGAGCGAATAGTTGTAAATATAGCTGGAGGAGGCCGATTTGCCCGTGAGTCGCAAACTGTGCAAGCCGGCTGCGGCGAAGTCGGTCACATTCGAACAAAGCAGCCCGGGTGAGGATTGGTTCGTCCAGCCGGTCAGTAAGCCGTCCTCAAAATCGGCGGCGAAGCGATTGCTGTAGTACTGGTCGGTTTGTGCGGTCAGTAACGGCGAGCCCGAATAGTTGCTGACCATGATGCCGAGATAATCAACTGCGGTCACCGTAACGGGGAATGGGCGTCCCGCGAACTGCGGTGTTGGCACAGAGTTAAAAACAAAATGATCAAGCCGGCCAGCCGCCGCATCATCATCAATAATGGTGCAATCGGCGCGATTGGTACCCAGCGTGGCGTAGGAGGCCGCGGTAAGGATGACGGAGAACGTCCGGTTTGATTGGAACACGGTATTGCCAAGAACGCCGATTGCGATCGAGAAATTGGTCGAGCCGGCGGGGAGAATTACCGAGGAGTTGGCGGAGACATAATCGTTCGTGGAATACGCGGTGCCATCCTGCGTGTGGTAAGTCACCACCACGTCATAAATCGCGGGCTTGGAGAGAGTGAGTTGGAAAATGCCATTGGTTATGCCACTATCGCCCTCGAGCAGCGAGGTGCCGTAAATCCAGACGACCGGAGGCGGATCATCATCAACAATCGTGCCGATCGCACCCCCAATCGCGATCTGCGCGTTGACAGGATTAGTCAGCGTGACGCTAAACATGCGATTGGGTTGATTGAGGATGTTGTCGATGGCGAAGACTTTGATGGAAGTATTGGTCGCGCCCGAAGGAAGGATAACGGTGCCGTTACTGCCAATATAATCACTGCCGTTAGTGGCGGTCCCATCGCTGGTAAAATAGTCCACTGACAATGCCTGGCCACTCGGGCCGGACGAGGTGACGCTGAAGACCATACCCGTGGCAGCGGCCGCCGCTTCGGCGCCGATGGCGGAGGAGATCCACAGCAAAGGCAGCTCTATGTGATTCGACAATGCCACAGAGTTGTCTGCGGGATTCAGGTCCAACATTGACGATAAAACGCTAAATTGATTGGTAAAATCGCCCGGAATATCGGCACGGCAAACCAGCGTGGCGGTTAGATTCGAGCCCGTCGGCACCGAGCCGATCGTCCAGTTTATCGCCCCGGCGTTGTTGGAGATACTGCCTTGCAGATTTGTCGCGGAAAGGAACGTGAGGTTCGGCGGCATGTCATAATGAACGAGCGTGTTCGCCGCGGTTGACGGGCCCCGATTGGTCACGGACAGATTGAATTGGAGTTTCATTCCCGGGCGCAGCGGCGGCGTTCCCTGCACCTGGGACGATGCCGTCAGCGCCAGATCGGCAACGGCTTGGATGTCCAGCGGGTTGGAAAAACCTTTATGCCCTTCGGTGTCGTCAGCGATCAGGACCACATTTGAGGCCCCTTGCAGCGGAGTGATCGTTCCTGTCCACACGCCATTGGCGAAACCGTTCGTCAGCACCGTGGGCGCGAGCGCCGGATAGGCGATTTGAACGTTGTCCGCGTAAAGAAAGTAATCGTTCGGGATGATGTACCACGGTGCGCCATAAGAGACGATCAAGCTCAAGGTATAAACCCCGTTGCTTGGCGCCGTAAAAGGCAGCTCGATTCTTCCGCGAGAGCTTTGGCCGCCGCAAAGGTCGGGCATGTTCCAATAGCCATTGGAATTCCCGATCCCGAGTGCCGCCTGCGCGCCGACCCAGCAACCGCCTCCTTCCTGCGCGCTGGCCAGGTCCACGCTGAGCGTATAGGTGATACCACCCGCCAACTGGACGTTTTGCGAGATGCCATCGGTGCCCGGATTGATGCGCATCCGAAAAGCGCTCGAAAGCCGCCCATCTCCAACCACATCGTAGGGTATCAGCTCGTAAGGCCCGGGATTATCCCCGTTCGTCAAGGGCGCCCACGGCGCCAGTGTCGGGAGCTCGAAATCGAGGTTGGTGGCGACCACGTTCGTAGTGGAAGTGAGGACCCGGACCGGGTTCGAGAAATTGGTGACTACATCCCCGAACGCATCACGAGCGGTGATGGTCAGCGGAAAGGCCAAACCCTGCGTCTGCGCGCCCGTGATTGGCGCGATGTCAAAGTGATGCACGACTCCCGGGAACCCGTCGTCATTGAGGATTGTGCCCGTGGCTTGCCCGACGTTGATGATGGCGTATTGCGCATTGGTCAGATTGAGCGTGAATGTTTCGTCCGGCTCGGGCACCAGGTCGCCAATCGCTTGCACGATTAGTGTCTTGTTGGTCTCGCCCGGCTGGTAGCTCAGCGTCCCCGCGATCGGCACGTAATCTGTTCCAGCCTGCGCCGTCTGGTCGCTCGTGAAGTAATCCACGGTGACGCTATCGAATGAGGCGGCAGAGAGGATCACGTTGTACACGAGATTCACCACTCCGCTGTCCCTTTCGACTACCACTGGCGTCATGGCAGAAATACTGAGCGTCGGCGTGGAATCATCATTGCTGATCGTTCCTTGCGCCGTCGAACGGGCCATCCACGCCTGCATCGGCTGGCTCAGGTTCAGGTAAAGCGTCTCGTCCGGTTCCAGGACCTGGTCGCCTAATATGGGCACCTGCACGACCTGGTTGGTGTTGCCCGGCGGAAAAGTCACCGTGCCGGTGATGGCCACATAATCCGGCGTCCCCACACCATAAGCAAAAGATTTTGCCGTGCCATCGCTGGTGGCGTATTGCACCGTGACGGGGAAAGTGGGCGTGGTGGTCAGCCAAACATTAAAATTCATGAAATTCGTCCCGGAATTGCCCTCCACCATCGCTGTATCTGAGACACCTACGCCAGGCACGTCGACTGTTCCGTTCGGATCATAGACTTCGGCATTCGTCATCGAGAACGGATCGCTCTGAGAGGTCATGCCCCCCGCGATGAGCACCGTCCCGTCAGGCAGCAAACAGGCAGTGTGGTTCTCGCGTTTGGCCGTAAGATTGGCAGTCCACGTGAACGTATCCGTCACCGGGTCGTAAAGTTCAGCGCTCGACAGGGAATCATATGTGGCACCCCAGGTGCCCTGGCCTCCGGCGATCAGCACCTTCCCGTTCTGGAGCAAGGTGGCTGAATGATAAGCCCGCGGCTGCAGGAACATGCTGGCCGGCACCGACGTGGCCGTATTTGTGTCGTAAATGTAGGCCCGACCGTAACCGAAATAGAGGAACTTGCCGGTGCTGGGCAGGTAGATGCCGTTGTAAGCGCATTGCATGGTGGGCGCCAGGCTGAAGGTCCCTGTGCCCGGATCGAATAGTTCGTTCGTGGTCAACGCGCCCCCGCACAGCAAAACCGTTCCGTCCGATTGCGGTGTGGCATAGTGCCCGTAGCTGTAAACCAGCATGTCGCCCACCTGTTGAAATGTTTGGGTGGCGGGGTTGTAGACCTCGGCCGTCTTTGCTCCCGTGGCATTGCCGCCCCCGGCCAGCAACACCAGACCGCTATTGAGCAACGTGGCCGATCCGTCCTCGTGCACCCCAATCATCGTTCCCGCCGGCAAGTTAAACGTTCTCGCGGCGACGTCATAGAGGTCCGTAACGTGGCCGAGATGCTGCCCCACCAGCAGTACCTGGTTATTCGTCATCAGCGTCAACGTCGGGCCCCAATAATAAAGGGCATGGGCGGCGCCAACGCCGAAAAAGCGGGCGGGCGTCACGCTGGTGACCCACAAGGCTGCATTATTTGTCGCGACCGGGTCACCGGTATCTGAGGAAACGGCGGCGAAATTTGTGAGCGAGCCAAGCGTCGTGGCCTGCAACTCAAAAGTCAGTGTTGCCGTGGCGCCGAAGGGGAGCGTGCCCAAAGCACTAGTCACGACGCCGCCAGATTGAGTAACGGCACCCTGGCTGGCGGATGCGCCGATGAAACTGGCATTGGCAGGCAGGAGATTGGTAACGAGCACATTGGTAGCCGCCATCGGCCCGTAATTATAATTATTATAGACGCTGACAGTGACCTTGAAATATTGGCCGAGACTGACCGCCGATGGCGCGCTGCTGAAGGAAAGCTGGAGGTCGGCGGTTTGGGCGGTCATTGGACTCGGCCTGAGGGCGAGAGTCGCCAGGCAAAGCGAGCACAGACGTGCAAGCATCCCGTTAGGGGTCTTCATGAGCCAATTCTCCTGACCCGCATGGGTATCCTTGGGACATAACCCAGACAGACTGACTCAATTACTTGACCTGAGCAACTGCGGAATCTCGGGGTTGCGTGGGAAGGAAACTAACGCACAAAGCGCATGACCCGACGAACAGACTTGGCGACTCCACGCCGCATCCCCTCATGGACGAAGCAGAACGCTGCCGCCGCCTCCTCCTCAGCGATGATTTCCACATTTGGCGCCCGCTCTGCCATACTCGCACCTTTTCTTCGCTCAATTAACCGGCGGGTCGCCGAAGTGCGCTTTCCAGGAGGCGTAGGCAGCTTCGTCCGCAAGTTGCGCCTCGATCGTGGCAGCCAGAGGTTCGAATTTGACCGTGCCGGAAAAGACGGCGTGGTCGCCGATGCCGCTCTCGATGAGGAATGTTGGCCGCTGATTTACCTGAAGCGCATGAAACTCTGCGGTTGTTTTTTGAGCCGCGTCGGCGATCTCAGTAGACTTGGCGCTCGCGAGGAGTTTGTCCTCGGATAATCCTCCGGCTTTGGATGCCACCTTCACGGCGACTTCCCATCGGCCGACCTTTTGGCCTTCGCGCAGCGCGGCGGTTGCGAGCGCCAGCCGCACACGATCGTCGGTGGCGCCCAGTGCTTTGGCTGCTTGAGCGACGTAATTGGGGACGAGATACTGTTTAATCTCGGGCTCGAACCAGCCCGAATTTAGCTTGAATGCAGAGCGCATGGTGGTGCCGCTACGGCGGTAGAACCAATCGCACTGTGCTTGCGAAACCGGGTAACCTTCCGCCGACATTAGCGCAATTTTCCAATCGAATTCAGCTCGTCCGGCGTAACGCGATTTCAATTCCGCCCAAGCCGGCTCTGCCCAATAGCACCAGGATGAAATTACTTCGAGGTAATAGGTGACGTGGATCATGTGGTCAAGATGCTGGGTTTGAAAAAGGAAGCCAACTTGAAACCTTGCGCGGAGCGCGGACAGTCCTGTCCGCAGCAACATTCGAACTTTGCTGCGGACAGGACTGTCCGCGCTCCGAGGTTTGGTTGCGGTTTTGCCTCGCTCGGTATTTCGTGGTCATTTCTTCGTCCCGTATTTCTGCCTCGGATTACGAATTCCCCAGGCTCAGCGCCCTTACATAATCCTCCGGCCGATCGATATCCAAATCGAGGCCTGCGTCGTCGGACTCAAATAGCACGACTTTCTGGTTTTGCAGAAACTCCTTGAGATTCCCTGCAGGCGATTCCGCTAGTTGTTCGAAGATGCCTTTAGGCAACACTACAGGATGGCGAGGCTTGCCGGCATGTGCCGGCTGGCAGACTTTGTTCCCTTCATCAACTGCCAACTGCAATAACAGCCGCAAGGTGCTCATCTGTAGATGCGGCTGGTCTCCTAAAGTGACGACCCAGTGACTGAGGTCCCTTACCCGGCCGTTCCAATTTGCGGCGCACCGGATAGAACTGAACATCCCCCGTTCCGGCGCCGGATTGAGCACGCGGTTACTTTCGGGAACGCGGAGACGATTTAACTCATGTGCGATTCTCTTGTCATCTTCGGCACACACCACAACAATTTGCCGAGCACCCAGCGTTTTCCATTGTTCCAAAAGGTGTCCAAGCACCGAAGTTTGGCCCCAGGGCAGCAGGAGCTTGGGCTGGCCCATGCGAAGCGATCGGCCT
>CAZUVM010000143.1:0-25366 GCA_964623885.1 uncultured Verrucomicrobiota bacterium
CGTGCGCCTGCTGAACCAGGCTAAGCGGCTGTAATCCACGAAGAAAATAATGGGCAATTCCAGCCGCTTAGCCTGGTTCAGCAGGCGCACGTCGGCGGCGGCATTGCGGAGAACTTGCTCAAGCAGCTCCTTTATTTCCGAGCGGACTCGCGCGTATTCGGGCTGGGCCGCGGTTTTGGCCGCGCGGTTCAGGCGGCAGATGTACTGGAAAAGTTCCTCGTAAAGCTCGAGCAATTTCATGTGGGCAAAGTCATATAGAGCGTGAAAGTGGCGTCCGAAAGATCAAAGTCTGTTCGGTTCCATACCAGGGACATGGACTTCTCCTCCTTGATGCGGTCCCAACGACGTTGGTTGGAGGCAGGCAGGACGCTAAAATAGTGCAAATCGCTCTGGGCGGGCAGTTCCAACGGCGGGAAGTTCTGCTCTTTAAGTTCGACGCCAAAAACGGCTGCGTCTTCCAAGCTGCGAGGCATGAGCTTGAACTTGTTTCCGTCGGTGACGTACAGGGCAAGCTTGGTACGATCGATTTTGGTTTTGATGCCAAGATAATACCCGGTCGGCTTCTCGAAGTGTTGTGGTTCGAGACCGGCTCGCAGCCTGCCGGGATCGCCTTCAAAAGCAACGCGCAGCGGCTGACTGGCACGAGAAACTACGATCTCAGCGCGTATTTTCCGATCCAGCTCCTTGAATACCGGCAGTGGATCGACATGATTGTAGCCGCGGCAATCGAACAAGCCTTCGGCGGGGTGTAAGGCCAACAACTCACCCAGCAATTCCCGCAGTTCCAAATAAACCTGGAAGGGTGGGACCATACCGTCTTCGACCAGCGACGGAAGATTGCCGCAAAATCGATTCAGCACGGTCAGACGCATGGTCAGTTCCCATTTGACCTCCAGACCAAGGCCGCCGGTGGCCGCTTTAAGCCGGAGCTGCTCGCGGCTCGCATTCAACTGCGCCACCAGGTCGCGCACCAAATCATGCAACACCGGCGACGATCGCAAGAGCAGGCACGGAGGCACAAACTCAGGGTCCTGTCGCGGTTTGCCCGCATCTTCGCCGGCGGCCCGGATGACGCGCAGCAGCGGTAGAAACTCCATATCTGACAGGTCATCACCCTTGAGCACGACCCGGGCATTAACCTTGCGGATATGCACAGGCTGGGGATTTTCGCCGCTGTTTTCATCGTTTACCTCGCGAATCTCTTCTGGGATGTACAGCAACTTCACCCTCGGGTCCGCGCTTTCGCCGGTGCGGAATGCATTGGCACGGTTGCGCGCCCACAACGGCGCGGCCAGCAGAATCTCCAGGGCTCCGGCTCCGCGTGCCAGCTCCGTCTTGATGTCCAGCGGCGGCAGATTGGCGTCCTCGGGATATAAAATTTCCTGGCCACTTGGAAGGATCGCCCGCAGGCGATCGAATCGCACACGCCCGTCGGCGAGGTCATCGGGTGAAACCCGCATTTCGAGCACGCCGAAACAATACGGGTTGAAAAGGCTTCGCGCCGTGCGGATGTCGGTCGCCAGCCGGCGCTGCATCATCTGCAGATGGTGTGGCTGCAGGAACAGGCCTTCGTGCCAGTGAACGTGCATATGTCGGGGCGAGTGGTTGCCGTTAGAAACTTAGTTAGTCGTTAAATGGTTTTGGCGGCCGCGCGACAGACACTGCTTTATTGTGCGGCGTGCTCAACGGGTGTTTAAAACTTTTCGTTCCACAAATGCCGCCAAACAGTCGCGAATTCGCCGATCCACAAGGTCCGGCGTCTCATAGTCTTTGCTCAGCAAGATGTAGCGTTCCCAGCAGCGTTCTTTCTTGCTCTTGCCGAAAATGGAGCTGCCGCCGCCTTCGCCCACCACGACGTCCTCAATGGCGCCGGGCGCAAGCCGCTCGTTGAATTGGCGTCCGAAATCGCGGCCCCCGCCCAGCATAGCCGCGAGCAGCGCACCCATCAGACTCGAAATCACGCGCAGGTGCGGTTCAATCGTATCAGCCTCGCCGGCGAGGAATTGAGCCGCGGCGCCGCGAAAATCCTGCGGACGCTTAAGTAGCGAGCTTTTGGGTGCAAGCTCGCGCAGGGTTGCCAGAGCGGTTTGATCGAGACGCTGGAAAATATCGATTAGCATGAGGCAGAGCTTCACCATATTCTGCAGTCTCGGTTGCTGGTCCTCCTGCAGGCCCAGCGCTTTCTGCAGTTCCTCGGAA
This sequence comes from uncultured Verrucomicrobiota bacterium, assembly GCA_964623885.1. Classification (GTDB taxonomy): domain Bacteria; phylum Verrucomicrobiota; class Verrucomicrobiia; order Limisphaerales; family UBA8199; genus CAZUVM01. The sequence goes on from CAZUVM010000143.1 coordinate 2,200, forward strand.
ATGTCCAGCGCCGGCTGTTCCTTTTCTGTCCGCACCAGACCGGCATCCGCCAGACGTTTGCCGGCTTCGGTCCGTTTCTTCTCGTCCAATCCAGCCGCGGCTTTCAAGAGCCGTTCCAGCAATTCTTCGAATGTCTCGGGTTTGGGCGGGGGCAGAACCGGAGCTGGCGGAGGCACTGGCGCAGCGACTGCTGACTGGAGCGTCTGGCCGCCGACTGGAAATCGTCCCAGCAAGGCGTGCAACCGTCTTTTGCGGTCGGCGGCAGGAATCGTTTTGAGACTTCGGGCAAGTTCTTCACTGAGGAATTCGCGGCGCTGTTGCGAGTTACCCGCAGCGGCATCGGCCTGGATCAGTCGCAGCCGTCCCGCCACTTCGCTGAGCCAGGCACTTTCCTCTTCCGTGTATACTGCGCTTTGACTACTCATGAGCGACCTCGCGTTCGACCGCGTCTGCGTCCTGCGACCAGGCAAATTGCCTGCCAACAGAATCGTGAACTGGGCTGCCGCCTCATACTATTACAGCGCTCGGTGATTTGACAAGCGGCCAGTGCGAGCTTCCTCGATAACGAGCTTGCGCAGCCCAACCATGGGCGATCCAACGCGTTCTCCGGCTGCCGCGTTAATGCAGTACGGGCAGGCGGGCCTGAATCGCTTTAGTGTCACTGAAACAGTCGTCAGTTGGTTGGAGCGTAGAGCCTGAAGTACTGGACCGGCGGCGGGTTGCTCCAGCTAAAGGAGTTCGGCGCTACTGAGCCCGTCCAGACCGGCGTCCAAACCACCGGCGGGGTAAGATCGGTGGCGGCCTGCAGAACAAAGTTGCCGTACCACTGTATCGTGCCGTGATTCGTGCCGGAATTGACTATGAAGAGCTGATTCGTGCACGGCTGCGACACGAGGGTAAACTGCGTCAGGTTCGTCGACACGCAGGCCTCGTAATTCGTATCATTGAATCGCGCTGCCACATAATACGTATTAGTCAGGATCGTGTTTGCCCCCAGATTGATAACCGGCGTGACAAAGCTGGTGCTGCCGGGCAATAGCAGAACCGACCGGCCCGGATCGGCAAACCAGTCGGCCGTGAACCCGTTGGTGACCGTGACCGAGAGCGTCAACTGCACGTTCGTGCAACTGACATAGAAATTAGTCCCCACCGGTTCCGGCGGATAAACAGGCACGGGATCTACAGTCAGAGTGGCGCCACCGGTGAGGTCATTGGAGCTGGATGTGGTTGCCGGCGTGCTATCACTCAGATTAGTGATCCAGAACGAGTAGTTCGTGGGCAAATTGACCAGGTAATTCGTCGGGTTCACGAGCCGTTGGAATGGCGTGCTGGTGGCCGTATTGGTGGTTCCGTCGTTCCACACGAGCGTCCAAGGCGGCTTGCCCCCGAGATCGGCAGCTACCACGGCCGAACCACCGCTGCAAATGGTGTTACCACCCGACAGATAGACGTTACCAGAGAGTGTGCCATTGACGACGACGTGGATGCCCGCGGGCAGACCGGCGGCACCCGCGGTACAATGGGCGTCTGTTAGATCCGTCACCAAGAATGTGAAATTGGTGCCTGGAGTTGAATTGGAGATGGTAACAGCCCAGACATAAATGCCATTTGTAAGGGCGGTGAGGTTAGTCGCGGTGCTTGTCCCGCTGGGTACCTCTGCCGTATCAAATGCATCGGCTTCCCAGATTGTGCTCCATGCTCCGATGCCCGTGAAGGTGGCGTGGTTAGTCACATACAACGTCACGCTGGAAAGCGATACATTGGTGATGCTCTTGATTTTGCCGCTCCCGCCTTCGTAGTTGGTAACCGGGTAGCTAAACTGAGTGCGCACTTCGAGATTCGTCCCCACTTGAGAGACGGAGACAAGCAAATTGGTGCCGCCGGTTGATGTGCAGGAGAAATCGTTCGTGCTTATCGTTAGCGAAGCCGTGGGCCGCGGGTTGATGGTGATCAAGGCGCCGCCTTTGAGGTCGCCGGGCTGGTTGTTGGTGCAGCCGGTGCTGATGTCGGTCAGCGCCGAGACCACATAGAGCGCGTTGGTGCTCGCATTGAGATTATCATCCCTCGGGCTGACGGTGAGGGTGTCGGCGCCACCGCTGACGCCAAGGTGCGTCGCCACGACCACACCGTTGGAGGACCAGGTCACATTCCAAGTCGGCCCCAAGCCTGTCAGCGCCGCATGCACCACGGTGGACTGGCCATTGCAAATGGTGTTGGTGCCCGTCACGCTGGCCGTCGGCCGGGGATTTATAGTGAGGGTAACGGCTACCGGCGCGGTATTGGTGAACCCGGTTCGCAAATCGCGGGTTACGGCATAGTAGGTGTAGGTGGCTGGAGCATCGGGCGGCGCGAACGTATTTGTGGGAACAAACGAGAGCGAGTTTGCCAAAACTCGTGCTCCCGAGTTGTTATACCAATCGACGCCGACTGAACCCGCGGGATGCGCCACGTCATTGGTTACGCTGACTCGCATTTCATTCGTTTGCACGGCTGGCGCGCAGATGGTTAGGCCAATCGGTGTAATAGGTGCCGCTGGCGGCGTGCCTGCTAACCAGGCTCGGCCGTTGTTGCCGACCAAAAAACTCACGCCTGCAAGAATGCCGGTATTCGCCACCGTTACGCCGTACAGAGGTTGACCAAACCCAAGATTTTGCAGAGTCCAGGACGTGCCGTTGGCGCTGGTCATCACCACGCCGGAATTACCCACAACCATGAACTGCTGGTTGGCGTCGTCCCATTCGACTGCATAAAGATTGGTCCCGCCCGCCGCCGGCGATGCAGCCGCTGACCAGCTAGAACCGCCATTACTGGAAAACAGAATGGTTCCCAGGTTGCCAACCGCCACAATCCTGTTCGTGCCATCCGAGGCGATACCCAACAAATCCGGGAACGATGAATTAGGGAGCCGGCTTAGAAACCATGAAGTCCCATTGTTCGTGGAATAACGAATGTCCCCCTGAAAGCCGCAGGCAATGAAGTTACTAACCCCGAACGGCGCCACCGCCCGCCACGATTCGCCCAGGTTGAAGGAGTCAATTGTCGCGCCGACCCAGGCCAGCGGTAGTGACGCGTGGCTGTACGCGATTTCGAAAAGCTGTGGTGCAGCCACAAAGTTCGGATTTATGGTGGTGCGTGGATTGAAAGCCAGCCCGCTAACGTAAGCAGTAAAATTAGTGAACGGCGAAGTTTGCGATCCCCAGGTCAAACCATTAGCTGAGGATACCACATTGCCGCCCGTGGTCCCGGCGAGGAATATGCCGTTGCCAAACGTCGCTGAGACCAGCGAGGTTGCGAGTGGCACGCCATTGGAGGACCACGCAATATGGTCGGTAGCAAACGTGCCGGTAAGCACACTCGAATTGGTGCCTACTGCCACGAAGCTGGAGTTTGGATCACAGGTCGCTGCATTCAGGGTGCCTGAAGTGGTCGAGGGCACACCAACAAACTGAAGAGCCGCGCCTGCGCGCAGCGCCGCACTGGCTATGGCCAGCGAGGCAATCAGGAGAATTCGCCGCATAAACATTAATAGATTCTGGGTTAAAACGAATAGCGAACACCCGCCTTTACATAAGGCCCCCAAAGCAACTCGGTGAATCCGCCCAGGCCGGAGTAATTGATCCACGAATATTTGGCCTGGATACCGCCATCACCGAAGATTTTGAATGTTCCCGTTCGGCCCATGCGGTATTCAAATCGAATCGTGCCGCGGCCGATACCGCCGTAGAGGTCGTTGTTGATGGAAACCTCCGGTAACACCAGATTGGCGTCATTGGGGAATGATTCGTTAATCTTTTGACTGCGCCGTCCGTAAAAACCTTCGCCTTCGACCTGGGCACCCAGGCGGATGTGGCGGCTGGTATAGAGCAAGTAACCGACGCCAAAACCGATGTTCCCCAAGAGATCTTCGGTCTTGTCTGTTTCCAAATAGGTGCCAAACGTAGGAATTGGTGCCTGGTCTGTCAGGGTCGCCTGGACGTAACTGAAGCCGGCGCGCAAATAAGCGGAGAAACTCTTCCCGCGCAGCCCCGGAAACGCATAGCGCACGTAGGCTTGGTACCAATCGTCATTGATGCTGAAGTTGGAGTTTAGCACCTCGAATTCCGGGCTGGAGCTGAGCGACACCGGCACGTTTCCGCTAGAAGATCCGTGCGCGTATGCCAAATCCAGATACCAGGCCTGGCCATAGGAATATGAAACCGTGCCGCCGAAATAATCAGAAGTGCGGTCTGCTTTATTGACTGTCCCATGCAGTCCGCCAGGGACCAGCGGGCTTAGCGCTTCCGCCAGTGCGAACCCGAACGGCAGCGTCACATTGCCTTGCCCCAGGAAATAATCGCCGGAGGCGGAGATTTCATTCTTCCGGATTTTGGGCGCGGCAGGTGCTGCAGCTTCAGCCGTGGTGGGCGGAGGCGCTGTGTCTGGCGGCGGTTGAGTCGGCGGAGGAGCTTGAGTTTGCGTGGCGGGTGCCGGTGTCTCTGGTTGAGTTGCGGGAGCGGGAGCCGGCTTGGCTTTCTTCGCTTTGCCGGACCAGGGTGTGTCGAGACTCGGATAACCTGGCGGCATCACCGGCTCTTCCCCGGTTGGATTGGACGCCGGTTGAGCGGTAGCCAATTGGGTCGCAAAGAAACCCAAACTTGCCACCAGCCCGCACAGCGCCGGAGTTTTCCAGGCCCTGACTGCAATCGATCGAGAAGTCCCCGCTCGTTTTATTGTAGTATCCATGGTGGTTTTGAGAGTCTGTATTCCGCAAACAGAAGTGCTGGGGTCGAGTGACAAATTGGAAAAAAATTCGTTCGTTCCTGTGGGGTCATCCTCGGCTCAAACGCCTGCCGGTTTGTGAAATGCAAAACATCTCGTGCTAACAGATTGCCCGTCAAAATGCTAATGGTGTTCCTGGCATTTGTTTTCTCCTATCTGCACAGGCAAGTCAAGCCATTTGCGACTGTTTTCCCGCTCAGTACTTCTACGGCTGAATCCTCCGTAAGCTTACAGAAAACGTTCACGCATAGGTCACGCTGACGCGTGAGCCAGTTGCGGACTCGCATTACGACCACTGATCGATCGCTTTCTCCAGCGCCTTGAGCCGCTCGTCTTTTTTGTCCAGGGAGCAGTCTTTGAGTTGCCCGCGAAGCGTATTCACGCGGCGCAGCCAGTAATCGTGATCGATGTCCCCGCTGATCTTTTCCGCCGCTTTGCGGGTAGCGGGGTCAATGACCTCCGGACTTCTCCGCTTCGTTCCGAGCTGGACTTCAAAAAGCATCAACTGCGCCTCGATCTGCCGGCACGGGCTGTTTGCATCGAGCCAGGTTTTGAATTCTGCAAAACAGGTTTTTTGCTTAAGAGTGTTGTCCAGTTGCGACCAGGCCGTATTCAAGGCGCTCCAGCTTTTTGGATCCTTCAATGCCTGAAGCTGCGTCACTTTGTCGCTGATGTTTTTCGCCTGGGCGGCCAACAGATCGAAATCACGCGTTCCCGTTCGAGTGCTCGAGATCTGTTGCACTTTGGCGAAATCGCATTGGTCGAGAGCTTGTTGAGCCTGGTCCAGGTCGCGTCGCTCGGCGGTGGCCATTCCATCGGCCCACTGCGAGTAGGTCAGAAACGATGCCTTACCGACAAAGTCCTTGTTCACTGGATCGGCAAGTACCGCGCGCACGCCAGTCCAATTCGTGGCTTGTTTGAGCGAAGAGAGACTGACCAGCACGGCCATTTCGTTTGTGCCCTTGGCAAGCAGGGGACCAAAAGGCGGCTTGGTCCGATACGGTTTGGCGGGCAACGTTTGCAGGTATGAGTAGTCGCCCTGGTTAAACAGCTTCTTGGCTTGATCCAGGACGTCGCTTTCCTCCGTCACCTGGCTCGCCAGACTCTTAAATCTTGGGCTATCGCTATGCTTTTGGCAGAGGGCGGCCGCTTTCACGTAATCGCCAGTCGCAAACAAGGAACGAGCGGTTTGTTCATCCTGCTGCTCCGACTGCAGCACCATTGTTGCCAGCGCCGCCGATCGGATATCTGCCAATTGCTTGTTGAAATCTGCAATCGCCCCGGTTCGGGCTGGCGTCGTGGCGCGATCCTGCACGCCCTTAAGGGTCTCTCCGGCCTGGGCGCAAAGATTGGTGGCTTCGGTCGGCGCGCTGTTTGTTCGAGCGCGTGCCTGTTCCAGGCGTCCAAGGACGTTGGTCATAGCCATGGTAAACGTCACGTTATTCGTTATGGTCGTATCCTCCGGCAGAGACGCGCCTGCTTTGAGCCAGTAGCTTACTGCTGAAGTCCACGCGTTCGTTCCCTCGGCCGCTTGTGCCAATTGTTTGGCTTGCGCCCCTTCTTGCTCCCGCTTCATTCGAGCGACGGCAGTTTGCTGTTGCTGCAGCGCTTTCGGCGTGACGTCGTCGATTTTGTTTTTGACCAGCGGATCGGTAGGCATCCACTTTTGTGCCTGCTGGTAATGCTCCAACGCATTGGTAAAACTTCCCGCGCGCTCGGCGTTTGCCGCAACTTCCATTTCCGTCTTAAACTTCTGTGCCGCTTCGCGGGCCTTCGCCATTTGATCGTTCGCCTTCGGAGTCAAATCCGCGATCTTCGTCTGAATTTGCGTATCGTTCGTGGCCAGCGTCAACGCGTGTTTGTAGAAGTCCAGAGCGTTCGTGAAGTTCCCGTCTCGCTCGGCAATTCTGGCCGAGCCTAACGCTCCATTGAGATCTTCCACGCGCTTTCGCTCTGCCTCAATCTGGTTCTGGGCCTTTGGCCCCAACTCCGCAATTTTGGCAGTGACCTCCGGGTCGCCGTGCTTGAGTAGATCGGCGCTTTGATAGAGAGCCAGAGCATTGGTGAAGTTGCCTGCCTGCTCCGCGGCTTTAGCTTTCGCGACATTGGCCTGAAAGTCTTGCATCCGTTGCTGCTGTTGGCCTGCCGCGGCCACCTGCGCTGCCGCTTTGCCCGGTAACTCCCTCAGTTTCGTCCCAACGAGCGTGTCACCCGCCTTGATTTGGTCGGCCTTCTGATACTGTGTCAGCGCATTGGTGTAATCGCCCTTTTGCTCGAACGCCTGCGCCGAACTGACTGCGGCACGGAAGTTGTTCTCCCGGTCTTTCTCGCTCTGCATCCGTTGCGTCACCAATTGCCTCTGCTGGTCGGCTTTCGGCTGCAATTCCCGTATTTTTGCCTGCACCTCAACGTCGCCCGCCTTGAGCCTGTCAGCCTGCTGATAGAAGCTCAAAGCATTGGTAAATTCCCCATTTCCCTCAGCCTTTTTCGCGGAACTAACTAATCCGGCAAAGTTCTGCGCATTCTGCTTTGCCTGCGAGATGCGCGTCGACAGATCGGTTGCCGCGCGGTCCGACGGCAGCACCAGGAGTGCGAGATTTCCCCAGTGTTCCGCCAAATCAGGTTGGCCTGAGCGCAGGTAATTCTCTGCCACCGGCACCGCCTGGGCCGCGATCCAGCGGGAACAACCGTCAAAAGCCTTGGCGTCTTTGGCAGCGCCCTCGAGACTCGGCAATGCTTGCGCGGGATCGTTCCCGGACAACGCTTCCTGAGCTTTCACTAATAAACCTGCCAAAGCCAGGCCTTGCGCGGCCTCGCTTTCTTTGCTGCGATTTTTGGCTTTGGCCGCGCTATCTTTGGCGGCCTGGAATTGATCGGTGGCGCACGAAAAATTCGTTTGGTTGAGGCAGGTCGTCGCCGCTGACGTTTGGTTCGTCCAATCCGTCAGGGCTTGGGCTTCCACTGCTTCCGCTGCGCGTCGATGGGCCAGGTATCGGCTGACTGCCAGATAGCCCCCACCACCCAGGATACAAATCCCCAGCGCCACTCCTGCGCCCAGAACGGCTTTGCGGCCGATGTCGGAAGGACGAAAATCGCGAGCCAGCGTCTCGAGGCTGACCGTGTCCAGCGAAAGCTGCGGATTCACAAGCTGATTGCACAGCTTGAGCCAGTAATCCGCGTCCTTGCCCAGAATGTCCCAAATCGACGAACGTTGGATCGGATAATTGTAATCGTCGCTCCGGGCAAGCAGGCGCCCTTCGACCAACTGCAGGATCAACTCGCCCAAATTGCGCAGGTCCTGGGCTTCCACCACCTGCGCGAGGAGTTCGCCGATTTGAGCTTTATCCCCGGAATCCAATTCCGCGAGCTGGATTGGCGCCGCGGGAAAGGCGTCAGTCAGCACCAAAGGTGTCTTTTTGAGCGGCCGCGGTTGGCCGACCAGAAACACGTTCGAAGGTTTCAGGTTGCCATGCGAGTAACCGCGTGAGCGTTTCAAAGCGAGGCAACCGTCTACGACGTGCCGCACGACGTGCCGCAATGCCGCGCTATCAACGCCACCGCGGCGGGCGATCCAGGCTTTTAGATTGTTGCGAGGATAATGGTCGGTGACGTACCACGCTTCGGTGGCGGTTTTTCCGAGGTCAAGGATAGGCGCCAGACTACGACCGCCTTCGGATTGGGCTTTTTTGATTTGTTTAACGCCATCGAGGAATTCCAGTGCTCGGTCCTTTTGAAGGGTTCCTTCAGGCTGGCCCGGTGCGGTGGCGCGCATCCTCGGGGCGTAGCATTTTATGACGTAGAGGCGATTATCTCCCCCGGCTTTGCGCGCCTGCCAGACAGTCGAGACATGGCCCCGCTCGTCCGTAACCGCCAGGGGCTCGCCGTAAGTCTCAAACTCGCCGAAGTTGGGCATAGCGCGTAGCCGCTGATGCGCAGCCGCTAAACTGCCGGAACGCGCGCCGCAATCGGACTACCGGTCGCCACCCTCCCTGCGCGGGCACGTGATTGCAGCCTGGCGGCTGCGCATTGATCCTCATATTTCTGCAAACTCAAGCTAGGGACGCGGCGGCGTCAGGACCCGAATCTGCCCGTCCAGAACTTCCAATTCCAGCGTCTTATCCTTCGCCACCCACTCGTTTTTCCCAATGGGCACGATCAGTCTGCGCGGGTCGGACTCGTCATTGGAATACTTGCCCGGCAAATTCGCCATTACCAGTAGCTCCGATGTTCCATAGCCTTTCCATTGAGTCCAAATTGGGTCATCGGCCTTTAACTCAAACACGTCTCCGCTTTCAAACCGAGTGCTCTTGGTCCGATTCTGGGCTTGCTTCCGTATGGGTTTGCTCGGATTCCAGTAATCGTCCGGCTTAACGCTGCGACGCCAGTAAGCATCTTCTGAAGGGGAGACGCCGATGAGATCGACTTCCACCGAGGCCGCCGTGGTCTTTTTGATCTTGAGATTCCACGCCACCGGCTTGCCCGATTTATGTCCCGTGGATCCACACCCCGATGCCAGGAGCCCAACCGCCAGCAACATGAGGCAAGTGCGAACAAGAAGCACAGTTCGTGATGAGTTCATAGGGTTTCTAGCTGGTGGATTTGGCGTTTTTTGAATTGTTAACCGAGGGACGTACGGTGGTCAAGAGCGAATCACCCTATGGACATCCCGTGTATTACTGACCTCCTGAGGAATCCGCGGTACAACCTGGTTACTTGAGGGCGTACCCCTGCCACACCCATTCCAATGCCTCGGGCAGAGTTTGATTTTTGACCGCACGGTCAACGTGCCCGGCGTTCAACGCATACACGTATTGGTAATGATATCCCTTTTGTTTGAGCACAATAGCCATTCGATTGTTTGCCGCCACCCAATCATGCATGTCGTCCCGCAGCACATTAGGATTCAGCAAGTCACGATCACCGACTTCGATCCAAATCCGAATGGGTTTTGGCACGCTCTGCGGGATCAGCTTCTCGTGGAATTCCCACGCTCCACCGGGAGTTTCCGGGTTAAACGGCCACTGCTGGTTCACAAATGTTCCGGAATAGGAAATCACGCGGTGATACCATTCGGGATGATACCACGCCATTTCAAGCGCAGCAGCGCCGCCAGAACTGCTGCCCATCGTCGCGCGCCCATCCGGGTCCTTGGTTAACTTTACATGGCAGTTTGCCTCCACCAACGGCAGCACTTCGGATTCGATGTATTCTGCGAACTTCCCTGACATTGTGTCGTACTCCAGTCCGCGCTCGTTGCCTTGGGCGTCTCCGCCGCCATTGGCAATGTAAATGGCCAGCATAACCGGGAGTCGGTGCTGGGCTATCATATTATCCAGGATGTGCGGGAGGGTCATATCGGGAGCGCCCAGGCGTGGGCCATCATGGATCACTATGAACGGCGCGGTCGAGCCAGAGACGTACTGGCTCGGCACGTAAACGGTGATCGTGCGCGTATACGGAGCCGGATATGTGTCCACGATCAAGGTTTTGGGATTGTTCGTGTCCACGATACCAAAAGCATGTCTCGCGATCCCTGGATAAAACTTGCTGTTGGTCGACTCCATGCTGAATTGCTGCACGTTGCCCTTCGGAACACCGGTAACAACCGTCAACTCCGGCGCGGGCGCATAAGTGGGGCCGATAAGGAAGTTGCCATCGAGGTTATGTGGCGGGTTTGCCCCGGGTGCAGCTTCGGCAGGATTGGCAGCCGGATCATTGGTGATAGCCGCATTGTGGGAGGATGCCCTGGCAATGGGTTCGGCATTTGGCCCGGCTGCTATCAGGGCTGGTGTTCCCAGACTGGTCGGCGGGCGTGTCGGCGGCGGAGGTCGTCTATCCGCTGCTTGTGCTGAGCCGAAAAAGAGAGTCTGACCCAAGCAAGCCGCCAGCACAAAACTCGCAATCGCGCTTCTGGTTTTGCACATACACCGGATTAACAACCCAAGGGTACTCTTAAGACATGATCCGCATTTTCCCTCCAACTCGCCAATCATGCTTTTTCAAACATCGCTCTCCAATTGTCCAGACATCTTTTTGCAGTTTCGAATTCTGAATACCGGCTTCCTTCCTGCTCAATCAGGAAATACTCGATGCCACCGACGGATTGGGCGGTGGCAATCAATTCCTTCCAGGGTGTCACCCCTTCGCCGAACAGCACGCGATAACCTTTCCCTTCCGCTGCCGTGCCCGGCGCCCAATCCTTGCAATGCATTACTTTGATTCGACCGGGATTCGCCTTAACCCAAGCGACTGGGTCTGCGCCTGCCTCTTCGCACGTGCCAACATCCAGTTGGAGCACGAATTCCTTGGGCGTGTTCGCCGCGATGACTTCAAGGATCCGTTGGCCGTTTTCCATTTTGGCCCATTCGGCCTGATGGTTGTGGTAACCGGCGCTTAAACCATGCGGTTTCAACTGCTCGACCGCAGAGGCGAGTTTTTCACACAGACCCTTCCACCCGTCCACGCCGTTGGTGCGACCTGGCGCGCTGGCCAGAACGAGGTAACGAGCCCCCAGAATCTGGTTCAGCTCGATTGCGTGCGCCATGTTTTCACCCGGACCGAAGGACTCAAAGCCGTTATGGGTCGAGTAACAGCGCAAACCCAGATCATCCATCTGCGCGCGTACGTCCTTGGTATAAGCGGGAGTCCACTTAAAGTAGGGCGAGTAGAATTCCACTATCTCATAACCTGCCCTGGCGACAGTTTTGAGCGTATTCGGCAAATCGCGCTGCAATTCACCCCGCACGGAATAGAGCTCAAGGCCGATGGGATACTTTTTCTTCGCCGTCGCTTCCGGTGCGGCTGTTTGGGCGGCCGCGCCAATAATTGAAAACCGGGTCGCGATGGCTGCCGGAACCCCGGCGGAGATTGCCAGGAAGTTTCTTCGCGTGAGAGAGGAGGACATTGATGTCTTCATAAGCAGTTAATCGGGACGGTATCGCCCCGGCATCCCGAGGCTTTACCACCTGCGGACGGAACTCAAGATTCAACTTGGCGCTTAGGCCAGCTTGAATCCCTCGCGATAAACCCGCTTGACATACTGGGCGGCTTCCGGCGCGTTGGTAGCGCGCATCTTCGGACCGTCCCACTCCAGTTTCTTACCGACGCGCAGGGCCACACAGCCCAGGAGAATGATTTCCGTCAAATACGCCGCCACGTCGAAATTGGAATATGGCAACGGCCCACCTTTACACGCGGCAATCCATTCCAGGTGTTGCTTTGGATCATCGCCGCCGTGGTGCGGGTTGCGCGGCAAAGTTACCGGCACGGCCTTCACCGCTTCATGTGTGTCGCCCCGCACCAATTCCTTTTCGTCATTAAGCTTGATGAAGAAGTTGGTGCCGTAATCGTCCGGCGAGAAAATCTGGCCTTTCTCTCCGATCAGGAGCGCTCCGCTCGTGGGCACTGTCTCCAGCATCTCTTTAATATCTTTTGTGACATCTGCCGACGGACGCAGCGGCGCCACCGACTTGTCGCCAGGATTGCCGTCGTACCAGAAAAACTCGGTTTCAGGCAAACCTTCGCGCGGCGGAAAAACGAATCGGATCTTCGCCGTCTTGGGAAACGTATCCGGGTTGAGTTCGGAATGATCCACCAGTTCGACCAGGTTTGGGTAGCCCAGCTTGGCCGCGCGGAACGGCATGTTTACAGTGTGGCAGGCCATGTCACCCATGGCGCCGGTACCGAAGTCAAACCAGCCGCGCCACGCAAACGGGTGGTAAACGCCCTTCTTGAAAGGGCGAAGGGGAGCCGGTCCGAGCCATAGGTCCCATTTGAAATTCTCCGGCACCGGATCGGAGCCTTCCGGGCGCGTGATGCCTTGGGGCCAGATCGGGCGGTTAGTCCAGACGTGGATCTGCTTTACTGGGCCGATAACTCCCGCATGCACCACTTCCACTGCACGGCGTAAACCGTCAGCCGAGCTGCCCTGGTTGCCCATCTGCGTGACTACGCCGTGTTCTTTTGCAATCTGTCGCAGGTAACGTGCCTCAAAGACGGTTTGAGTCAGCGGTTTTTGGCAGTACACATGCTTGCCCAATTTGATTGCGTGCGAAGCGACCAGCGCGTGCAGATGGTCCGGTGTCGAAACCATGACGGCGTCGATGTTATTTGCCTCCTTTTCCAGACACTCGCGCCAGTCAAAGTAGAATTTCGCATTGGGGCAGAGTCGGCGTGAACTTTCGGCCATGTGCTCGTCGGCATCGCATAGCGCCACGATTTCCTCACTCTGGCAGCACTCGATATCGCTTTGACCCTTGCCGCCCGCTCCAACGCAGGCAATGCGGAGCTTGTCGCCGGAGGTAAGCTTCCGTGCTCGTGGTTGTGCCATGCAGCTGCTGAGAGTGGAGGCCCCGGCAGCGGCCACGGCTGAATAGTAGAGGAACTGGCGACGGCTCAGGGATGATTTTGGGGGAAAAGAATGTTTCGACATGGTCCTTTTCCTACGCGGAGCCGCGGCCCTCGACAAGGAAATTCAAGCGCAAAATGAGAACAAAAACTTACGACAAGTTCGTAGCGATTTTGGCCTGGTTTTGCCTGTCGCGTTTGAGGCGTCTGCCCTCAAATGCTCCAGCCCTGCCGGTACTGTCGTCGGACGAATTCGGCGGCTTCAGGCGCATTCTTGGCTTTCATATTGGGTCCGTCCCACTCGAGCTTTTTACCCACACGTAGCGCCACGCAACCCAGGAGGATGATCTCGGTTAAATAGGCCGCGATGTCGAAATTTGAATACCCAGGTTTGCCGCCTTTGCAGGCTGCGATCCACTCCGAATGTTGGCGTTGGTCCGGGGCGCCTTGAAAAGCATTACGTTCGAGCGTCTGTGGAATGGCCTTCACCGCCTCATGCTCCAAGGCCCGCTTGAGCTCCTTTTCGTCCTTGAGTTTGACAAAAAACCGAAGGTCCTGATCGCCGTCATCCGGCGAGTAAACCTCTCCTTTGTCGCCAATCATCAGGCAACCACTGTTGGAAACTTCATCCTGCAGCGCCACAATATCTGCCGTAAGTTCCTTCGGTGGTTTGTTACCGCCGTCAGACCAGAAGAGCGTTACCGGCGGCATCCCTTCTCTGGCGGGAAACTCGAACCGAATCCGCGAATTCTTCGGATACATGTCCTTCGTCATCCCTTCGCACTGGGCCTCGATCTCAGTCGGGTAACCCAGCTTAAGCGCGCGGAAGGGCCAGTTCACAGTGTGGCAAGCCATGTCTCCCAAAGCGCCCGTGCCGAAATCAAACCATCCGCGCCAGACGAACGGCTCGTACACCGCGTTGCCCCGCCCGCCACGTCCCTTTTTCCCGGGCGCACTGGCCGGTGCTTCCGCCCAATGCGCTTTGAAAGGACGCATCGGCGCTGTGCCCAGCCAAAGATTCCAATCCAAACCCGCCGGAACGGGATCGGAGCCTTCCGGCCGATCCATTCCTTGCGGCCAGATGGGCCGATTGGTCCACACATAGGCCTGGTGTACCTGGCCTATCAGCCCCGACTGCACCACTTCCACCGCGCGTCGCAATCCATCCGAGGCGCTGCCCTGGTTGCCCATTTGCGTTGCGACTCCGTGTTCACGGGCCAGGTCGCGTAACAGACGAGCCTCATACACATCGTGCGTCAGCGGTTTCTGGCAGTAGACATGCTTGCCCATCTTAATCGCTGTCCCCGCGATGACAGCGTGCATGTGATCCGGCGTGGCCACGTCGATCGCATCGAGGCTCTTTTCTTTTTCCAACATTTCCCGATAATCCGTGTAGAACTTCGCGTTGGGAAAATTTTGCCGGGCGTTGGCCGCCGCATTCTCGCTCACGTCGCACAGCGCGACGATGTTTTCCTCGTGGCAGCAACGCAGGTCGCTGGAGCCTTTGCCGCCGCATCCCACCTGGCCGATATTGAGTTTCTCATTGGCGGACACTTTCCGGGGATTGGTTTGCGCCAGTGTTGGGAAGGCGGCAACGCCGGCTGCCAGCGCGGAGTAGCGCAGGAATTGTCGGCGGTTCAGCGGGTTGAGTCTGCGGACAGGAAGAATCTTTGACATGGCGCTTTCTACCGTTCCGATTTCAGCCCGACAAGCCTAAAATTACTGGGTAAAAGACCCACTTGGGTGATCCAGTTTGTCTTGGGTAGGATGTTGCGAGGACAGGTTATGATCGCTTCACCTTCAGAGAGGCCCATAAACGCTGAGCGCCGCGATATACCGCTCTGGGTTGTGATCGTACTTCTGGCACTGCTCCTGGCTTTCCAAATTGGCCTTGTCCTTTCGACTGCCCTATGGCGCTGACGGTTCAGAGTCCTTGCCAACAACCCTGTCGTTCACCGATTCTCACACGGCTGACAATTGTTCGAGTATAGTGCTGGCGATTTCCTCGTTAGCTGCCGTGGTCGGCGCCAGGATGCTGCGCAAGCGCACACACAATTGTTCCAGCGCCTGGATGGGAGCGTCAAAAATCGTTTCCAAAGCCAGCGGTGAGACATCGCCAAAGTCCTTGCAGTAACTCTGTGTTCCCGCGCCTGGAAACAGCCGTAATAGCCATGCCACCGTCTCAAGCCAAAGTCCCAGTTGGATTTGTTCGCGCGCCTGGGCGGCAGACCACTCCCGCTCGACCAGCGAGTGTGGGCTGACCAGGTCGAGGAGCTTGGGCTCCTTTTCCAATACAGCTTTCAAGCTGCCTGCCAAATTCTGGTTGGTCTCGAGATCTTTCCCAATGTGCCGCGCGAGCCCTAACACGTCGTCCACGATCACCGGAAGATTGCTCTGACTATTCGCGAGCAAAGCCCGAATGGAAATAATGCCTAGTGAGTGAAGGTCGCAAGGCGAACTTAGCAGCGGCCATACCTCATAGGGCGCTTTGGCAAACGCGCCGGTGCTTTTCAACGTCGCTACCACCGAATCCGACAGTTTGGTTGGCACCGTGCGAAACCGCGCTTCTCTGGGTCCGACGGCTTCAGCGGTGTAAACGTGCGCATACAGTTCGACGCGTTCATCGCCAACGGGCAGCTTGAACCACAACAGGTCGTTTGGGTCCAATCTCAGATAATCCTCCGCCACCAATGTCCCTTCGAGAACGGTACCATCGGCTTCTGTCAGCACATTCCGGCGGCGCACGCTGCCGATCCCAAACGAGTTCGCTCCCAAAGCTTCCGGCAGAAAAGGTGAAGGCTCGATTTTCCCCAGCCGAAGAAAATATTTTTGCTCAGTAGACTTGATCTTCAACGGATGTGCCTGGCCAGGCTTGACCAGCAGGCATTCCGCCGGCCAAAACGCCGGAAATTGCTCGCCAACTTCGGGCAGATGCACACTGAAACTGGCCGGAGAAAGGTTTAACAGCGGCAATTGCTCCTTTTTTATATAGGCCCGCACTTCGCGAAACATCCCCAATAGCACGCTGGCTTTCAGGAAAAAGATCTCGTTCAGCCGCTCGGCTGGTGTGCCCGGTCCATGCAGCAAGAACGGCATTCCTTGAGGTTTGGCGGACCACTTTTCCAGCTCGGCGTAAACGCCTTTCTCGAACCAGCGTCCGGCGCCCGGACCGCGTCCTTGCCATGGCCGGCCTTCCAGAACTTGCAGATAATCGTCAAGACCGAGCGGCTCAAATCGCGCCACCCGGATCAATCCCGCGTGCGGGTTGAAAATCTCGGTCACGTCGGGCGTTGCTCGCAGCCGCTCCAGTCCTTGTACATGGCTGTTCGTCGGTGCGTCCGGGGTGGTGGCGACGAAAGTTTTGGCTCCGCTCGCGCCTGGTTCGTACAGGTACCTGTAGGGTGAGGTTGAATAGCGAGGCAGGCCAAATGAGTCGAGCAACGCGTCGTCCTGGCAAAGTCGCCAGGTGCTTGGCTCCGAAGGCACTAGGGTTGCCCCTTTGGCTGCAGCCCGCCGCTTGATCGCAATCGGGGTCGGGTTTTTCGCTTCCATCCCGGTGATAATTACCTTCTGGGGCGCTGCGGCCATGGCCGTCTGGTGCTCGAGCTGCCAGCGCTGGTCGAAAAGGAAATTAGTGAGTCGCTCCTCATACCCGGAGAAAACGAGATCTCTCAATTCGGCTCCCTGGACCCAGATCTCGACCCAGTCCTGAATCCTTGCGGCGGCGTCGCAAACGGCGCCTAAATAAATCTGCGCACCCGGAACCTCACGCAACAGAACGAACGTTCCACCCACCGGGTCCGATTCGGATCGTACCAGCACGCAGACCCGCAGCGGCGTTCCGTCGCTGTCGGAATGGATTGGAGCCAAGACCAGCCCGGAATCCGCCGGCAGCGCACGCGTGTGTTCCATTCGGGCCTTTTATGTGAAAAAACGGGTCAAAGCAAAGCAAATCCCGCCCGTTATTTCCTTGCACCCTCAATGTCGCCTGCTAAAGTTTCCCCGCTTTTTTCCACCATGCCCGGTGGATTTTTGTTTTTAGAACCTGGACAAACTGTGAAGATCTTTAGCGGCACCTCCAATCCGCCACTGGCCGAAGCTATTTGTGCCTATATCGGTACGGATTTAGGCAAATCTACCATCAAACCGTTCCCCGATGGCGAAACCTTCGTGAAAATCGAAGAAAACGTCCGCGGCGAAGACGTCTTTTTGGTGCAATCAACCAGCCCGCCCACCAACCATCATTTGATGGAGATGTTCATTATGATCGACGCGCTTCGGCGGGCCAGCGCCGCGCGCATCACTGCCGTCTTACCGTTTTATGGTTACGCCCGGCAGGATCGCAAAGACCAGCCGCGCGTTCCCATCACCGCCAAACTGATCGCCAATCTTCTCGTTGCCGCTGGCGCCAACCGGATCCTGACCATGGACCTGCATGCCCAGCAAATCCAGGGTTTCTTCGATATCCCGGTCGATCATCTTTATGCCGCGCCAGTCATGTACGAATATCTGAAAAAGAAGAAACTGCGCGATTTGGTAGTGGTCAGCCCGGACGTTGGCGGACTCAAGATGGCGTACGCCTATTCACAGGTGCTGGGCGGGGGGCTGGCAATTGTGGCGAAGCGACGCAAGAGCGCAACCGAAGTCGAGTCCATGGCGGTCATTGGTGAAATCCGTGGAAAAGACGTGCTGCTTGTGGACGATTTGACTGAGACCGCCGGCACGCTTACCCAGGCGGCAGATTTGCTTAAACGTAAGGGCGGCAGGCAGATATTGGCGTGTGTCTCCCATGCCATCCTTAACGAGGTCGGTATCGGTCGTCTCCGAAAATCCTCTATTGACGAATTGGTAACAACTGATACCGTCCTACGCCCTGCGATTAGCGGCGTGAAGATTACCACGTTGTCAGTCGCGGCGCTTTTGGGCGAAGCTATCAAACGGATCCATAGTAATTCGTCGGTAACTTCGCTGTTTGAATTTAAAGGCGGGCGTACCAGTTGATCGCCTGCCATATCTTTTAACAGTTATGAAATCGGTTGCACTGAATGCTTTTCCTCGCTCGCTGGCTCGTCGTGCCGGAGCGAAAAAACTCCGTTCTGACGGCCGGGTCCCGGCCATCATTTATGGCCGGCAAGCCCAGCCGCAGAATCTGGAGATTAATTCCCGTGAAATCGAGGAATTGATTCACCATTCCGTTTCCGAAAATCTCCTGGTGGACTTGGCCGTGAAAGAAGACGCCCGGCCCAAGCGCCTTGCCCTCGTCCAGGAGGTCCAGCACCACCCCCTCAACGGCAAAGTGCTGCACGTCGATTTTCATGAAATCGCCGAGAATGAAAAAGTCACCGTTAGCGTTCCGGTGGAAACAACCGGCGAAGCCGAAGGTGTGAAGACCGAAGGCGGAGTGCTGGAACACGTGCTCTTCAAAATCCGCGCTCGCGGCCTGGCCAAAGATTTACCGGAGATGATCACGGTGGACGTCAGCCATTTGAAGATTGGTCAGGCCGTTCACTTGGGCGAGATTAAAGCGCCACCCGGCGTGGAGCTCATCGGTGACAAACAGATACCTGTTATCGCCGTCGCCGCGCCGCGCACGGAAGAAGAAGAGGCGGCCGAAGCTGCAGCCGCTGCGGAAGCCGTTCCGGGCGAAGTCGAAATGATCAAAGAAAAGAAGGAAGGCGAGGCAGAAGGCGCTGCACCTGCGGCCAAGGGAGCCGAAAAAGGAGCTGCTGCTCCCGCCAAGGGCGCTGCCCCGGCAGTGGGCGCTGGCGCACCCGCCAAAGGTGGCGCAGCAGGTGCCCCCGCTCCGGCCAAAGGCGCCGCCCCGGCCGCCGGCGCTGCGAAGAAGAAATAATTTGCGCGGCCGGACCCAGGTCCGGCTGCCAAGTCGCTCCCGCGGATGGAGAATCTGTATCTCATCGTGGGATTAGGCAACCCGGGTGCTGAGTACGCTCGGACTCGACACAATGCCGGGTTCATGGTTGCTGATCGCCTGGCCCAGCGCTGGCACGTTGATTGGGCTTACGAAAAGAAGTTCAACGCGCGAATGGCTCGTGCTGAACGCGGTGCTCGCCGGGTCCTGCTTTGCCAACCGCAGACCTACATGAATAGCAGTGGTGATGCGGTCGGTTCGGTAATTGAGTTTTTCCAGGTACCGGCTGCGCGGCTGCTGGTAGTGGTGGACGACGCGGATCTGCCGCTGGGACATTTGCGACTCAAGCCGGGCGGTAGCAGCGGCGGCCATCATGGCCTCGAGTCCATCGAGGCGCGTCTGGGCAGGCGTGAGTACGCCCGCCTGCGCGTGGGCATCGGTCGCCAAAGCGGGGCCCGCGAGATTACCGGCTATGTGTTGGGCCGATTTAGTTCGACGGAAACCGAGTTGCTGGATAAGGTTTTAACGGCGGCGTCAGACCAGGCTGAAGCCTGGCTGGAAGCCGGAATACAGAAAGCAATGAGTCAGTTTAACGGAGCCCTTGCGGACTCTGTGGATGAAAGAAAACAGCAGTGAAACGATACGAAGGTCTGTTCATACTTAACCCGGCCGGCAAAGAGGAAACCATTAAGGACGCCATCGACAAGATCTCGGCCGAGATCACCGCCGCCGGCGGCAAAGTCGAGACCGTCCAAAAAATGGACCGGCGCAATTTCTCGCGCGTGGCCGACAAAAAGCACAACGCCGGCTTTTACGTTAATATCATATTCGAAAGCCAGCCCACCTCGCTCGACCCTTTGAAGCATCGCCTGGCGATGATCGAGGATATTTTCCGGGTCATGTTTTCCAATGCCCCGGCACCCAAACCAGTAACCACCTAACATCGGAACAGAAAGGAACACCCTATGGCAAACTTCAATAAGGTCATCCTCGCGGGCAACCTCACCCGGGACCCCGAAATGCGCTATACCCCCAAGGGCACGGCCATCGCTCGTTTTGGGCTTGCCATTAATCGCACTTGGAAAAATGAAGCCGGCGAAAGCCAGACTGAGGTGACCTTCGTCGACATCGATGCCTTTGGCCGCCAGGCGGAAGTCATTTCCCAGTACCTGAAGAAGGGCCGTCCCGTGCTGGTGGAAGGACGTCTCAAATTCGATCAGTGGGAGGACAAAAACACCCATCAGAAGCAGAGCAAACTGCGTGTTGTGCTCGAAAGCTTCAGCTTTATCGATTCTCGTCCCGCCGAAGGGTCCCAAGCCGCGCCGGTCCGTACCGCCACCGCTTCCGTCGGCCCAGCGGTTGTCTCCACTCCCGAACCGAGCGAACCGGAACCTGCAGCCCCCGAACAGGACGACGTACCTTTTTGAAACAGTTTTGAAAAGTTAACAGGGATGAGCCGGAGGTCACCGAAGACCTCCGGTTTTTTGTTTTGTGTGCGCATGAAAATTATATCTCACCAAGAATCCCGTCAGATTCTGCGCAATCTTTACAGGCGGGATGCGATTCAAAAATACGCCGAGCAACTGCACCGTGCCCGGGGCGAGGAACGAGAGAGGATTCTCAAGGAGATTGAGCGCGAGATCGCAGAGCGGGTGAGGGGTCAAATCGTCACCGGTCATTAATTCGCCAAATCCCAGGGCTACTATCCTTGTTTGGTGTCCTTTTGAGTTGCTGAAGCGGGAATTTGACGGTAAATAGCGATATGCGCTGGCGCGTCGTATCCCTTATCTCGCTCGGCGTTAATTTGTTTCTAGCAGCTGTATGGTTGCTGTTGCCGCGCCATCCACTAGCCGGATCATTGTCTGCTTCGGCTGGTGCCGATGGCGCAGGAAGTGGGTCCACGAGAACCAACATAGTGCTGCGGCGCCAATTCTTTTCGTGGTCGGAGGTCGAATCTCCTGATTACCCCACCTACATTGCGAACTTGAGGGATATCGGTTGCCCGGAGCAAACCATTCGCGACGTCATCATTGCGGATGTGAACGCACTTTTCGCCCGACGTCGGGCCACGGAATTGGTGACGCCGGAACAACAATGGTGGCGAACCGCGCCCGACACCAATGTCGTCCTGGCTGCCAGTGCAAAGGCGCGGTCTCTTGAAGATGAGCGCCGGGCTTTGTTGGGACGCTTGCTCGGACCGAATTGGGAGGGGGGGGATCTGGCCAATCTTCCTCGGCCATCACGTCAGGGAGTGGCGCTTGACGGGCCTGTCCTGGGCATGATGACGGCCGATGCAAAACAGAGCGTGGAGAACATCAACGTCCAGTCCGAAGAACGCCTGCAAGCTTACCTGGATAGCCGGCGGCTACAAGGGAAAGAAGCCGATCCTGTCGAATTGGCAAAGCTGCGGCAGCAAACACGCGATGAACTGGCTCGCGTGCTGAGTCCGGCGCAACTCGAGGAGTTTCTGCTGCGCTATTCCCAGTATGCTAACAACCTGCGGGGCGAGTTTGGCGAATTGCGCTTCTTTAATCCCACCCCGGACGAATTTCGGGCTGTGTTTCGCGCGACCGATGCCATCGACCAGCAGATTCAATTGTTGGCTGACAGCACCGATCCAAGCGCGGTACAAACGCGCCAGTCCCTGGAAGCTCAGCGGAATAACACGATAAAAACGGTTCTCGGACAGAAGCGGTTCGAGGACTTCCAGATGTTACACGATCCCTTGTACCGTGATGCAGTTGCCGCCGCCGATGACGCCGGCACACCCGACGCTGCGCGAACGATTTATCAGGTCAATCTTGCCGCATTGGCAACGCAGGACGCCATTCAAGCGGATACCAACATGACCGACTCGCAAAAGGCGATCGAACTGAAGCAACTTGAATTGGACCAGCTTAAGGCCAACACACTCGCAACCGGTCAGGACTTGCCTGCGGAGCCGCAAGCCGCTCCCCAACGGCGCACGTACACGTTGCGGCCGGGTGATACTGCGGCAGTGATCGGGATGATTTATGGCGTGCCGCAAAGCGCAATCCAGGCGGCCAATCCAAACTTGGATTTGAGCAAACTCAAACCGGGAGATTCCATCAACATTCCGCGCGGTGCGCTTGCTCCCGCGCCTGCGCCCAGGACTCCTTACGGGCCCTGAGTCTATCATTCCAGGGCTGCTTTTTGCGGCAAGAATAGCGTGAGGCATTTGCAGGCCCCGCCCGCTTTAAGGAACTCACTCATGACGATTGGGTGAGATCGATATCCGCGCTCAGCCAGAGCGGCGGTTAGTTTTGGGCATTCATCGGGCAACACGATGTCGTCTCCCCATACCACGGCATTGCAGGCGAAACGCAGGGCCTCTTCAGGCACTACTTCAATCGATTCCCTGACATGCTTGCGAATTGTCCGCCGGGCGTAATCATCGAATGCTGGCGGAAACCAAACAGTGCTGCCATCGGGCAAAGGGCAAAAACAGGTATCCAAATGATAGAATCTGTCGTCGACCAGCTCGACCGATACGACCAGGCATTTCAGGATATCACCGATGCGTTGATGCGAATGGATATCTGAACGGAAATGATATCCGCAAAACAAAACGTCGCCTCCGAATAAAGCGTCTCCTTCACCTTCAAAAAAGCAATCTTCCGGCAGTCGAATGATTTGATATCCGTTCTTCTCGAAATACCGTTCGAAGTGCGATTGTTCGCCGCGTCTTTGTGGATAACGGAAGTTGCTTCGAATGAAAGTTCGACCGATGACCAGTCCGGCATTGGCGGTGAACACCATGTCCGGGAGTTTAGGCTGTGGCGGCACGAACTCGGCTCTGCAGCCGAGGGACTGCAGTTGGTGCTTGAGGTTCTCCCATTGCTCTTTTGCTTGTGCAGTCACTGCGTTGCGTGTTCGATCCATCCAGGGATTGATTTCATATTCGATGCCGTAGTGATCCGGCGGGCAGAGCAGCAGCTTCCGCATGACTCAGCCTAGCCCTCGCCGGTCAAAAGACAAACTGCCGCGAGAGCTATTTCCCCGGCGTAAGGAATTCCGTCAGTTCGCGCAGGAACGGTTCGATGTCGGTGACCAGGCCAACGGCTTGGAATGTGCCGCGGTCGGTTAGCTTCGTAACTACCGAAGGGTTGATATCGACGCAGATGGTTTTTACGTTTGCCGGAAGAAGGTTGCCCACGGCGATGGAGTGCAGCA
>CAZUVM010000144.1:0-4066 GCA_964623885.1 uncultured Verrucomicrobiota bacterium
CGGCCTTGGCCAAAACGGACTCGAAAAATACGCCGGGCCGGGCCATTGGAATGATCCGGACATGCTGGAAATCGGCAACGGCCGCATGAAAGCCGATGAATACCGTACCCAAATGACTTTGTGGTGCGTTCTTGCTGCGCCGCTGTTCGCCGGGAACGATTTGACGAAAATGAACCAGGACACACTCGAGATCTTAACCAATCCCGAAGTCATCGCCATCGATCAGGACTCCGCCGGAGTGCAAGGTCACCGCGTGTGGCAGGAAGGCCCCAGCCAGATCTGGATCAAACAATTGTCCGACGGCAGCTCCGCTGTGGCAATCTTTAACCTGCAAAACCGGCCGGTTTCGCTCACCGTGCCTCTTAAAGTTCTGGACTTGTCGGAGAACGCCCAGGCTCGGAACTTATGGAGCCGGCAGGATCTGGGAACACTGAAACAAACCATCACTGCCGCCGTTCCCCGACATGGCGCAGTGTTGCTGAAAATAAAATCGAAATGACGAACCTTGCCGAATCAGGTGCTGTGCCGCGCGCCATTGACGCTCGCGACTGGTTGCCCGATTTGGCGGCCTTTATCATTGGTCTGGCGTTGACCTGGGGGTTTCACTGGCAGGTCCCCGATCTGGTCTGGAGCCTCTGGCTGTCGAGTTTCGTTATTGGCTATGTCACCATCTTGATCACCATCGCGCGTGGTGCCGGAAAAATAACGGGAGTGGGCCGCCAGGAAGGCGCGAGCATTCCCATTTGGTTCAAAGGCGCCACGGCGGTCGGCGCACTGTTCCTGTTGGCATTCTTCACGGTGCATTTTGGCGGGTTTCACTTCGTTCACTCTGTGTTTCTAAACCTCTTCTTCCCCGTTCAGGGCGAGGGGAGCTTTGCCGGTTTCCGGCATCAGGGCGGGAGCGGCTTTCCCAACGCGCAATTGTATCTGACTGTGCTCGGCCGGTACTGGCCGTTCCTGCTGGCCTCGATCATTGCCGAGCGCCGCAACCTGCTCGCTCCGCCCGCGAGTCTCGATTTCGCTCAGCCTTATCGCAACGTCATACGCTTGCATCTCTTGATCTTCTTTTTCTTCTTTGCTGCCGTGCTCCACCTGGAATCGTTTCTCGTCTATGCGGTGGTATTTGCAGTCTATTTCTTCCCGTTCCGCATGTTTCGGACAAAGGCGAAAAAACCTCAGACTAAGTGAGAGGATTAACAGCAAAGACCAAGGCAGCCTTTTGCGCCGCTCTCCTTTTCGTTGCTTGTGCAGCGTCGGCGGAACCGGCTTTCATTCTTGGTCGTGGGAAGGAAAGCATCGTACTAACTGCCAACGGTGCTTTGTCCGATTGGGGACATTCTCCGGGTAGTCTCATAAGCAGCGCATCCTCCGCCGGCGAGATCCATTATGGTACGAATGTGCTCGAATTGGAGAACCCGTCCGCTGTTTTGAAAAAGGACGGCGAGCTTGTCTTCACCCGGGCGCTGTTGGCCGAGTTCGGTTCCGAGGTCGATGCGCTCAACTGGGATGAAACCTTTCATATTTCTCCCGGCGATTCGGGCAGCGACACCTACCCCGGTTATGCCGATCGCGCGATGATGCGGTTGGTGCGCGATTTTCAGGCGCCGGTGTCTCTCTCGAATGGCTGGGGCAATGACACTGGTTTTTCCGAAATGACCGCCGAGCAACGCCAACGCGCCCTGGAGCTGTTTAAATGGCGAAAGCAGTTTAAGACGAAGCTTCAGTGGTTTGAGCAGTTGCCTCAGTTCTGAGATTTTTGCGAGATACTCACTGCCGCCGCCGGTTTTTGTGAAAAATGGCAAACAGGATCAACACGAACGCCACCAGTCGGATGAGATAGGTATTCGCCTGGACCTCGCTTGCGGCCGCGAGTATGCAGATCCTCTCAACGCCAAGGAGGAAGAATGCGGCCGAGAAAAAAGCAAAAAGCGGATCGCGGGTCTTGCGCCAGAACCGATAAAAGAACAGGGCGATGGCCCACGCGCTGATCAGAATGGCGCCACCGACGGTTGCATTGAACGTCTGCATGGATGATTCAAGTTGTTTCCCGGATCAGCCCGAACAGCAGGAGCACCAGGCTCACCAGCATCAGCGAGTTCCGAATCCCGGATAAATCCACTCCCGGCAGCATCACCAGGTCGGTGAACAGCAAAATGTTCGCCAGGGCCAAACCCGTGAAACAAAGCGTGCTCCAAAAAAGCAGTCCCCCACGCGTGCGGCGATGCTGGCGCAATAACAGCAGCGCGCAAGCCACGCTCGTCAGGCCGCATAAAAGGTATACTGTCGCTGCCATATCATTGCTCCTTTTTTAGCCGGAAGGCGTCCGAAAAATCCTGAAGCGGATCGCTTCCTTTTCCATAGATCGCTTCGATGACTGTGACGCGCCGCTCGCGATACGCTGCCGCCAACTCCTTCACGAGCTTCCCTGCATCCGGATCTTTTGGGGCGAATCGGTACGTTCCCGCAGGTTCGCAACTCAGCAGCTCGCCCTTGCAAAACCCTGCCAGGCTCTCCACGACCGACCGTTCGCTGCTCTGGACTTTCCGAAACACTTCGGCAGCCGTCCACGGCCGCACCGGCTCACCGCTCAACAGGGTGAGAATCTCAACTTGTTCCACCGAGCGAATATGTCTCGCGATGAACTGCCGTAACTCAGGCGATAGCGACCCAACCGACACAACGTTTTCCAAATAGTTAACCAACAGGCACGGGAAGCTGCGCCGGGTGCGGCCGCGCTTTGCGCTCAGCGGTGCTCGATTCTGCGTTCAACTGGGGTATCCGCCTATGGGGTGTATCACCTAAGCGGATAACTTACTGACGCGGATGATCTCGGGTGAAGACCCTGCTCCCCTCAATTGCGGAAGGCCATAACTTGAATTCATGATAAGAAGATTGAAGTCCGGCCAGCGGACTGCGTTTAATTCGTGTGCATCCGTGTCGATTCGTGGTTAAATCAAAGTCTGAAACCCATTTTGAGCCACATTGGCACTATGAACCGCCGCGCCATTTACCAGAAGGACCTCGCCTACATCCATCACACTGGTTTCGGCGACTTCTCGCGGCAGGCAGGTCCTGAGCTTTTGCGTTTGCTTCGCGCCGTGGGTGTCCCGCGCGGAACCCTCCTCGATCTGGGCTGCGGCAGCGGCATCTGGGCCGCACTCGCACGGCGCAGTGGCTTTAGTGTTGTCGGCGTCGACCAATCTGCCGCGATGGTGCGCCTGGCAAAACGCGTCGCGCCACGGGCAAAATTTGTTTGTTCGTCGATGCACAAATTCACGCTCCCGTCGTGCGACGTAGTGACGAGCATTGGCGAAGCCCTGAGTTATCTTGGCCCGTCAGAGCGGTTGACCGGACGCCTCGAATTACTATTCGCGCGCGTGGCTCGTGCCTTAAGACCCGGCGGGATGTTTCTGTTCGACGTCATGCTTCGCGAAGGCCCTTCCCTGAAATATCGGAACTGGCGCGCTGGAAAGGATTGGACCGTTCTCTTTGAAGTCGAAGAAAACACGCGTCAGCGCCTTCTGATTCGCCGAAATATCGCGTTCCGCAAGATACGCAACGGCTGGCGCCGCTCCGATGAAGTCCACCGCGTCCAGCTTTACACTCGATCCCAAGTTTTGCGCGCCTTGCGACGGGCCGGTTTTACTGTCCGCACCAGCCACAGCTATGGGAGTTTTCAACTTCTTCCGCGCCGGCTAGCCTTTCTCGCCCGGCGGGTTTGATCCCCTAACTTTATCGGCGTTGGGAAATGCCGCCGGAGCGCGAGCGGTCCCCGCTCGCAGCGGCGCGAATGTTAACTGGGCGGGAACTGCGATTAGGCGTCGGTCACGCTCTGGTTTTACCGCAACGTTCTCCAAACACGATTGGACTTTACCCACTCGCCTGGGGTGCCTGACCTCAGCGAAACGCGTGGTTTACCCCAGAGAATCCCCGCGTGATTTTCTGGCAATCTGGACGCGCAGTTACCAAAGCAGCATATGAAGGCGTGTCTCACCTCCCGTAGCAATTACAAACTCACCTCTTTGAAACTCGTTGCGCCACCTCTGGTTTTTCTAACATTTACCTG
>CAZUVM010000145.1:0-32815 GCA_964623885.1 uncultured Verrucomicrobiota bacterium
TTTGCGGTCCGCCCCTAGGGGCGGAGGTGCTCTTCCTCTTCTTCTCTACTGGTTCATTCTCTTGCATGCTGACACTTTCTATCATTGAAGTGTCAACCAGTTTCAGGCTTTAATCCCTCTCACGATATGGTCGCTAGCACAATATTGGCTACACATTTTTTGAAAGCGACTTTCTGGATGATACCGCCGTAAGCACGGCCCGCGATTCATTCGACCTAATTGTGACGGGTTCGTCATGGTGCGCAGCCACTTTGCGCCGGCACGGTGTCAAAAATGTGTGCACAATTCTGCAGGGCGTCGATCCCGAAGTTTTTTGTCCGACCGCAACCGCAGTGTCCAAAAAAGCCTTCTTTAGGGACAAATTTGTGGTTTTTTCGGGAGGAAAATTTGAATTCAGAAAGGGACAGGATATCGTTCTGCGTGCGTTCAAGGTACTGCGCGAACGCCACAAGGATGTTCTGCTTCTTAATGCGTGGTACAACCCGTGGGCTGCCTCAATGGATACAATGGCGCAGTCAGATCTGATTGTGTACCGACGGACGGGCGGCTCTTACGTTGCAAACATTAATCAGATTCTAGTGGAGAATGGCTTAGATCCGGAAACCGTTATAACATTGCCTCAGGTCAAAAATCGAGGTATGGCAAGAATCTACCAGAATACCGACATTGGTATTTTTCCAAACAGGTGTGAGGGGGGAACCAATCTTGTGCTTATGGAGTACATGGCTTGCGGGAAGCCTGTAATCGCCACCGATTCAACGGGGCATGCCGATGTTGTGACGCAAGAAAATTCCATACTAATAAAGTCGCGGGGAAATCGTGTTTTCACCAATGGTACGGGGTCGTTCAGCACTTGGCCTGAACCGGAAATGGAGGATGCAATTGAAAGTCTTGAATGGGCTTACCAGAACCGGGACTCCTTGCCAGCGTATGGGGCGAATGCGGCTGCCCATCTATCAAAATTCACGTGGCGAGTATCAGCGGAAAAGTTTTCACGGCTTCTGCCTTGAGCGACTCGTCATGTGAGATCGTCATATCGACATTCACAAAACCCGCGGTTAGGGTTGTATGAGTCAGGGGTGAGCTTGGTCGCCAGTAGGCAATACCGAGTTGGTCCGCGGCTAATCTCACTTCATCGCTACGTGATGAAACCGCGCCGCGTAGCGGCGCTATGCCTGACGCCATGAAACCCTCACCGCATAGCGGCCGCAGTCTTCATAGATTGCCTCAGCCGCAGCCACAGGTTAGCCTGCGCTAACGTAGTGCGCTGCGTCAGTCAGCACCCAGAATTTCACCGATTAGCTTATGAAAGAACTTTTGAGGGAGTGGCGGGAAGTCATGGATTTTCCTCTGGTCAAGCCATTCACGGTTGGCCACCTGATTGAATTGGTCGTGCTGCTGGCGGTCGTGTGGTTTGCCGAGATGATTTTTCGGCGCGTGTTTCTGGCGCGGGCGCTGAGCCGGTCAAAGCTGCGACCTTCTGTTCAGTTCGCCATCACGAAAATCGCTCGCTACGTTGTTCTGGCCTTTGGAATTTATCTGTCTCTTGAGGCGGTTGAAATCAATCTGAGCTCGCTCGCGTTTCTAGCCGGCGCGCTCGGCGTCGGCATTGGGTTCGGGTTGCAGAATATCGTGAGCAACTTCATCAGCGGCTTGATCATCCTGACCGAAGCGCCCATCGCCCTGGGTGATCGAGTCGAAGTCAGCGGCACGATTGGCGTAGTAAAGGAGATTAATCTAAGAAGCACGACTATAACCACCGGCGACAATATTTCCATCATTGTTCCCAATTCGAACCTGATCACGGGTCCGGTCGTCAACTGGAGCCATGGCGATCCCACGGTTCGGACCCGGTTGCCGATTGGAGTTGCCTATGGGACCGATATCGAGAAATTTCGCTCATTGATGCTCGAGGTCGCCGCCGCTGAGCCGGAGATTTTGAAAACGCCGGCGCCAGATCTCATATTTGTGGGTTACGGGGATAGCTCAATTAATTTCGAATTGGCGGTGTGGTCCTCGATGGTGGTGGAAAAACCGCTGCGTTTTAAGAGTCGGCTTTTTTATGCCATTCACAAAGCGCTTGAAGCGAATAAAATCGAGATTCCTTTCCCGCAGCGCGACCTGCATTTGCGCTCCGGCAGTCTGGTTCTGCAAAACGGCTCGGCAACCGTAGGAGCAAAGGAAAAGCGAATGTAGCGCCAATAGAGCTGATATGAGAATAGTGGGCCGGGGCGTGGAACGGCGGCAGTCTGTAATTAGTAACCACGAAATACACTAAAGGCAAAGACTTGGTCCTCACGCAAAGGCCGCCACGGGCGCAAAGGTTCAGAAATCGCGGCGAACCACGAAATACCCTGCGAGGCAGAGCCGCAAACGAAGTTGATAATGACAGAGCGCAACCTCCGTATTTGTTGAAATGATTTGCGCAAGCTGCGCAAACTTTCGTCGACATTCTGTGCGAAATACACGAAAGGAGGCATCTCCGCATTGCCTCGTCTTCTTTGCGGCCTTCGCGACCTTCCCATGAGACAGAAAAACGGGACATTGGTAATCAAGTGCTTAAGCCTGTCTCAAGACATCACGAGCAGGGCCGTTTCGGCCCAGGAAGCTTTGCGTGAGGCACTCGAATGTCGCAAAGCAATGGCTGGAACATTGTTGAAATCACCTTGCTGCGTTCTCGCGCAGCTCGATATGAGTTAGTTTTTCGGTCACGGCGATATCAGCATGGAACGGCAGGTCCCAATCACCAGTCGGATGCAATTCGATGGATTTCCCATCGCAGCGAACGGACCAAGTGGAGCCGACAGGAAAGGAGAGCCACAGGCGGGTATGGTGCGAGTCGCCGGTGCGGTTTTCGATGGTGAATGAGATGCGATGCAGGTCCTTGTCGATGATGATGTTTTGGCCGTCGGTGAAGCCGTCGCGGTCCAATTCGACTTTGAGGCGGCGAACGGCCGCCTGAGAGCCACCGCCTTCGCCAATGAGAGCCCAGAACCGCTGGCGGAGGCCATCGTACGGGATCACGGACAAAGTATCTTTTGCGACGGTGAGTTTGCCTCCATAAGCCAGCCAGTCGAAAGTGGGATCGCGGGTGAGGACGGTTGCGGCCATGCGCAGAGCGCCGCCGAAGCCCAGATCAATTTCGCCGTCATAGTTCCAAGGTCCGCGAGGGACTTCGGCGCCCATCCAGGCGCGGCCGTATTTGGCGGACATGAATTGCCAGCCGGCGGCGCCGTCGTTATCCGGACCGGGAAACCAAAAACCGTAATTGTTCGTCGCCGGGCCGGAATTCATCAAACACCAGGAACTCAGGTAGGAAGCGTAGCCGAGCTGGAGCCAATCGTACGGATTTGGGGCGAAGTTCAAAGCGTAGTCGAGGATGCCCCAGCCGCCCATGGCGGCCATATAGCTCAGGCCGGGATCGGCGCCGAGCTGGTAATAACTAGTTTCGAGCCACCCGCGTACAGACAGACCAGCAGCAAGCTGGCGATCCATGAAAGCGCGTGAATCCGCTTCAGAAATATGCGGGTGCGAATACCATTTCTTCAACTTCACGTCGTACCAAAGGTTGGTATCCGGTTGCATCGCGTGGGTGGCGCCATATTTAGCGAGGGCGTAGCTGGATTCAAACGCCGTACGGTCGAACGCATATTCCGACCGGAACGGATACGGATCGTCGTAGACGAAATATTTGACCTTCTTCTCCCATTCCGATCGCAGCCAAGCCGCGCGGTCAGGAAACCCTTCACGATCGAGCGCCTCAGCGAGTTTCAATACGATCAGTTCGTTGTAGAGGCCCCATTTATAGGTTTCGTAGTAATCGGGATAGATTTGGTAAGGATAAGTAAAGAAGGCGTGGGCAGTTTGGTAAGCACGTTCCAAGTACCCGGAAGCATTGAGGTACTTCACGAGGCTCGGGTACATTTTGGCGATCTGATACATGTGGTAGTAGAGCATCACCACATGCGGGTAATCGTAAGAGCGCCAAACGTGCTCCCGTGTCAAGTCCCGAACGGCAGTGGAGTTTGAACCCGCCGCCTTTTTTCGTCGCTCCGGATCGCGGTCGGTGTACCAATTTGGCGTTCCGTAAACCCCGTACGGATACGGCTCTTCCTTGTCAGTGCGTTGCAATCCGCCCCAAACGAAATACTGCAGGTAATACTCCAGGCCTTCGATTTCGCCGCGATCCGGAAAGCTCACGTTCTTTTCGGCGGCGAACGGCGCTTTGCAAAGTCCCGGATCATCGCACGTGAGCACGTAAACCATCCGACCGGTAAAGATGTCGGGGTCTTCGATGGTGCGTACCTTGCGGTTCTTCATGTCATAGGGGCCGAAAACGCCATCCCACCATTTGGAAGGATCGCGGATCTGTTGCCGGTGAATAATGAACGCGGCCCTTTTCTTGATCAGCGTTTCAAGAGGTTCGCAGACGAAATACTCGAGATAAGTTTCGCGCCCGCCGTCGTGGTGAATGGTCAAGAGGTTTTCTCCAAGGTGCTGGAAACGGACCTCGAAGAGATGCTCGCCGGTTGCCGATTGGCCAAGACTCCGGATTTCGGTTTGGCCGGGGAATTCAGCCTGAATCGAATCAATATGCGCGCGGGTGTGCAGCGCAAATTCCGCGGTGAGATCCTGGGGAACGGTCATGCCTGGGACGCAACGGATATCGAACAGCCCTTCCTGGTATAAAATCTCGCGCATCTCGGCGTACGAATTGGCCCAGCGGAACCGAAAGCCGTAATGAACTTTGCTTTGAGGTGAGCCGGCCGGTCCGAGCTCCAGGGAAGTATGCTTTTGCCGCCAGGTTCCGCGCTGTTCTCTAGCACCACTGAAGCCCGAATGAACGAAGACTTGCGCAGCCCCGCGTGATGCGCCCGCAGAGAAATATTCGAGTTTCGTTCCCGGATGGACTGTCACCATGAGATATGGCGGGGTGCCGGAAGCTCGCACAAAGTAGAGGAACGAACCATTACCGGAAATGAATTGGTGCCTCAGAAAGCCGCGCTCGAAGATTCGTTTGGGATCTTCGCCGCGCGGACCCGACGCAGGGATGCTGATGGCCAGGTCGCCGATCTCCAGCGAACTATTTGTTAAACTCGTCAGTTCGATATCCCAATCGAATGCGGTGCCGTCCGTGGTGAACGTCTGAGTGACTCTGGCTGGGCTCGTGGTGTTGTCGTTCGTGTAAACCAACTCCTTGTCACCGATCACAGCGGCCAATCGGCTTTCGCCGGACGTGAATTCCAGCCAATTGGTGCCGCGCCCTATTCGCGCCAACAAACCGAGCCGTTGTCCGGTTGCCAGAATCTGGGCGCCGAACGGGTCTTTCGGGTTGGCAAGGCCTGTGACGCCGCGGTCATCATAATTGATGTGGAAGGCCCCCTGCCCTAGCTCGCGGACCGCTGTCTCTTGGCCCCGGGCCTGCGAAGCGCAGATGAACGCAGCGGCCAGAAGTATGTTTGAAAAATAATGTGGTTGCGCCGGAACGCGAGCGGTCTTCAGCAGCAACCTCGGCCTAGGTGCCATTCGCACCGCTGCGAGCGGGGACCGCTCGCGGTCCGAGAACACTTTCCAGGCGAGACCCAAAACTGCGGTGGCCTTGGTGATGAGCGCGCGGCTCACATGGGTCGTAGTTTGATCAGCACCACGCCATGACGCGGCACAGATGCATGGAATTCGCCATCGAACTGACCCAAATCTTTCTGCCGCCATAAGTCGCGCACGATTTGTTTTCCGCTCACGCCGAGGTCAGACCATTTCGCCGTCACAGAGGCTTCGTCCGGTCCACGATTGAAAAGACCGACAGCTCTGGAACCGTCTTCCAGGTCTCTGGCCCAAACTTCCCTTTGGTCATCCTGAGCGACGCGGCCGGCTTGGTGACCGAGCGGGTCCTGATCAACATCGAGCACTTCGTCGTTGGTGAGAAGACTCAAGGTGAAATCGTCCATCTGCGTCATGTCGCAGCCGATGAGCAGCGGCGCGGCCAGCAGGCACCAGAGGCTGACATGTGTGTATTGCTCGTTGGGCGTCAGCCGCGTCGGATGCAAACGCGGTCCCCAGCCGACGTGGCCAACGATCATCATGTCCGGATCGTTGAAGTGGCCGGGGCCGGAGTATTTCTCATGACCCGCCTGGCCAAATCCGATCCGTGACAAACTGCTCCAGGTATCGGTGATGTCGCCCGTAGTGCGCCAACTATTGCCGCCGACGTCCGCACCCCATTCCCAGACTTTGCCCCAGCCATATTGGCAGAGACTGAACATGATATCGCGTGGCACCTTGTCGAGAGCCTCGCGCATGAGGCGATACGGCCGCTGAAGTGTTTCCAAAGGGAAGTCCCGCTGGCGGTTGGTGCCGGCCACGCGCGAATAACTGCACCAATCATATTTCAGGTAATCGAATCCCCATGCGCCGTACTGCTGGGCGTCCTGATTTTCGTGCTGCCAGCTCCCAATGCAACCGCCGCAGGTGGTCGGTCCTGGCGAGGAGTAGAGCCCGATTTTCAAGCCAAGCCCGTGGACGTAATCCACCAGGCCTTTCATATCGGGGAAGCGCGGATTCGGCACAATGCGCCCCTGATCATCGCGGGCGGGACCCTGAAGGGAGGGATCGTTGGTGCGGCGCTGGTTTACTTCCCAGAAGTCATCGATGTTGATGTAAGTCCAACCGTGGTTGATCAGGCCGCTTTTGACCATGGCGTCGGCAGCGGATTTCACGTGCTCGGCGGTGACAGCGCCAGCGAAACAATTCCAACTGTTCCAGCCCATGGCCGGAGTGAGACCGATCTGAGGGCCGCAAACGATTTTGAATTTGCGGTCGGTCTTGCCAAGCCCGTTCTGCGCATGAAGGGTAACGGGGTACTCACCCTTCGTTTTGAGCGTGCCCGTAATGCGACCGTTTGAACTGTCGAGTTGGAGGCCATCAGGCAGCCCCTCGGCGCTGAAGGTCATGGGGCGGTCGCCGGTGGCAGCAACGGAAAACAAAAACGGCGCGCCAGGGCGGACGCCGAACACTTTGGCGCCGTGGATGGCGGGAGACGGCAGCGCTTTTGGAGTGAGAATGATGGCGGGCTCAGAGGGCCGCGCGGCGCTG
The DNA here is from genome assembly GCA_964623885.1 of uncultured Verrucomicrobiota bacterium. Lineage (GTDB taxonomy): Bacteria > Verrucomicrobiota > Verrucomicrobiia > Limisphaerales > UBA8199 > CAZUVM01. The sequence goes on from CAZUVM010000145.1 coordinate 7,093, forward strand.
GCTGAGTTGGTGTTAGTGCCGGGAACATTTGTGTCCGCAGCGGAAACGGACCAGGCAGCCAAGGCCATTGTGCAGAAAAGAGGGGCAACGGCATCCTTGAGGTTTCTCATAGGGCATTTGAGTGTGGACTTGCCGCGGATTATCAGCGCAAACACCGAAGGTTTGCAAGAGCGAAGGGATGGGACAAGGAAGGCCGGCCTTAATGATCGTTCAATGCGCTCAGTGTGAAAGACACCGAGCACCTTTTTAACGCAAAGACGCAAGGACGCAGCGCAGCAGAGCCGCAACCAAAAGGGAAGCCAATTGAATTCATTGGAGGAAGAGGACGAGAACGAGGACGAGGACGAGAGTTTGCGCAGGCCGAGGAAACTTTTGTGGAAAGTAGTACAAAGGAAAGCTGGATTCTGGACCGGAACGTATCTTTGCGGCTTTGCGTGCCGATTTCGCGGCGTCGAGTGCCGTTGAAGCTCCAGCAAGCCTTACCCGAACATCGAAAGCTCGCCCTGCTTAAACCAGCTTGGCCAGCAGTTCTTCGTTGGTTTTGTGCTTCTTGAGGGCGGCGATGAGCGTTTCCATGGCTTCAACGGGATTGAGATCAACCATGGTGCGGCGGAGCTTGCGGACGGCTTCGATTTGATTTTTCGGGAAGAGCTTTTCTTCTTTGCGAGTGCCGCTCTTGGGAATGTCGATAGCCGGGAACAAGCGGCGATCGGAGAGCTTCCGGTCGAGGATGAGCTCCATATTGCCGGTGCCCTTGAACTCCTGGAAAATCAATTCATCCATCCGTGAACCAGTGTCGACCAGCGCGGTGGCAAGAATGGTTAGCGAACCGCCCTCTTCGATCTTGCGGGCGGAGGCGAACATTTTGCGCGGGATTTCCAAAGCACGGGCGTCGACGCCGCCGGTCATGGTGCGGCCGCTGCCGCCGTGCACACTGTTGTAGGCACGAGCAACGCGGGTGATGGAGTCGAGCAGCACGAAAACGTCTTTGCCGGCCTCGACCATACGGCGGCAACGTTCGATCATGAACCGGGACAGCCGAACATGCGTCTCAAGATCCTGGTCGTTAGAAGAGGCAACAACTTCGGCTTTCACCGAGCGCTGGAAGTCAGTGACTTCCTCCGGCCGCTCGTCAATGAGCAGGACCATTACATGCACTTCCGGGTGATTGGCAGTGATGGCGTTGGCGATTTGTTTCAACACCGTCGTTTTGCCCGTGCGCGGTGGCGCGACGATTAGCCCGCGGGTGCCCTTGCCCAGCGGCGTGACCAGGTCGATTACGCGTGTCTCGACCAGGTCGGGATTGGTTTCGAGGCGGAACTTTTCGATGGGGTCGATGGTAGTCAGGTTTTCGAAGCGGCTGGCTTTGGTGTAGTCCTCGAAACTCATTCCGTTGACCCGCTCGACGGCGCGCAGTTGCGGGCTGTTGCCGCGGTGCGGCGGCTGGGTGGGGCCTTCCACCAGGCTGCCTTCGCGAAGGAAATTCCGCTTGATGGTATCGGGCGTAACGAAAATGTCGCTGGGCTTGGGGTGGAAGTGGTTCTCTGCGGTGCGGAGGAATCCAAAGCCCTTTTCAGAGATCTCGAGGTATCCCGAACCAAAATCGTTGGTTCCGGAATGGCTGTGGCTGCTATCGTGTTTGGTCGCTGTGCTCATACTGTATGTGTTGCTCGAAGGCTTTCCAGAACTAATCCCCGAAAACCATTTAGAACTTTGAATTTTGGGAAGCGGCTGCTCCGGCCGACTAGAAACATGCCAAGGCAGCTGACAGACCTTCGATACGCCTAATAGATAAAGGTAAACCCCAGACAGCGCAACTACTTTTTTTGCTTAGGCGGCAACCGGGGTTTTCTGGCCGCCGTTAAGGAAATTCAGGTACTCCGTTAGCCGGGTTTTCAGCTCTTTTCGGGGCACAATGGCGTCAATCAACCCATGTTCCAGCAGGAACTCAGCGGTTTGGAATCCCGGCGGTAATTCGGCCTGTGTGGTGTCTTTGATCACTCGTGGACCGGCAAAGCCAATCATGGCGCCGGGCTCGGCGATGATCAGGTCGCCGACGCTGGCGTAGCTGGCCATCACACCGGCCGTAGTGGGATCGGTCAGCACGCTGATATACGGCAGCCGCGCCTGAGAGTGATAGGCGAGGGCACCGCAAGTCTTGGCCATTTGCATCAGGCTGAACATGCCCTCGTACATGCGCGCCCCACCGCTGGTGGAAACAATAACAAGCGGCAACGCCTTCTCCGTCGAGCGCTCGATTAGTCGGGTCAGTTTTTCTCCCACTACTGAACCCATCGAACCGCCCAGGAATTTAAAATCCATGACGCCCAGGCCGACCCGATGCGCTCCGAGCTTGGCGAACCCGGTAATCACGGCATCTTTCAAGCCGGTCGAAGCGCGGTTTTTCTCGAGCTTCGATTTGTAGGAGGCGGCGCCGGTGAAATTGAGTACATCGACACTGGTCATGTCCGGGTCCATTTCCTCGAACGTGCAGGTCTCGACCAGCGAATGGATACGCTCGCGGGAGCTGATGGGGAAATGATGCTGGCAATGTGTGCAGACCTTTAGATTCTCATCGAGCTCCTTATCGAACACCATTGTGCTGCACTTGGGACATTTGGTCCAGAGACCTTCAGGAATCTCGCGCTTTTTGGATTTGGCGCCGGTGAGCTTCGGCTTTTTCGCGAAGGTTGTGTTATTGTTCACCGGCGGCGGGGTCACGGCCGGTTCGGCCGTTTCCAGTCCCAATGTCTTTTTCACGAACGTGGTAGTGGCCATGATCAGAGGGGTAAAACGACGGATTCCGAGCACCGATACCCGAAGCTCGGCGCTGCATGATTCGCATTCGCGCTCATTCTAATCCGGTCGACCATAATATTCAGATTCCGCGGGCAACTGTCCAGACACAAACTTCACCGGCGCCGGCAGCCCGGAGCACGGCGGCACAGGCGCCGGTGGTTGCGCCGGTGGTGAGGACATCATCCACCACCACGATACGCTCGCCCGCAAGCGGCTCGGCGCCGCTGAAGGCGAAGGCGCGACGGACATTGGCCAGGCGTTCTTCGCGCGATAACAAGGTCTGCGTGCGCGTGGACTGTATCCGCCGAAGAAAGTCGGTACGGAGCGGAATACCGGTGGCCTTGCTCAAACGACAGGCAAGGCGCTCGGCCTGGTTAAACTCGCGCTCGCGTTGCTTGAGAGGGTGCAGCGGGACCGGAACGATCCACTGCCAATCGTTGGCGGCGAGAGCGGATGCTGCGCGAGAGATCAACAGGCCGGCGAGGAAAGGTTCAAACCAAAGCGCGCGCTGATACTTGTAGCGATGAATGACCTCGAGCATCACACCTTTAGCTGACACCGCTGCGCGGGCGGAAGCAAACGCCCAATCCATTTCACGGCAAGTGGCGCATTCGAATTCCTGCTCAATCGCGCCTTGAAACGGCAGGCCACAGTGGCTGCAAAAGGGCGGCTCGATAAACTTCACTTCGGCGCGGCATTGAGAGCACAGGTAGCCCTCAGAAGGCGTGGCGCGGTGCCCGTGGCAATACTGACAGATTTCCGGATAAACCAATGCCAACCCTGCATTCAACCAGCCTTTCCCCGCTTCAAAGTAGGTGTTCATCTGCCGGCAAACCGAGCATATCGGCCGGACCGATTTGCGCAAGACTGCGATCGTGGGTTAAACTGGATCGTGCTTTGAGAAGGAGCCGAAAGGAAGTGCGCAGCGGGAGGAGAATGGTTGCGGCGCTGGAATAAAGTCAAAAAGCTGAGTTTCGAATTTGGGTGGCAGGCGCAAGTGCGTCATGCTAAATACTCTCGGTGCTAAGCATTCTGAAAAAAGGTCGAGACAATGAGGCGCCGGTGCCCGGCCCCTTCGGCCATTTTTATTTACAGGAATTGCTCAATAGCGGCGGCATGGCCGATATTTGGCTGGCCACCGACACGGGGAATAACAATAAAGCTTGCGCGCTTCGACTCATGCATCAGCGGCTGCGTTTTGACCTCGTCGCCCGCAGGCGGTTTGTTAAAGGCTGCGAGCTTCTTGCCAAAATCGGCGACCACGAAAGCATCATCGGTTATGTGGAGCATGGGAAGATCAAGGGGCAGCTCTATTTGGCAATGGAGTATGTGGAGGCGGATAATCTGAAGAACCTTTATGCGGTGCACGATCCGGTTTTGCTCGAGAACGTGGCGCAGATCCTGATCGACATGGCCCTGGCGCTCGAGTACATGCACGAGGCTGGCTACATGCACCTGGACTTCAAGCCGGAAAACGTGCTCATTACGCGCAATGGGAAGGTGCGCCTGATTGATTTCGACCTGGCGCAGCCCATCCCGGAGAAGCCGAAGAAATTATCGGGCAAGAATCCGGGAACGCCCGCCTACATGGCGCCCGAGCAGTTGCTGGGACAACCGATTTCGCACCGCGTTGACATCTTCTCGTACGGCGCTGCCGCATACGAATTGCTGACGAACCAAAAACCGTTTCCCGGCGAAACACCAACCGAGATTCTGAAACGACAGCTCGATCGCTCGGAATTCTTTACTCCCCGAGAGTTGAATCCCGATATGCCGGTCGCTCTGGAACGTGTGATTCTGCGGTGCCTCGAATTGGAGCCGGACCGGCGCTACCCATTCGTGGGAACCATGGCGCGCGAAGTTCAGTCGGCCTTGTACGTGTGAACCCGGAGGTTTAGGTTTTCGCCACTTCGTCCAGAGCTTCGCCCAGAACAGCGATGCCTTCCCTGAGTGGTTCTTCGTGGATAGTAAGGGGTGGAGCGATCTTTACAGTCTGGCCCCAAGCGCCGACGGGCGCAAAGAAGAGCAGTCCTTTTTGGAAGCACCTTTCGATGACCGCATGGGCTAGTTCATGGTTCGGTTCTTTGCGGCCTGGCTTAACCATTTGCAGCCCACCGACCAGGCCGCGGCAACTATAATGACCGATGACGGCCGCGTGCCGCGCTTGAAGATCACGCAAGCCGCTTTCCAGAATGTTCCCCATTCGCGCGGCGTTGCCGGCAAGGTCTTCCTGGACGATTCTTTTTAGGTTCGCCAACGCAGCGGCGCAACAGACCGGGTTGCCCGTATGTGTGCTGGTCATCGATCCCGGCGGGAACTGGTCCATAATCTCAGCGCGGCCGATCACCGCTGAGAGCGGGAGCGAACTGGAGATACCCTTACCGCAACAAATCAAATCAGGGCCAATGCCGTAATGCTCGAACGCCCAAAATCTGCCGGTCCGACCGAAGCCTGCCTGAACCTCGTCGAAGATCAGGACCACGCCATTCTTCCTGCACCACTCATGCAACCGGCGAATGTATTCAACCGGCGCGAAGTCCGGACCCACGCCCTGGTACGTTTCAAATAAGACACCGGCAACGTTCTCCGGGCGCATGCCTTTCCTGGCCAGAGTTGCGAGGAACAAATCAAAGCTCGTGTCGGTGGTCCAATAGCCATCCGGAAACGGAACCTGCATGATCGCGGTGTCTTCATTGACAATCCAATTCTTCTGCCCGGGAATGCCACCGGCCTGTTGCGCCCCAAGCGTCCGGCCGTGAAAGCCGCGTTCGGCGCCCAGAATACCAATTTTGCTTTTGCCACCCCGGCGAATGCCTTCCGCGCGCGCCAATTTGATCGCGCATTCCGTCGCCTCCGAACCGGTAGTCAGCAGGAACACTTTATCCAATCCAGCCGGAGCCAAGCGCGCAAGCTCCTCAACCAGCGCGGCGCGTTGGGCGCTCGGGAACACGTAATTGTGAAGCAAGCCGCTGTTGACCTGGTCGATAATAGCGCGGCGGATCTCGGGAGCACCGTGCCCGGCATTGGTCACCAGCACACCGCTGCTCCAATCCAGCCACCGATTACCAAAGCGATCATATACCGAAATGTCCTCGGCACGGTCCCAAACCAATGGCGGTTGACCGCGCATCGATTGCGGCTCAAACCGACGCAATTTTTCGAGCGTCGTGACTGAGTCGGGGTGCGGCAAAGCGGTGACGATGCGGCGGTATTTGGTTTCAACCCGCGGCACCGCTTGCGGAATGAGACTGAATTCTTTGCCCATAGCTGATATTCCGGCAACCGACGCGACAGCATTGTAGAAAGGGACAACCGGAATCAACGCGTATTTTGCGCTTTGAACGCGACGGCTTGTTTCTATGCTGGCGCGGATGCTTGGAACGCTTTTCAATGTTGGCGGCATTTTACTCGGGAGCGCCATTGGCCTAAGCGGCCGACACGGGCTATCGGCGCAAAGGGAATCTTTCTTCAAGATTACGTTGGCAGTGTTCGCGGCCTACTGCGGGATGCGATTAGTATGGCAGGGTCTGGGCGGTTCACCGGGAAACGTGTTCAAACAAATGCTCCTGGTGATGTTCGCTCTCCTAATCGGCAACCTCGCGGGACGTCTGTTGCATTTACAATCATTTTCCAATCGCATCGGCCAGCATGCGCGAGAACGGATGGGCTCCGCTTCGTCCGGCTCGACAAAACGCATCGACGACGGTTTCAAGATAGGCGCGGCACTATTCTGTGCTTCGCCTCTTGGAATTGTTGGGGCGATCGTAGAAGGGTTGTCAGCGAACTCTACAAGTGTGGTTGGATCCGAGAGCGTGGGCCCCCTCGCAATCAAAGCTGCCATGGACGGTTTAGCGGCGATGGGATTTGCCGGTTTGTTCGGATGGAGCGTCATGTTGTCCGTGATTCCGGTAATGACGTTGCAGGGATCGATCTCATTGCTGTGTCAGCGCGTGCTTGGCCCTTTATTAACTGCGCACGGGTTGACCGGATCAGTACAAGCGGGCGCCGGCCTGCTGGTGTTGTTTGTAGCGCTGGTGATGCTGGGTTTGAAGCGGGTTCCCCTCGCGGATTACCTCCCGGTGCTGGTCGCAGCGCCCCTGCTCGCCTGGTGGTGGCGATGGTGATGTAAAGGTGAAGCGACCTGCTGGAGTGACGCTATCCTCCAAATGCCAAGGGTGGGTTAGTACCCCATTGTTATCGACGACACAGAGTTTCATCTTCAGACCCATGCAACACGCGCTCACTTCAACTCCTTCTGGTTCTCGCGGATTCGATCCCAACCCGGCGTTCAACATCGTCATCGCGTACGAAGATTTTAACGCGGGCAAAAACGCAAAGCGCACTTACGATTTCCTGGTGTCCCAGCTTGGGACCGAGTGTTCTTGTGTGAATCAAATGTGGAAGTTCGGTGTGTTGAACATCCCGAAATTGCGCGAGATAGCGGCCAAGGATGCCAGCCTTGCCGACATTATTATGGTGTCGTGTTCGACTGAAGATGTGCCGAATTGCTTGAAGGACTGGATCGAAGATTGGCTGCCTGATGCGCATAACGCTCTGGCGATTGTCGGATTGTTCGATCCGGCGCAACCGGCCCAGAAGTTTTGGGCCACGCGCACCTATCTTGCGGAGGCAGCACGTCGCGGTGGCCTGGAGTTCTTTGCTCAACCGGATGACTGGCCCGGCCACCATTTGCCTCACGGCTTCTTTCTCACGGGCACCGAACAGAGCGAACGTTCCTTAGCCAACCTGGTCAGCATCATTCAGCCGGATCGCGGATTTACCCGTTGGGGAATAAACGAATAACTCGCCGTCCGATATCAGGGGGCTGCAGTTCCTGGCTCCAGATCAGTTGCTTCCGGCATGCTCCGCTCCGGAATTCCTCGCCACTTGCGACAGCCTGCCTTTGTTGGCTTGCGGGAGGATAAAGAGCCAACGGAAGTCGTAAAAGAGGAAGCGCGATAAGCGCCTATAGAGTTGCCCTGAAAGCGCAACGTGACGCTACCGTGCAGTAATTTTCACTCGTCAGGGTTCGTCGGCGAATTAAACTCGCTTTATGACCAAAGTTCGTTTGGGACTCATCGGGTTGGGCAACATCGGCCAGCACCACGCGGCCTATCTGACGGCTGGGAAAGTGAACCGGGCCGAGCTGGTCGCCGTATCGGATGCGTTTGCAAATAAACTCGAAAAGTATCAATCGCTGAGGACATTCCAGGATGGTGAGCAACTGATTCGCTCCGGTCTGGTGGATGCGGTGATTATCGCGACACCCCATTATCAGCATACGACTCTTGGAATTCTCGCGCTGCAACAAGGGCTGCACGTCATGGTCGAAAAACCGATTTCGGCCCACAAAGCAGACGCCGAACGATTGATCGCTGCCCACAAGCAAGATCCCAAGCTGATATTCGCCGGGATGTTCCAACTCCGCGCTGAGCCGCGCTACGTAAAAATCCAAAAACTCATCCGGAGCGGTGAACTGGGTCAAATCGTGCGCATGAGCTGGATCATGACGGATTGGTTCCGCACCGAAGCTTACTATGCAAGCGGCGGGTGGCGAGCAACCTGGAAAGGCGAAGGCGGCGGTGTTTTGCTGAATCAATGCCTGCATAATCTCGACGTCCTGCAATGGCTGCTTGGAATGCCGGCCCGCATCCGTGGTTTTTGCCAGCTCGGACGGTTTCATGACATTGAGGTCGAGGACAACGTCAGCGCCTATTTTGAGTATGAGAGTGGAGCGACCGGCACTTTTGTGTCCTCGACGGGTGAGGCTCCCGGCACCAACCGGTTCGAGATCGCCGGCACTCGTGGCAAACTGGTCCTCGAAGCTGACCGGCTTCATTTCACCCGCAACGAAGCGGATATGCTGCAGTTCAGCAAAACCGCCAAATTGGGATTTGCCAAGCCTGATGTGTGGCACATTGAGATTCCTTTCGAAAACGCACCCACCGGCCATGCCACACTCACGCAGAATTTTGTGAATGCGATCCTCGACGGCGAACCGCTGATCGCTCCTGGCGCCGAAGGGATTCACTCGGTTGAGCTCGCCAATGCAATCCTGTACTCTTCGTTACGGGGCCAGACGTTAGAACTTCCAATGAATAGCGCGGATTACGAGCACAAACTCAACGAGCTCATTGCCGGGTCTCGCGTCGAGAAGAAGGTGATTACCGTATCCGGCGAAGATTTTGCGAGCTCGTTCAGAAAATAGGTCGACACTTTCAAAAATTATGATTCTCACCGGTATCAGCGACGAAGCGGACGCGAGGCTGGATGGCCAAATCCGCGCGACTCAGGAACTCAACTGGCGCAGTCTCGAAATGCGCGTCGTCGAAGTTCCAGGTTTTTCGAAAGCGAATTTGCACGATATCTCCGATGCGGCATTTGACGTCTTGGTGCGCCAACTCGAGGAAGCCGATCTGGGCGTTTATTGTTTCGGTTCGGCCATTATGAATTGGTCCAAAAGAATTGGCGACCCATTTGACGTCACTTTGGGCGAAGTCAAACGCGCGATCCCGCGCATGCAGCGATTGGGAACCAGGTTCGTCCGCATCATGAGCTTCAAGCCGGGCGACGAAGAGTTTAAAATCCCTGCCGAAGTCTTTCGTCGGGTGAAGGAAGTGACGAACCGGTTTATCGATGCCGGCTTACAGCCGGTGCATGAAAACTGCATGAACTACGGTGGCATGAGTTGGCAGCACGCGCTCGAGCTGCTCGACAAGTGCCCCGGGCTTAGATGGGTTTTCGATACGGCCAACCCGATTTTCAATCCCGATCGGTCGAAACCCAAGCCGTGGCCCAAACAGGATCCTTGGGAATTCTGGGAACATATTCGCGATCACATCGACCACATTCACATTAAAGACGCCACGTGGAATGCCGCCAAAAACGATGCCGATTACAACTGGCCGGGTGAAGGCCAGGGCCGAGTGCAAGACATTATTCGTGACGCTCTGGCGCGTGGCTATGACGCTGCATTTTCAATCGAGCCTCACATGGTAGTAGTGTTTCACGACACCCAGTCGCAGAACGCCAACGCCGAGGCACAGCAGAAAAATTATATAGAGTACGGAAAGCGCCTGGAGAAAATCGTCGCCAATACCACGGCGCGTCTGACCTCGTTTAAGGAAGTGTAGTTACCGCGGTTTCCCGGTTATGGGGACAGCGCCGCAGTGGCTGCTTGCTGGAATGCTCGACGCACATCGCTCGCGTCACTGTTTGGGAAATTCGAGCGCTGCACCATGAGGATGTAGGCGACGCCACGTTTAGGGTCCATCCAAGCCTGTGTGCCCCAGGCGCCGCCGTGGCCGAACGTGCCCGGCGACAGCATCGATGCCACGCCCTCGTGCGGCGCTCTCAGGATGCACGTACCGATGCCCCATCCGTAATTGGCGCCGTGATTACCAAACTCAGCCGATTGGAAAAACCCACAGGGCAAGTCACCCGTTTGCACTGTCGTGAGTAGCTTCATCGCTGCGGGAGTTAAGTATCGTTTGCCTTTAAATCGTCCTCCAGCCAGCAGCATCTGGCAAAATCTCGCGTAATCAGGACCCGTGGAAAACAAACCTCCATTGCCAAAAGGCGGATGGCCTCGCTCGCCAAATCCAGCGCGTCCGACAACAGGCCGGAGCTCTCCCGTGGCCTGGTCCTTGGCATACGCCGTGACCAGGCGGTCGGCAACGCGTTCCACAGGATAAAACGTCGTGCTGTTCATCCCGAGCGGATCGAAGATCCGTTGTTGCACGAATTCGTCGAATGACATCCCGCCGGCAATCTCAACCAGACGCGCGGCTACGTTGATTCCACTCTGAGTGTATTTCCATTTTGCGCCCGGCTCGTACTGCATCGGAGCGGCGACAATCAAAGGAACCAAATCTGCCAGCGTGTGCGCGTTGCGGGACGCGGCGGCATCCGCCTCGCCGAGGCCTGAGGTATGCGTGAGGAGCTGAGCGACGGTGACGTTTGCCGATTTGCCGGACGGTGTCTTTAAACTCCCGAACTCGGGAATATATTTCGCAATCGGATCCGCCACCTTGAGCTTGCTTTGATCCTGCAACATCAGCACCGCCACTGCGGTCACCGGTTTCGTCATCGACGCGATCCAGAATACGGTATCCGGACTCATCTCCTTCTTACTCGCGACATCCGCAAACCCCGTCGCATCCTGGTGCAGGACTTTGTCTTTGGTAACAACCACCGTCACGGCGCCGGCCACTTCATGCTGGGCAATCGCATTACGCATTGCGGCATCAATGCCCGGAAGAGTCGCAGCGACGGTCGCCAGGACAGAGAGCGCAAAACTAAACGCGCCGATAAGGAGACAGCTAGGCAGAGAACGTGAGCTGCAGAAGCGGAAGTTCATAATCTTTTGAGTTAAGGTCGCCAGATACGAACGGCCGGCTCGCTTCACCTGCCGTTCAAACCGATTTAACCGGAATATATGTGACCGAACCAGGAAGTCAGCAAAGATCGCACGCGTTCAAGCTGCCCTCACCAAATCAAAAACGCCCTGGCGCTCAAGTAGTGTAATGGAGCCGCGGCCGGGCAGCGCGATTTGGTCGAGGTTGCATTGTTCGGGAGCTTTATCCGGACGCCAACGGAGCAGCCGGGTGCCGTGACGAAAGCGACCGCCGGTAAAATGGTCATAGCTAACTTCCACAACCAGTTTTGGCTTCAGCGGTTCCCATTCCATTGAGCGCCTGGCGCTCCATCGGCTTAGCCCGCCGGGAGCTTTGCCGCTAAACCCGGGCGGCTGAATAAGTGGCTCCAGTTGCTTCAACAGCGCTTTGCGCTCCGTCCCGGTCAGGCCAGAGCAAAAACCCACGTGATCCAGCAATCCCGAGTCACTATAAAGGCCAAGCAGAAGCGAACCCACCACGCGTTGCTTCTCGGCGTACCGAAAGCCGCCGATTACGCAATCAGCTGAGCGCATTTGTTTAATCTTTTGCATCCCGGTTCGTTCGCCGGAACGGTAATCGCGGTCAACGCGTTTCGCGATCAGACCGTCCAGGTCGCCGCCTACGGTTTTGAACCAGCTTTGCGCCACCTCCAGATCAGTGGTGGCAGGCGACAGCCGCAGCGGTCCGTTACTCGTAAATGCAGAGTCTGCAAAGCTCTTTAGCTTCTTGCGCCGCTCACGAAGAGGCGCTTCCAAAAGCGACTTGCGCTCGGCGTCGACCAGAATATCGAATGCAATGAACAACGCAGGGGTTTCGCGCGCGAGCTTTCGGACTCGGCTTTCGGCAGGATGAATGCGCTGCAAAAGCGCATCGAAAGAAAAACGCCCACTGACGGGCACAGCAATTTCCCCATCCAGCACAAACCGTTTGGGCCGCAATGCCAATACTTGCTGCACCAATTCAGGAAAGTAACGCGTCAGCAATTGCCCCGATTTGGATTGCAGTTGAACCTCGGCTCCATCTCGAAACACCAGGCAACGAAATCCATCCCATTTCGGTTCATACTGCCAGCCGGGACCATCTGGAATTTGCTCAACCGGCAGCGCGTCCATCGGTGCGAAAGGAATGGCGATGGGAAGGTCCATAAATCCACGAAGCAAGTTGCGCGCGCCAGCGGCGGGAGGAAGGGAAGGTGTTTAGCTACCGCCCTGAATACTTCGAGCTTTTGCAGGCAGGCACCGGTCGGTAGACTGCGGGCAATGGCGTTCAAAGACCTTCTAGCGGAGGCAGCGGGTGTGCAGTTGCTTCAGCGCTCGTTAGAGCGCGGGCGGCTGGCGCATGGTTACCTAATTACCGGTCATGAGCTCACTGGACTTGAACTCCTGGCGCGCACGCTGGCAAAAACCCTCAATTGCCAAAGCCCGGTCCGGGCTGGCGGCGCGGCCATCGACTGCTGCGACCAGTGTCTGAGTTGCCGGAAAATCGAACATGGCAACCACGCCGATGTTCATTTGGTCAGACCGGAATCCAAGTCCCGAATCATTTCGGTCGACCAGATTCGCGAGTTGATAAGGGAGATCCAATTAAAGCCAACGGAAGCCCAATACAAGGTGGCCATTGTTGTGGCGGCCGATCGTCTCCGCACCGAGGCTGCTAACGCTTTCCTGAAAACTCTCGAAGAGCCTCCTCCCAAATCCGTTTTGATTCTTCTCACGACCGAACCGCAACGGATTCTGGAGACAATCCGCTCGCGCTGCCTTCGGCTGAACTTCTCAGGGGAAGGTCCCCGGGCTTTAGCCCCGGAGTTGATGGCGTGGTTGACCAGGTTTGGCCAACTCGCCGCCGAGGAGCAGAAAAGTCTGATTGGCCGTTACCGGCTGATGGACGTGCTCACACGCAAGCTTACGGAGATGAAGGAAGGCATCGAAAAAGATCTGACGGCGCGATCGCCGCTGGAACGCTATCCCGACGCCGAAAAAGCCCTGGTCGACCGCTGGGAAGACGAATTGGCCGCAGCGGTTGAAGCAGAGTATCGCCGGCAAAGGACCGATCTCCTGGCGATCGTGCAATGGTGGCTGCGGGATGTTTGGCTCCAGACCTTGTCGAAGCCGCAAAATGGATCGGCACAGCCGGCGCCGAAAGGAACGACTTCCTCACCCCATACACCTTCAGAGTTGCTGAATTTCCCGCAACTCGAGACGACCAACCCGGTTGCCCGGCGGATCTCGGCGGGTGAGGCTTTGGAGAACCTCGAAGTCCTCGAGCAACTCCAACGCTGGCTCGGCACTAATGTTCAGGAAGCCCTGGCGCTTGAGGTCGGCCTGCTCAAGCTGCGCCTCTAATGTGATGATGGCCGCGCCCCGCCCAAACCAGCGGCAGGTGCTGGGAGTCATATTTGCAGCCGCTTTTGGAGTGTTTCTTGGGCTCTCGCTTCTGAAGTTCGGCAATCCGCCGATCATGGAAAAGTACACGGTTGCGCCCACGAATGTTTATGAGTTTGTTATCGGCTCACCATGGCCAATCGCCTGGGCGTATTGGCTTCTGGGACTAGTCGCCGTTATTGGTTTGTTTGTGGCCCGGTGGAACGGCCGAAGCCCCCGCTGGCTGCTGTTTTTGCCGCTGCTATGGCTGCTCTGGCAAATGCTGTGCACCGCTTGCTCAGTTGATGCCCGGCTCTCGAACCCAACCCTTTTTCACTTCATAGCCTGCCTGGCCTGCTTTTACCTTGGATACTTCTGTCTTAGCCACGTCGAGCGCATGGGATGCTTTTGGGCGGGCGTGCTCTGCGGGTTTGTTCTAGTGCTCGCGGCCGGTTTGGAACAGCACTTCGGTGGATTGGAGGCAACGCGACGCTGGTTCTACGCCTATGTGTACACCCAGGCAAAGGAAATCCCGCCGGAATACCTGAAGAAAATTGCTAGCAACCGCATCTTCTCCACCCTCTTTTATCCGAACGCGTTGGCTGGCGTGTTGCTTCTCCTGCTGCCACCGATGCTCGGGCTGGTGTGGAAGGTTAAGAGTCATTTCACTAACGCCGCTCTCTGGTTCCTTGCAGCGCTTATAGCTGTACCCGCTCTGGCCTGCCTGTTCTGGAGCGGTTCGAAGGGAGGCTGGCTTTTGATGCTAATACTGGCGGTGTTCTGGTTTTTTTGGATGCCCTTTGATCGGCGCTGCAAGGCTGCGCTGATTATCATTTTTTTGCTCTTTGGCGGAGCAGGGTTTGCCGCCAAATACGCCGGATTCTTCAAGAAAGGAGCTACCAGTGTGGTGGCTCGGTTCGATTACTGGCGGGCGGCGTTGAAAATCTCCGCGTCCCACCCGCTGCTGGGGACGGGCCCGGGGACATTTGCGATTCCATACCAGGAGATTAAAAGCCCGCAGGCAGAAATGTCTCGGCTCGTCCACAACGATTATCTCGAGCAAGCGTGCGAATCAGGTATCCCGGGCTTTCTTGCTTACACGGCTTTTATTGTTTGTTTGCTGAGTCGAACCGCTCCGGCTCGGAAAAGTGGACCCGAAGTTCCGTCCCCGGCCGAAACTAAACAATCATCAGGCGCGTCGGGGTCGTCCCCAATGGATTGGCTGGGATTCTCGGTTTGGCTCGGTTTGCTGGGGTGGGCTTTGCAGGCATTGTTTGAATTTGACCTCTACCTCCCAGCGCTGTCATGGCCAGCGTTCGCGTTTATGGGTTGGCTGGCCGGCAATCCTTGGAGAACCACGAATGCCATCGACAAGCCTTAAGTCCACCGCTAACCTCCGCACCCGGCATGAGAATCCTGTTCCTCAATGGCCCTAACCTCAACCTGCTCGGCCAACGCGAACCCGAAGTCTACGGTGCGATGACCTTGGCGGACATTGAGGCGAATGTTCGGGCTCGCGCGAAGGAATTGGGTGTCGACGTCGATTTCCGCCAAACTAATCTAGAAGGCGAGTTGGTCACTTGGGTTCAGGCTGCCAAAGGCAAATTCGACGCCATTGTACTTAATGCTGCAGCTTACACCCACACCAGCGTTGCCCTGCGTGACGCCATAGCTGGTGTCGCCATACCAACCATAGAGATTCATCTCTCGAACGTTCACGCTCGGGAAGAATTTCGGCATAAATCCCTAATCGCCCCAGTTTGTATCGGCCAAATCGCTGGATTCGGCTGGCGAAGTTATGTTTTGGGGTTAGAAGCTTCGGTTAACGTTACCGATACCAAAAAGACGCGGTAAAAGACGAGTTTTTAAGCCCATTTTGGCTCTAGAAATGTCACCTGCTGTTTTCAGCTTGACCCGGCTAAAACCTGACTGTTAATGTGCCAGTCACAACAGATGTGATAAGCAGGGTCAAAATGGCTGCTGCTTTTTTGCTTATTAAAACAGATTTACGGATGCTCACGGGCAACTCTAACGATAACCGAGCGTGGATCTAAAAGACATCAAAGCTATCATCGACCTGATGCGTAAGAACTCTGTTTCCGAGTTCGAGCTCGAAAAGCAGGATTTTAAAATCAGGCTTAAACGCGGGACAAATGGCGGCGGCGGAGCACCATCCGACGATGCTTCCCCAGTAGCTTACCAAGCAATGCCGTTGGCGGCACTTCCTTCGCAAAACCCGGCCGCCACTGTCACGGCTCCCCCCTCCAACGAGTTGGAAATCAAATCGCCGATGATTGGCACCTTCTACCGCGCGCCTTCCCCTGAGTCAGCTGCCTATGTTGAAGTTGGCACGGAAGTGAATCCGGACACGGTGGTCTGCATCATCGAGGCGATGAAGGTAATGAACGAAATCAAGGGGGAGGCCAAGGGTGTCATTACCCAAGTGATGGTGGAAAATGCCAAGCCGGTTGAATTTGGACAGCCGCTGTTCAAATTGCGGCCTTCTTAAGGCATCATGTTCGAGAAAGTCCTGGTCGCCAATCGCGGAGAAATTGCCGTTCGTATCATCCGCGCCTGCAAGGAATTAAACGTTCGGACGGTGGCCATATACTCGGAAGCCGACGCCAATTCGATGCACGTTCAATTGGCTGATGAGGCTATTTGCATAGGCAAGCCTCCCGCCAGCGAGAGCTATCTGCGCATCGACCGTATCGTAAGCGCGGCTGAAATCGCTGATGTCGATGCCATCCATCCCGGGTATGGCTTCCTGGCCGAGAACGCTCATTTCGCCGATGTTTGTGAGAGCTGCAACATCCGCTTCATTGGCCCCAACTCGCGGGCAATGAACGCTTTGGAAGACAAGGCTGTAAGCCGGGCACTGGCCAAAAAAGCGGGAGTTCCAACGCCGCCGGGCTCAGAAGGCGTCGTCGATAACGAACAGGATGCTCTGGCCGTGGCCAAGCGTATTGGTTATCCGGTTATGATCAAAGCCGTGGCCGGTGGCGGCGGCCGCGGCATGCGGGTCGCTCATAACGATATTTCGTTGATAAAAGGGTTCCACACCGCACGAAGCGAGGCGGAGAAGGCTTTCGGCAATTCCGGGGTTTATATCGAAAAATTCATCGAGAACCCCCATCACGTGGAATTTCAGATTCTGGGCGATAACCGCGGTCACATCATTCACCTGGGCGAACGCGACTGCTCCATCCAGCGGCGCAATCAAAAGGTGGTTGAGGAATCCCCTTCGCCCCTTATCGAAAACAAATATAAAAAGCTCCGTGAAAAGATGGGCAAGGCAGCGGTGAAGATCGCCGAAGAGGCCAACTATACAAACGCGGGGACCGTTGAATTTATCGTCGATAACCACGGAAATTTCTATTTCCTTGAAATGAACAAACGGATTCAGGTTGAACATCCGATCACTGAAGAAATCACCGGAATCGACCTGGTCCGATACCAGATCATGCTCGCGATGGGCGAACCGCTGCGACATTCGCAGAGCGACATTCAGATTAAAGGCCACGCCATCGAATGCCGCATCAATGCCGAAGATCCTTTCGATGATTTTCGCCCCAGTCCGGGCAGAATTGAGATGTATTACCAGCCTGGGGGTCGCGGCGTTCGGGTCGATAGCCACGCATACGCAGGCTACACAATACCTTCCCACTATGACTCAATGATCGGGAAATTGATCACCTACGGGCGAGACCGCCGTGAAGCCATGGACAAGATGAGCCGAGCGTTGAGCGAGTACATGATTACCGGAATCAAGACTACTATTTCCTTCCAGCAGGCGATCCTTCAGGACCCGAACTTCCGTCGCGGAGTTTATTCGACGACCTTTATCGAACAACTGCTGAGTGGCGCTCGCCGCGAGCTGATCGAATAGCCAGGCAGCGGTGGGCGCATGCGCTGCCCCTCGGCGTTCATCATACCTTTCCGTGGTCATCGGTGGAACGATTATGGCTTGACTCACCCTGCCCCATCTGTTAGCACGTCCCCAGTCCGTTCAATGGACGAACGTGTCGGTGTCAGAAGACAGATTGTCAGTGAACCTAAACGACAGACATTCAGAGATCCTGCCTGGGCAGTCCTCCCGACCGAGGTTTTTTGAGCTGACCCTTAAACTATGAATCAGAATAGGCTATTCGTTGGGAATCTTTCGTTCCAAACTGCGGAAGTTGATCTGCAGGATTATTTTTCACAAGCCGGAGCTGTAACATCGGTCAACGTGATGTTGGACAAGGTCACAGGCAAATCCCGCGGCTTTGCGTTTGTCGAGTTTGCCACTGGCGACGAGGCAAACAAAGCTGTAGAACAGTTTCATAATAAGGAATTCCAGGGGCGTGCCCTGACCGTGAATGTGGCGCGCCCCCGCGAGGAACGTGCACCGCGCTTTGGCGGCAATCGCGCTGAACGATCTGAGCGGCGCTAAACCAGGCAGGGTGGATCCGCGCGGCGTTTCGAATATGCCGGCCATCTAGGCAGTTTGGTTGGCGCCCAGCGAGGTCCAGGGGCAAACTGGGTTGCTCGACGGGTAATACCAGTTGACACCCTCTACTCGCGACCTTAGTTTTATTACAGATTTGGCGTAATCGATTTTATGGCTGAGAATATTCCGAACGTCCCGACGGGCGCCGTCCCCCCCAAAAAG
The DNA here is from genome assembly GCA_964623885.1 of uncultured Verrucomicrobiota bacterium. GTDB lineage: Bacteria > Verrucomicrobiota > Verrucomicrobiia > Limisphaerales > UBA8199 > CAZUVM01. The sequence continues at coordinate 25,302 of CAZUVM010000145.1, forward strand.
GAAACCGGCAAGGTCCAACCGAAAAAAGAAACCGTCCGGATTAATTTGCCGCCCAAGCCGTCGGCCGCACCGACGATTAAGCTGCCGACGCTTCCCCCCGGTGGCCCAAGCGCTGCAGCTCCGGCTCCGCCGCCATCGGCGGCGGCTGCCCCCGTAGCCCCCGCCGCTCCGCGCGCAGCCGGCCCAGCACCAGCCGCTCCTCGTGCCCCGGCTGCCGCAGCCCCGGCTGCCCCACGCCCCACTCTGGCTCCTGCGCCGATCGTGGTCGGCGTGAGCGGTTTGGATAAGATCCTGGCAATTGTAGCTGTCGTTGCCACCCTCGTCGGGGCTGGCAGCACTGGGTATCTTCTTTACCTGTTCACAACTTTCCCGCAATAGACCGGGAAGAATAACTCCGTTTGGCTCATGCCGTGATTAGACACGGCCAGACCTTTTTATCATATATGGCAGCTTCCAATATCGTTCAGTTGACACAGGAGAATTTCGCCAAAGAAGTTCTCCAATCCACTCAACCTATTCTCGTGGACTTTTGGGCTGAGTGGTGCGGACCTTGCAAGGCGCTCGGACCAATCCTCGATGATTTAGCCCAGGAGTACGATGGCAGAATCCGGATTGGCAAGGTTAACATCGACGAGCATCAATCCCTCGCTGCGGAATACGGGATCCACTCGATCCCGACCTTGCTGATGTTCAGGCAGGGGCAAGTGGCGGATCAAATCGTCGGTTTGCGCAGCAAGCGGGATCTTAAAGCGAGTTTCGACCGAGTGGCGGCATAAGCGAAGCTGCCGTTCGAGCTGTTCCTCCCTCGGGCACTTGCGGCCTTGGACCACCCTTTGTAGTCTCAGCGGTGGAATGGGTCTTATCATTTCGCCAGGCCAGCTCACCCAGCGCGCGGAGTTTTACCACCAACTGAGCCAGCTCACTGGCGCGGGCCTTGGCCTGATGCAGGCCTTAAACCAACTTGAACAGCACCCACCCGCCCGTTCTTATCGCCGGCCGCTTCGTGTGGCCGCGCAGCAACTTAGCGAAGGATACACTTTTACTGAATCCCTCAGGCGACTAGGCGCCTGGCTGCCTGCCTTCGACATCGCCTTGATTCAAGCTGGAGAACAAAGTGGCCGCCTGGACGCATCGTTTTTGCTGCTTTCGAATTACTACCAGGATCGCGCGCGAATTTTGCGGCAAATGCTTGGTGACCTGGCGTACCCACTATTCCTCTTCCATTTCGCTGTTTTCATTTTGCCTTTTGCCGAATTCTTCACCACAGGCAATTGGGTCGCCTACTTAATAAAAACCTTTGGCGTGCTGGTGCCGGTCTATCTGTTAGTGTTCCTGATCGTCTACGCCACCCAGGCGCGACATGGAGAACGCTGGCGTTCCATGCTGGAAATTCTGTTGCATCCGGTGCCTGTTCTGGGCAAGGCCCGGCGCTATCTGGCTTTGTCGCGGTTGGCGGGCGCGCTTGAAGCCTTGCTCATGGCCGGGGTATCCATCGTGGAGGCCTGGGAACTGGCCGCCACCGCAAGCGGTTCCCCCGCACTGCAACGGATTGTCAGAGGATGGCGTCCGTTGGTCGATGCGGGCCAAACCCCGGCCGAGGTGATCTCGGCATCTGCCAGATTCCCGCAACTTTTCGTGCACCAATACCATACCGGTGAGATTAGCGGCAAACTCGACGACAGCCTCCATCGATTGCACGTTTATTACCAGGAGGAGGGTTCCCGCAAACTACGCAGCCTTGCCCAATGGACTCCGCGCCTCATCTACCTGCTGATCATGTTGGCCATCGCGGTAAAGGTCGTGCAGTTCTGGACCGGTTATTTCCAAAAGATCGGCGCTGCCGGAGGTTTTTGACCGATATTGGGTCAGGGCCTGCAAGAAGTTGCGCTCTGCTCTGTTTACCTTACTTTCAAGGCCCATGACCATAGCCGAAGTCCTTGCGAATGAAGAACTGCGCCGCGATGAATTCCCGGTTACGCGGGACAAGATCTTTCTGGCGCATGCCGGCGATTGTCCCCTGCCCCGCCGCGTCGCGGATGCCGTTGCTCGTTACGCCAAGGAGGGCACAACGGGCGACCAGGAGAAATTTGTGTATCCGGCCATCCTCAGTGATGGCCGAAAACTGGGCGCGCAAATTCTGCAATGCCAACCCGACGAGGTGGCCTTTGTCGGGCCCACTTCGCTGGCCTTGAGCTTTTTCGCCAGCGGGCTGAAGTTGCACCGCGGCGATAACATCCTCATCTACTTCGACGATTATCCATCGAACGTTTACCCCTGGATGGCACTGGCCGACCAGGGCGTTGAAGTGCGCCTGATGAACACACGCGACCTAGGATTCATCCGGCCTGTGGATGTGCTTGGTCAAATCGATGAGAATACTCGCTTAGTTGCGCTGGCCTCGTGTCATTTCGTTAGCGGATATCGGCTGGATGTGCAAAGCATCGGCGCCGAGTTGCGACAACGTGGTATCCTATTCTGCCTCGACGCCATTCAGACCGTCGGCGCCTTCCCGATGCCTTCGGCCCAGGTAGATCTATTGGCAGCCGACGCTCACAAATGGCTGCTCGGGCCTTGCGGCGCCGGTCTGATGTACGTCCGTCAACCGATGCAGGAGAAACTTAATCCACCCATTTATGGTTGGCACAATGTCCGTTGTCCCGACTTTGTAGCACAAGAGCAACTGGTTTGGCGCAGTAATGCCGCCAAATACGAAGCCGGCACACATAATCTGCTCGGGCTAGTCGGCCTGGTCGCGGCGATGCAGCTCGTGCTCGAATTGGGCATCGAAAATATTGCCCAGGAATTGCTGCGCAAACGGGCCTGGCTGGCCCCCGCCCTGCAAGCCAAGGGTTACACGGTCGTTCAGGCAACTGCACCCGCTGAGAACAGCAGCGGCATCACTTCTTTCCACCGGCCGGGCACTGATCTGGCGCCGCTTCACCAAAAACTTCTCGACGCCAACATTATTACCTCGCTGCGCGCCGACCGCACCGGGCGTAAATACATCCGCCTTTCACCGCATTTCTATAACACGGACGCTGAGCTGCAACGCGTCATGGATTTGCTTTGAGCACGCCCGAACACGCAAAGCGTCCCCGCCTCTAAGACTCATTTAGCCACTGAGGGCCCGCTGCCGGCACGAACGAGCAGTACCGGAATGGAAGTCCTATGCCGCACCACATGGATCGTGCTGCCGAGCAAAAGATCGGCGAGGAATCGATGTCCATGGCTGGTCATGGCTATCAGATCGCAAGCCTGGGTTTCCGCCGCCTTAAGGATTTCGTCCGGCGGATCGCCCAGGGCCAACTGCGTTGTGACCCCCAAACCCTGGCTACGCAAATTCGCGGCTGTGCGCTCGAGATATTCCCGATCGCTTTTCATCTCGCTCGATTCCGCCAGCTTGTACTGGTTGTAATTTCGTGCAACCCACCCATCCGCGACGTGCACCAATAGCAAATGCGATTGGAGCCGCTTGGCCAGCTCCGCAACGTGCGGGATGAGGCTCTGGTCCGCCTGGCTGTTCTCCAACGCCACCAGTATTTTGCGATACATGCCGTTCACGATTACTGACACAAACGCGCATCCATTGCCATCATAAACACTTCGCTTCTTGCAACCGCCGCATCACGCATCACGTTTCACGTTTGATTTCAGGTGGTCCATCCGTGGGTGAAACTGAATAGACTCTCCGCACCGTTTAGGCTTAGGTTCAAACATGCAACCGCTGGACATTCAGCCGATCGGGAACGAATTAGCCGTTAAGTGGGAGGATGGCACCGAGAGTTTTATTTCCCTGGAACAACTCCGCCGGGCTTGTCCGTGTGCCGGCTGCAAAGGCGAGGCTGACATCCTCGGGAATGTATACAAAGGCCCCGAACAAAAGCTTACGCCCTTGGCCTTTCAGCTTCGCAACCTTAGCCGCATCGGCACTTACGCCTTGCAACCGACCTGGGCTGACGGCCATGCGACCGGTATTTACTCATTCGATTATCTGCACCACATCGCGAATTTGCCTCCCGGCGAAGCCGACCAAAAACCATCACCTTAAAGGGACATTATTCACGTTTCACGTTTCATGCATCACGTCCCCCGAATCAGCGGATTATCCATGTGAAACGTTGTTTCCTCTATTCAACTTAAAACATCGACCCCCGTAGTCTCTTTCAACGAATCAGGCCATGCCCGAAGAAATCCTTTCGTTCGCGGTCCAGTTCCGTATGCTGCCGCGCATGGCTATGCTCAATGGCCGAACCGAGTCGCCGATTGAGATTAAACCCCTGATCCGCAAATGACCCCGGGCCCTCAAGCCACGCAGGCTCCTGCAGCACAAGTTGCGTTCAACGCCGTCTACATCTGGATGATCTCTGTCGTCGCTGCTCTCGGTGGCTTGTTGTTCGGTTACGATTGGGTCGTCATCGGCGGCGCGAAACCATTTTTCGAAAAGTATTTTCATCTCACCAATGCCGCGCAATCGGGTTGGGCCAATAGTTGCGCCTTGGTTGGCTGCCTGGTGGGGGCACTGGTTGCCGGGGCATTGAGTGATAAGTTCGGGCGCAAGCGCTTGCTCATTTTCTCGGCCTTTTTGTTCGCCATCACCTCTGTTGGCAATGCGCTGGCACCGACTTTTCTCATCTTTGTGGCCTGGCGCATCCTGGGCGGCGTGGCCATCGGCTTGGCCTCAAATTTGTCGCCGATGTACATCGCCGAAGTTGCCCCGGCCGGGCTTCGGGGACGCCTCGTCTCGATAAACCAACTCACGATTGTCATCGGAATTCTTCTCGCTCAGAGCCTTAACTACCTGCTGGTCCGGAATCTCCCCAAAGGGGCGAGCGCGGAATACATCGTCAACTCGTGGTACGGCCAAACCGGCTGGCGCTGGATGTTCGCGCTGACCGCCGCGCCTTCCCTGCTCTTTTTCGCGGGCATGTTTTTCGTCCCGGAAAGCCCGCGTTGGCTCGTGAAAAACGGAAAGGACGAACTCGCGCGCCGCATCCTCGGTCGCATTGGTGGTGATGCCTACGCCCAAGCGGAAGTGGGCGATGTACGCAGCACGCTCGCCAGTGGAGAAATCCAGCATGTCCGCTTCCAGGATCTGTTTGATCCGCGCATGCAGAAGGTCCTGGTTCTGGGCATTGTGCTGGCTGTGTTTCAGCAATGGTGCGGCATCAACGTCATTTTCAACTATGCAGAGGAAATCTTCCGCGCCGCCGGATACGACATCTCTGACGTTCTCAAGAACATCGCGTGGACCGGCTCGGTAAACCTGGTATTTACTTTCGTGGCCCTGGGCGTCGTGGACCGCGGCGGACGGCGCGTGCTGATGCTGTTAGGCGCGGCCGGCCTGGCCGTCATCTACACCGCCATGGGGTTCTGTTATCATAGCGGCATAAAAGGCCTCCCCATGCTGTTGCTGGTGCTCGCCGCCATTGGTTGCTACGCCATGTCCCTTGCGCCGGTTACCTGGGTCGTCATCTCGGAAATCTTTCCCAACCGCATTCGCGGTGCAGCCATGTCGGTAGCGGTGACCTCGCTGTGGATCGCTTGCTTTATCCTCACTTACAGCTTTCCAATACTGAACGCCAATCTCGGCCCGGCAGGTACATTCTGGTTGTATGCAGCCATCTGCGTCGGTGGGCTTATCTTTATCTTTGCCAAACTTCCCGAAACCAAAGGCAAAACCCTCGAGCAAATCGAGAAGGAGTTGGTCGATTGAACCCGACTGCCACCGGTAGCCTAAACTACAAAGGCACAGCTCAGTCCCGCACGAACCAACCCCGGCTGACCTCCCGCGAACGCATTGCGACCACCTGCAATCATCGTGAGCCTGATCTCCTGCCCGTGGACTTCGGCGGCGGCTTCCAAACCGGAATTCACGTAAGCATGGTCTACAAGCTCCGCCAGGCACTGGGCCTGGATCAGCCTGGTACTCCGGTCAAGGTCGTGGAGATTTATCAAATGTTAGGCGAGATAGCTTCCGACCTGCAATCGGCGCTCGGGGTCGATACCGTCAGCCTGCACGGCACCGGAACCATGTTTGGGTTCCCACAAATCGAGTTCAAACAATGGCAGTTGACGGACGGCACGCCCGTTCTCGTGCCCAAAGATTTTAATACCGCCTACGAACCAAATGGCGACCTGTTGCAGTGGCCCGGCAATGATCGTTCGACGCCGCCCAGCGGTCGCATGCCCGCGGGCGGGCATTTCTTCGACGCCATTATCCGGCAGGAGCCTTTCTCGGAGAGCACGCTGAAATGGGAAGACAATACCGAGGAATTCCAATCCTTGGCGGACTCGGAGCTCGACCACTACCGGCAGTTGGCTGACCGTCTCTTCACCACCACCGACAAAGCTGTGTTCTGCTCGTTTGGCGGACTCACCTTCGGCGACATTGCTTTGGTACCCGCCACCTTCCTGAAGCACCCCAAAGGCATTCGCGATATCGAGGAATGGTACGTCAGCACCGTCTCACGACCCGCTTACATCCAAGCGGTTTTTGAAAAGCAAACTGAAATCGCGCTCGCGAACCTCGAACGCCTCCGCCAGGCCATCGGCGATCGCGCCACGATTATTCAAACCAACGGCACCGACTTCGGCACGCAGGGCGGCCCCTTCTGCAGCGAGCGCAAATACCGTCAGCTATACCTGCCTTATCAAAAGCGGGTCAACGGCTGGATTCACCGCCACACCAACTGGAAAACTCTGATGCATTGCTGCGGCGGAATCGCCCCGCTGCTCGACGCAGTAGTGGAAGCCGAGTTCGACATCCTCAATCCGGTCCAATGCTCCGCCAAAGGTATGGATGCACGCATGCTTAAGCAGCGTTATGGTGACAAACTGGTTTTCTGGGGCGGCGGCGTAGACACGCAAAAAACCTTGCCGTTCGGCTCACCGCAGCAGGTCCGCGACGAGGTGCGTCAGCGCATCGAAACCTTCGCACCGGGTGGCGGCTTTGTGTTCTGCACGATCCACAACGCGCAGGCGAATACCCCTATCGAGAACCTGCTCGCTATGTTTGAGACTATTCAGGAGTACCGCTGAGACAGAAATGAGTAGAGTTCACTCTCCGCGTAGTACAATGCTCATCCCGAAATTCCTCTCACCCCGGCCCTCTCCCGCAGGGAGAGGGAGACTCATCGGCGACTGCGTTGCGAATAATTGTCACTGTGCAAGCCGCACATCCACCAAATGGCCGACGAAGCCTACATCGCCCAAACTAACCCAAGCCGCTCTTTGCTGTTCCCTCTCCCCAAGCCGGAACGATTCAGGTGGCGTTTGGTGGTGCTGCGGGTTGAGACTGTGTTTTGTATGAAAAAAACCACTCAACCACACACAGGCAGCACTCACCAAACGGTGATGGAGATTAGCACTCGCATGGGGAGTCAGTCCATTCGGATCGGCTTTACCGACCAGCGATTGAGTGCCTATGGGGGAATGGCTTTGTGGAGCGGATTTCTTCACAAACGCGGCGTGCGCCAACAACTCCAACGAGTCCTGCCTTTTGAGCCCAGCAGCCC
>CAZUVM010000146.1:0-32598 GCA_964623885.1 uncultured Verrucomicrobiota bacterium
CAGCGCGTGCAAAGTCCTAAGGGCTTTCCACCTGGTCAGCTCTCGAATCAGCTCCGAGCGAGGCAGCAGGTAACTGTCTCGAGAGGCCAGGAATCGGGCACGCGCTGTCATGGTTTGCCTGACATCATTTCCCAACACCAACGCCTCAACAATAGGGTGAATTGCTCCCCGGACCGCGCGCAGGTCCCGCACGCCAGACGCAGGGAGGGCAACAATCAAAAATGAAGAATAAGCGAATGAGGCAACACTTCTTAGGTTGCAGCAAGTCTTAAGAGAAACGCAAACGCGGGTGACAAAGGTGCTCGAGCACCTTCGCGCACCCGCGCCGAGCAAGGGCGTTGCGTTAGTTAGTCGTCATGATCGCGATCGTTATCCGGCCCGAAAGCCGGTCCTGCCGTGAGAACGCCAGAATATAATGCCCCCTCGTTGGTGCCGGAGGCGGGCGCAGCATACTGCAATCGTCCGATCAATGAGAAGTGGGTTAGCTGATTGGTAGGGCCGAAGTGCGCGCGTTCGGTATCGCGGAGCGTGCCGGCCGCATTGGTGCCGGTCCCGACAAAGACCCAGGCCAGTCGTTCGAGCAAGGTCTGGTTGGTTCGTGCCAGGGACAGACTATCGGCGAACGTCAGCGGTGTGGTGATGACAGTGTTATTTGTGCCGGCGACGACTTCGAGATCGTCGGCGGTGCGATTATACACCACTCGGAGCCCATGCGAATTGGTGAGTCCGGCTGATTCAGCCGCCTCCTCAATGATCTGCTTGTTGCCGTAGTGTGAGTATGACAATCCGCCGCTTCCGTTGGTGGTCACCTTCGTGGTGGCGACTACGGCGGAGAAAAGCTCCTGCGCGTTTAATGAGACGACACCAAGGCCGCACACTGCTAACGCAAGAGACAACTCGATGAGTTTTCGCTTTTTCATGGTTTTGCCTTTTTTTGGTTAAACGAAACGATTCCGATCAACGGCAAGCCGACTTGCGGTCGGCGTGACGGCGACTGAATCGCGCTCGAGAACCTCCGCCCATTGCGAATCCAGTCAATGGTAACAGCCGCCAGAAATTTCCTTGGTGGCGTTGGGGAATTAGCGTACGCGCCGTTTCAGACACTGGCCGTTGCCAGCTCGGAGGCTGGCGTTACGCGTCCACGCTTGAGTCGGCAATTTATATTTCTTTGGCTGTTAGTGACCTATTCTTAACTTGGCCGTTGCTTTAAGTTCACATGACTGTGGCAGCTTTCGGGCCATGAAATTTACTCACGACCAGAAGACAATCTCGGGTTTATTTGGGCCGGCATCGGCTGCGACGCGGCGGGCAAAGCGCGTTTGGCTGGTGGACGACGACGTCGCGTTTCGCGAGTTGATGATGAACCTGCTGGCTAAATGCCACGGTGTCGTATGCGACCGTGGATTTGGGTCTGCCGAATTGCTGTTGTTTACCCTCGCGCGTGAAACGCCGCCGCACACAATTCTGCTGGACGTTAATCTGCGGGACCGCAACGGAATTGATTTCATACAACCCATCAAAGCACTGGCGCCAGCCACGCGGGTATTCATGTTCACCACTTTTTTCGATCCCGAGCATGCCAAACGCGCATTGCGGTCGGGTGCTGCGGGTTTCTTGCTTAAAAGCGCTTCCATTGACGAGATTCTGGACCGTATAACCCAAAGCCAGTTCCAAGTGCACCATGCATGTGGATGAGCGTGGATAAGGTCGCGGCGGCGAAAGTATCGAGGACGAGGGGCACAAGGAATCGCGACGCCAGCGCCGCGCGCGCGATGTGCTTGGGTTCGTGACGCCACCGCTTCCAGTATTGGCCCAGGCGCTTGCAGAAGGCCGCGGGTTTCTCGAGATAAAACCTTGCACCGATAGCCAGCGCCTGCGCGCGCAACTCCGTTTGGCGTTCATCCACTAGAGCCTTTAGGGCCTCGGCTTCCTCCGGGGCCTGCTTCCTGAAAGCGTTGAACATTCCCGGTTCAATCAGCAGGAACAGATCGTGATCATCGCCGAGGCGTTCGCCCAGGTGCTTGAGCTCGGCAGCCACGGCCATCATTTGCTCCGGCCAGATCGGACAAAGCAGATTGACCTGGTAGTACAAATCCTTCACACGCTTGCGCCATTCGTGCAGAGCCTCTGGCCTCGTTGCCTTGCGGCTCAGCAAATAGCCCCGACGGCCCTCGCGATAACTGCGCTGAATCCCTGGCCCTATGACGGCCCAACCGCTGCTTTTAAAACTCAAAGACTCTCCGTGTCTGGAAAGAGCCTGCAATCGCCTGCGAACACGCGTTGCCACGCGTTTGTGGGACAATTCGGCCTGCTGCCGGCGACACTCCTGGGAAAGCGTTTTTTTGATCTGCTCAAGCGACCGTGGCGCGAGTTCTCGTTTGAAGTGCTCGGTCAATTGTTCCAGGGCGTTAACTTTGACATGCGAATCCCGCGCCGCGGACAAATATCCCGCCGCCTCGCGGAGCGCGGTCGAGGCGCGCCGGTAATCGGCGCGAGAGACAGCAGTGCGTACCAGGCGCAGCAATGCCCGCATTTGTTTAATCTCTTTGCGCACTTCGTGAACCGACTCCAGCCGATTGGAACACCTCAGTTCCTCCAAAGCCTTTTGCACGTCCCGGCGCAGCAGCCGCTTCACGCCTTTGCGCACCGATTGTTTTCTTTTGAACTGATTTGCCATGTGAACCGCCGTCCCGGTAGGGACGCCGTCCCCGGCGTCCGTTATCAAAATCCTACGCTCGCCTATTTATTTCCCGAACTCTTTCTTTGTGCGTTGGTCCCCGTCCCCCTCGATGTCGAGCCGCCGTTTCGCGCTTTTGAACCCTTGCGCGCCAGTTGTTCGTTTGCATAACGAGACACTCCCGTGACCTCGCGTTCGAACCAGGCCGGCGGCTTGAATGTTCCGCTTTGGCGTGGCGAAGAGAATTCCACTTCGGCCGTTTTCAAGCCTCGGTGAAGTCCCTCATACACGTCCAATTCAATACTATAACCGTGGTGAGGAATTTTGTACCGCTTTTTCACAATGCTGGCGGCGCGCACCAGCGGCCACAGTGATTCGAACTGCTTTCGCTTAATTGGAATCTCAATTTCCTGGCGAATCTTGCCGCGCCCAGCTTTGATCGTGATGAAACAACGACCGCCTTTCTCGCGCAGCCTAATCTGCACGTCTTTCTGTTTCAGAGCGAAGTAACCCTGCCGAATTTCAGCGCACGCAAAGGTGCTCAAGCCTGCGGGAGGTCGCTTCACCAGGAATTTCCGCTCGATCTCCATCCCAACCAATTTCGAGTCGCTTTCGCCTCAGGTCAATGAAGCCTGGGTTCTTCCCAGGGATAGGACAGACTTCTGCAAAATGTGCATAACCAGGAGGCAGAAAGGCCCTACGATCATGTCTACACCGTACGTTCTCATTAACACCCCGCTTCAGGTGAAGCGGGGTGTTAATGGCTTTCGATAGGCGCAACGGTTGGATCATGTTTTGTCCACTTTTCCAGCGGTACATTGGGTTTCGGTCCACACGGCTTTGATTTTATTTCCTTGCTGCCACAATCTCCGCCTTAACCTCCTCGAAATCCCGCTGGAACGCGGGGTTTTGCTTCATGTGGCGGACAATGACCTGGGCCAGTACCCGGCCGGCATAGATGTCCGATGGATAATGCCGGGCAATTTGCACACGGTGCCACCCGATGGCTCGGGCGTGCGCCAGTATCGCGTCCTTTTTGTCGGGCAGCAAATCTGCAAGCACCAGGGCCAGCACCATCGATTCGGTCGAATGGCCGCTGGGAAAACCAAAGGATTTCTCCAATTTGCCGTTCGCGAGGTTGGTATCAATCGTGTAAGGGCGGGGCCGCATAAAGAAGTCTTTTTCGGCGTCGGCCACGGTGGCCGCGTCGCTCTGGACTTTTTGGAAAAACACGCTCGTTTTGGGCAGACTATTGGATTGGAAATAAGGTCCGGCCTCCGTGGTAAAGTTGAAGACGGAAAACTTCTTCTCACTGTATGCGGCCGCAATATCGTTGCTCGTGGCAGCACGATAGACTGCGCGCACCGTCTCGAGGTCGGCAGCCTGTTCCGGGGAATCGGGAGCCGGCGGCGCCGCGAGCAGGGTAGCGGTGCCCGGCCAGGTGTCCTTCAAATAATTGAGCGTGGCATCCTTGGCCACTAAGCCGGCGCACGTGATTAGGAGAGCCGCGGCGAGCATCGAACCCGATCCGCGCAGGTGGATTCTCCCTCTCCCCTCTCGAAGTGGAGAGGGTCGGGGTGAGGGGTCCATTGTTCGTCCACGGTTCATCGCGAGTCATTATCTTAATGATCGTCACTTACGGCACCACATGACCATCTGCGGTCCAACTGATATCCGGATCGCCCGGATCGGCGGCTTTGGCAGGTGTGTTCAAACACATGTAACTGTATTTAAACCAGGCGGCGTGCCCATCGATGAAAGTCAGCGCCGATCCTGAGACATGCCGGGAAGAGAGGTCGGTCGTATAGACTTGCGGTTTGCAAATGTCGGTCTGCTTTGAGGAGTTGCCGTAGAAAGGCATTTCGCTCATTAAAGTGCGGCCCTCGTCGAACATGACCAGCTTCGAGGGACTGATCGTTATCATCTGGCTTTTCAGGTGCAGCACTGAAGTTGGCTGGCCGTCGAGCGCTTTCGAATTCATACCGTAGCGAAAGAAAATGCGATCATACTGCGGCCGGTTGGGCGGCAGCAACTGCGGATCAATGATCGCGGTCGGACACTTGAAGATGGTGTTGGCGTTGTTGAAATTGTCGATCGCCGGCTTTTGACCCGAGGAATCGGCCGGTTGAATCGCATAATAAGCCAGCGGCTTCTGCACCACGTAGGGCGGCAAAGCGTTGAACCAGGCGTCCATCCCTTGCTGCGGGTTCTGATAATAGAACGAGAAGAGATCCGCCCAGAGCGGGTTGTCTTCGTTGTAACCCCCGGGCGCGCCGGGCGTGCCGTTCGGGATTTTCGTCATCGGATAAACCTCGCTGTTGTCGCTGACATACATTGTTTCGGCCAGGCCCCATTGTTTGAGATTGTTCAAGCACATGGTTCTCCTCGCCTTTTCCTTCGCCCGCGCCAGCGCCGGCAGGAGCATGGCCGCCAAGATGGCGATAATGGCGATCACCACCAGGAGCTCAATCAGCGTGAAGCCGGCCGGTCGAGTTCGTTTCTGTAAATTCATGGCGGTATAGCGTTTCCGTCAATTCTGTTAGTTGCACGAATGGAAATCATTCGCGGAACTATGAATCGGTCGCGTGGCGCAATGGTGTACGGCCGGTGACGTTTCGGTGACGGGCGTTTTGGACATGTCCAAACTCCGGGATCACTCATTAGTAACGGACATGACATGTATCCGTAACATTGCTGGCTTCTGATCCGACAGCGTCCCTGACGAAGACACAAAATCACCAAATTATCGGCATTACCGTACATGAAAAAAACGTTTGCAGTCGTATTCGCGGCCGGCCTCTTGAGCGCGGCAGCGCCAGCGCAAGTCACGCAGCCCGTCATTCCGCCTGGCAATTTAGCGGTGCTGAAAGCCGGCACCGCGGACACGAATTTCCCCATAATCACTTCCCGCGTGGCCCCTTGCTATGTGCAGGTGTTCGATCCCGTTACGAACTTCCAGACCTCGCCGCTGGTCTCCGTGGCGCTCTCAACGAATGCGTCCGTCCCGGGTTCAGTTTGGATCAATCACCACGCCGGTTCCGAAGGCGGCGGTTTGTCGCGCACTGTTAACCGGCAGTACCTGGCGCTGGAAGGATACACCGGCAACATCCTGAGCCCGAGCGCCGCCAAGCCTTCGACCGATCCGACCGTCAGTCGCGGCATTGTTACCCTGGATGCCTTCACCAATTTGGTGAGCGTCTTTTCCAGCCCCACCACCTGGTTCGGCATTCCGCCGGGAGCCAATCCCGCGAACAACCAGGACAATCCGACCGGCATTGCTTCCACCGACGGCACGAATTTTTGGGGCACCGGCAATTTTGCCGGCAGCAGCAGCGAATTGGATGGGACCCTGTTCTTCAGTTCCGCCAATGATAACTTGCAGGAAGTCCAACAGTTCATTCAAGCGGCGGGCGAAGCGCGCATCATCGGCGGAATGCTTCTGATCGCAACGAAGTCAGCGGCCGGCGTGGCCAGCGGGCTCTATAATTTTGTGGATCCGGCCAGCGGCGCGGTGGTCCCGTTGCCCTGGGACCCGGACGCTCCGAGCCCGTATTTCAACTTCACCTTTACCAACCTCTATCTCAACTGGGGCAGCACGTTCAAAACCATCCTGAATTTCGACATGGACGCCGGTCACACCGTGGCCTACGGCGCCGACCAAACCTTTGGCATCGTGAAATTCATCAACAACTCGGGCACCTGGGTCCAGGCTCCTTACTATTTCAGCGCAACAAATATTGGCACGCTTAAGCAGGTCTCGGGCAACCAGGGTTGCTTTGGTATTTGCGTGGACTTCAGCGGCACGAATCCCGTTATTTACGCCACCACCATGGAAAATGGCACGCCGACGAATTACCCCGGCGGCCTGGGGGTCAACACCGCGGCAGGTCACCAAAACAACAACCGCATCATCCGGGTAGTGGATACCGGCGTCGCCCCGGGGACCAATCTGGTAGCCCAAACCCTGGCGGTGGCCACCACCACTAATGAATTCTTTGGTGGAATTGATTTCACGCCGGACCTTACGCCCTTAATCGTTACGCAGCCCGCCGATTACTCAACTACCAACGGTGGTTCCGCCAGTTTCAGCGTGACCGCCCAATCGGTCTATGCCCTGAGTTACCAATGGCTGCAAAACGGGACGAATCTGGATGGTGGCACTGGTTCGGTTCTGAACCTGACCAATCTGGACACCACCTCCGATGGCTTCACTTATCAATGTGTGGTCACTAATGACTATGGCGCCGTCACCAGCATCGTAGCCACGTTGAATGTGACGTTGAATCCCGTGGCGCCGGTTATCACCAGCGGCACCAACCATGTCTCCGCCTTTGTGGGCGGAACGATCACGTTCCAGTCGGTCACTGCTGCCGGTACGCAGCCGTTCAGTTATCAATGGTATCAAGCAGGCGTCGCGCTTACCGACGGGACCAAATATGCCGGAGCAGCGACTCCGTCTTTGACGATTTCCAACCTTGTCACGCCGGACGATGCCGGAAGCTATTACGTGGTGGTGATGAATCCCTCGGCGTCGTATGCCTCGAATGTAGTGGACATACTTGCGATTAGCTACCGCAAGGCGACGATTACGGCCGGCCAGCCGCAGTCGGTGACCACCTTTGTGGGAACGCCGACATCACTTACCGCCACCGAAAGCGGGGCGACACCCCCGGTTGCGTACCAATGGTTCAGAGGTTCGACCATGTTAACCGACGGCGTCGAATTCAGCGGCACGACCACTCCGACTTTGGATATCGCTGCGAGCACGACCGGCGATTCCGGCAACAATTATTTTTTGGTGGTGAGCAATGCGGGCGGTAGCGTCACCAGCATTCTCGCGACCGTCACGGTGATGGTGCCGCCCGTGCATTCGTCCGTCAGTTACTCCAACCAGATTTACACCCAGACCTTTGATGCGTTGCCCGACCCTGGCACGGCCGGCGTTGCGGCCAACGGCACTGCCAGCGCCAGCGGCGTCTCGGTGAACAGTATCAACAATCCTATGGACCCGGGATCTATTAACAGCGTCTTTTATTCGCTGGCTTGTCCTTTTGATTTCGCCTACCCGGTGATCAACAACAGCTTCATCGGTGGCTTGGGGCTCTCGACCGGCGCGGGCAATATGAACGGCTGGTATGGCGTGGCAGACACGAACAGCACCGACGGTGTTGATGGCGTCAGCCGGTTCGGCGCGCAGGATGGCGATCAATCGACCGGCGGCGTCATTGATTTCGGGCTCAATGACGTCAACGGCGGGGTCGTCGGCACGAATCGCGCGCTGGGATTGATTTCAACCAGCAGCACCGGCTCGACCGCCTTCGGACTCAAGCTGATCAATAACTCCACTAACACACTCAATTACATCAACCTGAGTTTCCTCGGTGAGTTGTGGCGCAACAACACCGCATCGCGCGCGATGTCCTTCAGCTATGCGATCGATCCCACGGCCAATGGTTTCGTGCTGGCACCTCAACCCGAAGCGACAAACACGACGCCGCAGGACATTCCTGGCACCGTCACGGTGCCCAATCTCGGTTTCAATTTCCCCACCAACCCGGGCGGGGTTTTGGTCGTGGATGGCACCCAGGTAACCAATCAGGTCCAACTCGCCACCAACAACATGGCGCTAGCCAGTCCCTGGGCGCCCGGCGGGGCCCTTTGGTTGATCTGGTCGATCAACTTTTACGGCCAGGGCACCGGCCAGGGCTACGCCATCGACAACCTCAGTTTTTCGGCTTCCGTGACGCCGATCACGACGCCGACCCTGGAGGTGATTGGTTATTCCGGCGGCGCGACCGGCACGGGTTTCAAATTGAGCTTCTCCGACTCGCCGGGAGCGGGCGGGCAGTTCACGATTTGGGGCACCACCAATGTGGCATTGCCCTTGAGCCAGTGGCAAAACCTGGGCCATCCAGCGGAGATCACTTCCGGCAGCTATCAATTCGCCGATGTTCACGCGACCAATAAACCGGCGCAGTTCTACCGCGTTACGTCGCCCTGAGCGATTGTTTCGTCCTCAATCCACAAACATCAACTCGTTGGAGAGCATAAGGACCTGTGCGTATCTTTCGAGGGGAGAAGAATTGGCGTTGGTTGAGGAACGAGCGACCAGAAACTTCTCCCCGAGCAGGACCTCATCAGGGGCGGGCTCACGCTGGAACAACACTTCATAGGCGGCGCGGATTTTCGCGTCTGCCGAAGCCGCGGATTTGAGCTCGGGGCGTTGCGTGAGGGCGCGAGCGCGTTCGAGGACAAACGGGCTGTTCATGAGGAACAGCGCTTGTTGAGGGACCGTGGGGTGAAAGCGGCGCTGGTTGCTGGTGTCGGGGTTGGCGAAATCGAACGTGCGGAACAGCCCTGGTAGGTTCTGCCGCTCAATCAAAGCGTAAACGGTGCGGCGGGTGGAAAAGGGTTCGGTTTCGATATCAACGGGTAGGCCGCCGACGCGCAGATCGAGCGTTCCACTGGCCGCGAGCAAGGTGTCACGCATGGCCTCGAAATCAAGGCGCTGACGGCTGAACCGCGAGAGCAGCTTGTTTTCCGGATCGGCCTTCAGGCTGGCGGGCGAGGCATCGCTGCTTTGCTGGTAGGTGGCCGACAGGAGGATGAGCCGATGCAGCCGCTTGGTGCTCCAGCCGTCTTCAACGAACGACGCGGCCAGGTAATCCAGCAAGTCACGGTGGACCGGCGTTTCGGTGCGAACGCCGAAGTCGCCCGGTGTTGTTACAAAACCTTCGCCAAAGTGATGCAGCCACACCCGATTCACATACACACGCGCGGTAAGCGGGTTGTCGGGATTGGCAATGGCCCGAGCCAGTTCCAATCGCCCGCTCCCGTTGGTAAAAGGCAGGCGCTCGGGCCCGCTGAGGATTTCGAGGAAGCGGCGGGGCACTTCTTCACCTGGGTTGGAAGGACTGCCACGCTTGAACACGTGCGAATTGCCGGGGCTCGCGCGATCGACCATCGCCATCGCGCGCGGCGGCGCGCCCGGATGTGT
The DNA here is from genome assembly GCA_964623885.1 of uncultured Verrucomicrobiota bacterium. GTDB lineage: Bacteria > Verrucomicrobiota > Verrucomicrobiia > Limisphaerales > UBA8199 > CAZUVM01. The sequence continues at coordinate 9,675 of CAZUVM010000146.1, forward strand.
CCAGCTCAACGCTTCGATCCGGTTTCGGAACGGAGCGCTGCCTTCGCCGATCCGGCGCGCCTGGATTTCTTCGACGAGTGAGTGCGGCAGGTTGCCGGCCGCTCCCTCAGCATAGAGAACCTGGCGCAACGCCTCGCGGTCCCGATCAGCCAGGCAGGTCGCTGACGGCTTTGCGGCATTGGTCAAGGCGGCTTTCCACTCGGAATCCGTCTCCCGAAAAATCTTGGTGTAAACCTCAGCCACCGCCTTCAAAGAATCCAAGGACGAAACTCCCCGAACCGCAACGGCTGTTTTTGGCTCGCCGGTCTGCGGCCCTCTGTCCCCCCTCACCCGCCCTTCGGGCACCCTCTCCCCCTCCGAGGGGAAGAGGGACGGGGTGAGGAGGCCGTTTGTTTCACCGAGGGTGGCAAGAAAAGCTTTCGTCAGGATCGGATTCACAACGTTCGTATCGGCGGAGATTCTCGCGAGGCATGCCGCCGCGTTTGTGGCGAAGCCGGCCTCAGGTAATTTCGCCAGCTCGAACCAGAGGCCGAAGATCGGGTCGGGCTTTTTGGCGCGGTCATCCAGCGGCGAAGCACTTTGGGTTCGAGCTTGCGCTCCCCGGCGAAGGTGTCGAATTTGTCAGGCTCCACGTGGACGGCATCGTGGGCGCCGAGCATATAATCGCCGACCTGCTGGCGTAACTCATCGACGTACTTGGCCACTTCTTTATCTTTAAAATCGGCCATCTCAGTTTCGATTTTGGCTTTTTGTTTCAGGTAATCCTGGTAATCCGGCGAGTCACGCAGTTCGCCCAGCAGCGGCAGTTCGCCGGGCTCTTCGCTGCTGGCGAAGATCCCGTGCAGCGAGTAATAATCCTTCGAGGGTATCGGGTCGAATTTGTGATCGTGGCAACGTGCGCACCCCACGGTCAACCCAAGCGTGCCGCGGCTAACAACATCGATTCGATCATCGATGATGTCATTCGGATCATTCAAAAAGCGCCTGCCCAGCGTCAGGAAGCCCAGAGCCGCGAGGGCCTGTTTGTCTGTGCTGGCGGGCAAGCGGTCGGCGGCGATTTGTTCGACGAGGAACTGGTTGTAGGGCTTGTCCTCGTTGAAGGCGCGAATGACATAATCGCGGTAGGTATAGGAGAACGCGTAGCGGCGCTGCTCGCCGCCGGCCAAATAGCCTTTGGTATCGGCGTACCGCGCGACATCCAGCCAATAACGTCCCCAGCGTTCACCGTAGTGTGGCGAAGCGAGCAGACGCTCGACCAACCGCGAATAAGCGTCCGGTTGCTTGTCTTTTTCGAAGGCTTCCACTTCAGCATAGGTGGGGGGCAAGCCGGTGAGGTCGTAAGTCACACGGCGAATAAGAGTGCGGCGATCGGCAGGCGGAGCGGGTTTGAGATGCGCCTTCTCGAGCGCGGCCAGTACGAAAGCGTCCACTGGCGTTTTCACCCAATTGGAGTGCTTGACTGGCGGAGGAGCGTGCTTGTGCACCGGCTGAAACGCCCAGTGATGGGAGCGCGCCTCCACAACACGGCTCAGCAGGGGCGAGCTGTTGGTCGAGTTGGGCATCGGGGCACCCGCTTTGACCCACGCCTCGAGCAGAGCGATCTGGTCAGGGGCGAGCTTCTTATCTTTTGGCGGCATCTGCAGGTCCGGGTCGAGATAGCGCACGGCCTTAATCAAAAGACTCCCGTCAGGGTTGTCAGGAACGATGGCCGGCCCGGAAGTCCCGCCTTTCAACACCATTTCCGGAGTGTCGAGCCGGAGGCCGCCTTTTATCTTCTCCGCCTTTTCGCTGTGGCAATTGTAACAGTTATCCGTAAATAGTGGGCGGATTTTGTTCTCGAACAGTTCGCCATTGTCCGGAGCCGCAGGTGCCGAGACGCCGTCACCCGCTGACAAGAACACCACAGAAAACCACAGATACACACAGATGGACACAGATTTGGCCAACAGAGAAGTCACAATCGTCCCAGTCTGCGCATGATTCAGGGCGCGTCAGCGAACCGCAGAGGCGCGATGACCGCAAAAAAGAGAAACAAAGCAGAGTCTCTGCACTTATCGCGTCTCTGCGGATTCACTTTCATCACATCTGTGTTCATCCGTGTCCATCTGTGGTTACTTCCTGCTTCACGCGATCAGCTCGTTCACCACGTTCCCGTACACATCCGTGAGCCGGAAATCGCGTCCCGCGTGTCGGAAAGTCAACTTCGTGTGGTCGAACCCGAGCAGGCGCAGCAGCGTCGCATGCAGGTCATGGATATGCACCGGCTTTTCGACCGCTTTGAAGCCGAATTCATCGGTGGCACCATGGACGTAGCCCCCGCGTACACCGCCACCGGCCAGCCACATGCTGAACCCATAATGATTGTGATCGCGCCCGTTGATTTTCCCCGCGTTGGCGCCGGGAGTAGGAAGCTCGACGGTCGGGGTGCGCCCGAATTCTCCACCCCAAATCACCAGCGTATCCTGCAACATCCCGCGTTGCTTGAGGTCGGCCAGCAGAGCGCCGATGGGCTGGTCGCAGTCGCGCGCGAGTTTCCTGTGGTTTTCCTCGAGGTCATCGTGGTTGTCCCAAGGCTGACCTTCCCCATGCCAGACCTGAACGAAGCGGACGCCGCGTTCGAGCAGGCGCCGGGCGATCAGGAGCTGGCGCGCCTGGGTGCCGGGACCGTAGAGCGCGCGAATCGCCTCGGGCTCTTTGTTGATATCGAAGGCATCGCTCGCGTCCATCTGCATTCGGTAAGCCAACTCGAAAGATTGCACGCGCGCCTCGAACTGCGCGTCCTGGGCGCGGCGGCGGGCATGTTGCTCGTTAAGCTCGTGCAGCAGGTCAAGCTGTTGCCGCTGTTCGACCGGTGAAATGGATTTGTTCCGGATATGTTCGATCAGCTTCTCGACCTCCTGGTGCTGCGTATTGATATACGTGCCCTGGTAAATCCCTGGCAGGAAGGCGCTCTGCCAATTCTGCGATTCCTGGATGGGATAGCCGCCGGGACACATCGTGATAAAACCCGGAAGGTTCTGATTCACTGAGCCCAGGCCATACGTGACCCAGGAACCCATGCTCGGACGCGGCAGTCGCGCCTCACCGCAATTCATCAGCAGCAGGGACGGCTCGTGGTTGGGAACGTCCGCGTGCACCGAGCGAATAACCGCGATGTCGTCAATGTGCTGGGCGACGTGGTCGAACAACTCGCTCACCTCGATACCACTCTGGCCGTATTGCTTGAACTTGAATGGGGATTGAAAGGCCGCGCCGGTGCGGCGTTCAGTGGGCAGATTGTCCATCGGCAACGCCTTGCCGTGAAGCTTCGCCAGAGCCGGCTTGGGATCGAACGTATCGACGTGCGACGGCCCGCCGTTGGCAAAGATATGAATGACACGTTTGGCGCGCGCCGGAAAAGGAGGCACGCGGGGCGCCAATGGCGCGTTGCTGCTCACCCCATCGCCGGACGGAGCAGCTTGCAGGAGTTGCGAACCGAGCAGGTTCGCCAAGCCTAGCATTCCGAAGCCCAGCCCCGAGCGCCGCAGGAAATCGCGCCGCGTCAGGAACCGATCTTGCAGCCGTGGCAGATGGTTGAACGCGCTCGTCCACATAAGGGATTTCGAATCAAGCTAGTATAAAGCATAATATGTCGGTTTGAAAATCCCATAATTTGGTTCAAACCATCAAGGAGATCCTCCGTCAGATTACGGACGGTGAAAGCGAACCTTACGGTTTGAATAAGTCGAGATCATCTATATTCTGGTGCCAGCGGGACAAAAGACGTTTAATCGGCCTACACCTTGAAGACCATGACACGACTTCGCCACGCATTGTTAGCACTCGCCACTTTCTCCACTGCCGTCAATTTGATGGCCCAGACGCTTGTCTTCACCAATCAATCCATTTCCGCGAGAATGGAAATCGCGGGCGCGAATCAAACATTGCCGGACGGGAGCGGGCTGGCTCCGGCAGAGTTCGACCTCCCGCCAAACGCACGCGTTCTCACCATTAAGAGCGTTACCGGCACCATTACGCTCAATAGCGGCGGCGGCCAGAATGATCCCGATGGAGTGGTGGTCACGGGTGGATATGGTCTGAACTTACCCGGCGCTTCGTACGCGTCGGCTTATGGTTCGATTTCGGGGATAAAACAACCTGGCGCCGGCGCACTGATTGGGGTGTTCGAAGCCGCCACCGTGTCCGGCAATCCGCCGCCGACCCTGGACTTCACCACCATCGGCACCAATTTCACCAGCTTCGCGCCCGCGCTGAATCAGCTCTTCTATATAGGCGACGGATTAACCGGGGGCGGCTCGGGTGCCGTGCAGCAATTCATCGTTCCCGCCGGCGCCACTCGGCTCTATCTGGGCATTTCCGACGCGCCCGGCTTCAACGGCGGGCCGGGAGCCTACAACGACAACTCGGGCGCCTTTACCGCTTCCTTTCAGATATCCTCGGTTGGCCAGCCGGTCGCCGACGATTTCACCAACAACACCTATTATGCCGGCTGGACTTTGACCGAGCCAAACCCGAGCTCGACCGCCACCCTCACTGGCAGCGCGCTCGATATCGAAGCCTCGCCCGCGAACGGCGGCAGTGACCTTTACAATGGCTCCAACTATGAGGCCACCCGCCTGTTGCAACCGATCGATCCGAACCTCGACTGGATCGTCGAAACCAAGTTCTATTTCAACCCGCAGAACAACTATTCCGGCGCCGGTATCCTGTTGGCCACGACCAACGGCCTGTTTACCGGAGACAACAACTATGCTCGGATGGGCGAACGCGCCTTCTATCCCAATGCCGGCGGGTCGGTAATTGGTGTTGCCGGGTATGTTCCGTTCACCAGCACCACCAATTATTTGCGCATCCAGAAGCACGGCACTAGTTATTACGGCTGGTTCAGTGCCGATGGAACGAACTGGACCTATGGCGGTGTCCGGACGGATTCGAACACGTATCCTTGGGTCGGCGTTTTCGTCATTCGCTATCCCTGGGATGGAGTAATGATAAACTCCTCTGCATACTTTTATTATTTCCACGTCACGCCGCTGCCGCTTTCGCTTGGAATCCAGCCGCAAGCGGGCAACGCGGTGTTGTCCTGGCCGGAAATGGCCGCGCATTTCGCGCTGCTTTCGACGACTAATCTGACAGCCTCTTCCTGGACCACGAATACCAGCAGCAGATCCATTGTCGGCAGCCAGCTCTACGTGACCAACTCCACCATCGGCGCTGCCACGCTCTTCCGTTTACGCTACCCTTGAAGAAAGGGTCGCGCGCCAAGACCACCAGGAGCTGGGTGTGGTTTTGAACGATAGGGCGATATCGCTGGCGTCCACGTCGGCGGGTTGTGACCGCGTCTCGCTGGCACAACCTGGGGCAGGTCGCCATTTGCGCTCGCAACCAGTACGGCCGCGCTTTATTGCTCAGGAATTAACGGTTCAAGACCTTTTGTCTTTGGGCCTGAAACTCCTCTTCCGAAATGGCCCCCTGATCTTTGGCTTTCTTCAAGTCGATCAGTTCCTGTCCACGCGTGGTCTGGACGTAAGTCGTTCCGCTTTTATCGCCGCCCAACTGCCAGGCGCAACCTGAGAACAACGCGCACAGGACGCTTATCGCCGCAGCCAACCCTGCCCATTTTGATAGTTTCTGTTTCATCGTGTTTCCTTCCTCATTACTGATTCGTCCAAGTTCTTTGGCCGGGCCCAACCGCTTGCGGCCAGGCCATGACGCGCAGTGTGGATCCTTTGAGCTAAATGGCAAGCCTGGCTGGGCAGCGCATGATCGCTAATACTTTTTCGGTGAATAACTTATTGTTGCACACCGATATTACCGGTGAGAAAATTATAACCGTCGCCATTTAGGAACGAGTCGTTTGGTTATGAATGCGAAAAGTCAAAAACTCGAGCGGGCGTTGAAATCGTTGTCTGTGACCAGAATCGAACCGTTTGGGATTGCAAGAGAAGCCGAACAAATGCAGCAGGAGGCCCGGATTGAAACGAAACTGCTGCTTCCGATGATTCTAGCCTCTGAAACAAGGCGCCACGGCATCCGGGAGTTAAAATCGCCTCTTTCGGAATAAGTTGGGCAAAGCCCGAAGCCCTAAATTCCGAGATCCGAAACAAGCCCCTAGTGCGAGGGCCGAAGGGTCCACCCGACGTGTGTCCGAACATGTCGGTTATGGTGTGCGCAATCGGTAAAACCGCTGACCAATCACCGACCCCACATTTACTGTGGTTTGGCTTCCGACCACCGTTTGGGCGTTGGTATCGGTAGTCCACACTGGCGCGGCCAGATTAGTGGCGTATTCCAATGAATAGCCGGTGAAATTAGTCGGCCAGCTGATTTGAAAATTCTGGGGGACAGGTCGGGAAAGTTTCAGCAGCGGCCAAGCCGCCGTGACGAAGCCAATATCATCAAAAAACATGCCGCGGCCGGCGGTATTCGTGAACGTGAGGCTCACAATCGTCTGGCCTTTCGGCGCAGCAAAATCAAAAAACGTATTTCCCAATCCACCCGCTTCGTTGATGGTGCGACTGGCTGTCGCCTGACTGCCACCACTGAAGCGGGCCGTGGCAATGACGTTGCTCATGCCGAAATAGGAAGTGGAAAGAATCGTGAGCCCGAATTCAACCACTCCCTCATTAGGCATGCCGGAGCTGATATTGGTTGTAAAGAATATCATCTGCGGCACCAGACTTACCCATAAACTGTCCCCGGAGATCGCCTGTGCCTGCGGGCTGCTGGAGGTGATACCGATTTGGTCGTTGGTCCCGCCCTGCAAGCTGAGCTGCTTGTTCTGATTCACCCCGTAGGAAAGATTATACGGGCCTGCGGAACCACCGATGGCAGAGCATTGGTTCACCCCGCCATAATTATTGGAGAAAGCCGCCGCTACGTCTGATTTGAATTGAGCGAGGCTTACGGTCGAGCCGGTCGCGACGAAGTTTACGCCATTGCTCGGGTCGTAAACACCAACGGTGCTGAAAACCTGAGCGGACAATGATCCCGCAACTGTGGCGCAGCAGATCGAAAAGATCAGCTTTCGCCAACCAACCGGGCTCAAACAACGATTGTCCTCAGTCAAGCCTTTGCTCCGTCCGCGCATACAAAGCAAACTGCCAATGCCATCAGAAACTCGTGAACCGCCGTGAGCACAGTGCAGCATTACGATTGCCGAATGTCAAGGCCGCCTTGCTCTGCCAAAAAACCGGCACGAAGAAAACTACGCAGACGCCTGGATCCCCGATAGCTTCGTTATCAGGTTAGCGAGAACGCCTCGGCGGCGTTTTGGCATCTCTTTAAATTCATGGGAATCGGTGAGCAAAACTTCTCCATCAATCTCCCTCATTTCGCTTTGCAGAACCTCCTGCAACACTCCCATTTCTTCACTCGTAAATTCAACCGTGTTCATAACCTCAACTCCGGCAAGCGCCGGCTTACTAAATACGTTATCACCGCTTGCGAGTCTCTGGGGTCGTTTGCCGCTGGTCGCCGGCGGTTGACTTGTCAAGATTCTCTTGAAACAGCCCAAACCGCCTGCTTAGGGTGAGGTCACAGATTGACAACCCGAGACGTATGAAGATCGATTTGTCTTATTCCGCACTTATAGTGTTTTTGGCCAAGGCTGCCGGAGCGCGAGCGGTCTCCGCTTGCGGCGGTTGGAATTATGCCTGGATAGTGGCGGGGGACGGGAAACGGTTTCGCTCGGGTTCAGCCGCAGCGCTTTCCAAACACGCCCTAAATATTACGATGCTGTTTTTTGCTTGGGCGATTTCGGCGCAAGTGCCGGCTTTAGCTACGCAGTTAGTGATCGAGGATGACCAGTTGCGCGCCGGTTTTGATTCCGAGTCCGGCGCGTTGGCCACGTTTGAGAGCAAATCCTTGCATTGGGTGATCGAGCGGCGTCCTGAATTTGCGGCTTCCTTCAGATTGCTCGTCCCTCTCGACAGGCGCCGCGATAATTTCGTTTTTGGCGGAAAGCAGCGAGCAGCCGAGGTCAAAAAGATATCGGGTCGGGAAATCCGTATTCGCTGGCAGGACTTGGTGAGCGAACACGGCGGCGTGTTACCGATCAGCTTGACTGCTACAGCCACATTGACCAATGGCGCGCTGGTTTTTGACGCGACGCTGGAAAATAGCTCCCGATTGGTAGTTGAAACACTGGATTATCCTTATTTTGGCGATCTCCAACCTCCGGCGCGGGATGCTGCCTTGCAGGCCCGGACGATGTGGTACGGCAACCTCGAATCTCGTGAGCTCTATCCAGGTTTCAGCAATGAAAAAGGTTACTGGGGGGTGAATGTTCCCACCAAAACCGTCGGTTCTCATCGCAGTTTGTTCTGCCTGATTCAAGCTCCGCAGGAAGGGCTCTACATTGAAATGCGCGACCCGACTCAACCGTACCTGCTCGAATACACTTTCGAGCAGCATCCTGGTCTGCTGACGCCGATAGGCAATCGAGTGCCCCAGACGGGAGCGATCTCGGGTGCGCCCGTGCATCTGGAGTTCCGGACCTGCCATTTCCTTTTTGCGCAGCCGCATTCGGTTGTTCGATTGGCGCCGATCGTTCTTCGTTGTTACCGCGGCGACTGGCACGCTGGGGTGGACCTTTACAAAGAATGGCGTGCCACCTGGTTCAAACCGTCAAATCTTCCGGAGTGGGCCCGCGAAGTGCATTCCTGGGCCATGCTGAGGATGAACACGCCGGAAGAAGACTTCTTAATCCCGTATACGAACCTGGTGACATATGGGGAGGAATACGCCAGCAATGACGTTCGCGCAGTCCAGGTGGTGGGCTGGAATCATGGCGGCCAGGACCGCGACGACCCTTCGCAGGATATCGAGCCCAGGCTCGGGACACGCCAGGAGTTCCGGCAGGCGATCGCTAAAGTCCAGGCCATGGGTGTAAAAGTCATCCTATTCGGGAAGTTGGGCTGGGCCGATCTGACGACCGCTTGGTATACCAACGAACTTTATCGCTTTGAAGCTCGTGATCCTTACGGCATACGTTACGAACAAGGCGGCTATAGTTATGTGACGCCGACGCAACTGGCAGGAATCAATAACCGACGCCGCGCAATCATGGATTTCCTTTCTCCTGAGTATCAAGCTGTGGCCTGCAAAGAATTCCAAAAGCTACTGGACCTGGGCGCGGCAGGGTGGCTTTTTGATGAAGTCTGCCATCACGGTCCCGCACTGTACAACTTTGCCTCTGCCCCGCCCGACTTTATGTATGCGGGCGACCTGCCACTGGCTGCACAGTTGCGCGGCACCGCCAACGCGGCCAATCCCGATTTCCTTTTTTCAGGTGAAGGGCAGCAGGATTGGTTAATGCAATATTATCCCGTTTCGGAGATCGGCCTTACCGCCGTGCCAATTTGCCAGTATATTGATTCGCACCTGCCACTTTTGGCCGGCGTCAGCGGCTTCGACGATCGGGAAACCCTTAATCTGATATTGTTGAACCATTACATCATCCAGTACGAGCCGTATTATTATAAAGGCCATCTTGTCGACTTCCCGCTCACATTGGCTTACGGCAAAAAGATCGACACTCTGCGCCGCAGGTACAAGGCTTATCTTTGGGACGGCGAATTTCGCGATACGCTTGGAGCCAAATTGACTGCCACTGGTTCAAACCGATATTCGGTTTTCAGGACGTCGCAAGGCAAGCGCGCCGTGGTTGTCGTGAATCAAGAATTTGCGAAGGCAATCACCGCCACGGTGGAATTGGCAAATCCTCGCAAGCTTGTGGCGGCCACGCCGGAGCAACTTGAAGCTGAGCTTAGTTCGGGAACTTTGGAAATTCCCGCCCGTTCGGCTGCTGTTATCATGGAACAATGATCGAAGCGGTTCTATTCGACAATGACGGTGTCCTGGTGGACACGGAAACTCTGTTCTTCGAAACGACGCGCCGGGCTTTTGAGCAATTGGGGTTAAATCTCACTTGTGAGGTATGGGGCCGCCGCTATCTCTCAGAAGGCAAGAGCAGCCGCCAAATCGCGATCTCATTGGGCGCGGATGCCAGCCGAGTGGATACGGTAATCTCGGGCAGAAATGAGCAATACTGGAAAGTTTTGCAGTCACCTCCGGCGTTACGACCGCACGTGAAGGCGACGCTCGATAAGCTGCATGGTCGTTTTAAACTGGCAATTGTCACCGGCTGTGGTCGAGACCAATTGGAACTGGTCCATACCGAGAACGAACTCTTGAAGTTCTTCGATCTGATTGTGACCAGTGATGACTGCTCTGATGGGAAGCCGCACCCAGAACCTTACTTGAACGCGATGCGGAGGCTTGGATTGGGCGCAACCCAGTGTATCGCTATCGAGGACTCACCACGAGGCTTGGCTTCCGCGCGAGCCGCCGGCTTGCGATGTGTGGTCGTGCCCACCGAGTTGACCAACATGCTGGAGTTCCCGGGTGCCTTGGCCATCGAGAAAGACCTGTCGGGAGTGTTGAAGCACGTGCAATAGCTAACTCACAACATCGGGAGTTGCACCGTGATGCAATTATTCCAGGCGCACGTCACTTTTTGGCCTGGAGCTGCTCTTGGCCGGGGTTGATAAGCAGGAAGCCGAGGTCTTGTTTAATCCATGGGCCGGTCATGGACTTCTCGAAGACACCTACCTGCACAGAATAGAGGGTTGGGAACAAATGCGTGCCATAGGCGGAGTCTTGATAGGCTTCCGATGCCTTCACTTCTGCCGGGCTAAAGGAACGGGCATTCAACAGGGCCAAAGTTACCAGCACAATGCAGCTCACCCGCACCAGGCCCGAAGCCATTCCGAGATAATACTCCGCCCGTCCGAAGTAATCACTCCCTTCCAATTTCTTTCGAAGATGAGGTTCCACCAACGCGAACAAAACGAAAATCACCAGGGCAATCCCCAAGTAAACAATCAGGCAGCAGGACACAAGGCTAAGAACCCCAAGCCCTGCCAGCATTTGTCCCAGCGGTTGGTAAATCACAGCGCCGGCAACCAGGATCGCCAGCCACTTGAGCGATCCGATCCACTCCCTGGACATTCCTCGCTTACGACCCTGCACCAGTCCGAACCCCAATGCCGCGCCGAGCAAGATGTCAAATAAGTTAAAGGCCAAATTCAAGCTGACGTTCTTTCTTCGTATCCGCCCGCACTGGTTCCAAATCAGCCAGATTTGTGCCAATATTTGGCTTCTATGGTCGTTACGCTGGTTCGTTAACGATAGTTGGATCGTTTTTGGTTCCGGTCCTCTCGAAGAATGAGCCAAAGGAGGGTTTCAATAGGATGGTTTTCAGCTAAGGCAACGCGCCTTCTATTTTCCGCAGCGGGAAGTACGAATACGTGACCGTAAATTGGACAGGGTCTTAACACTTTTTCGGCATCCGTCATGGCCGGAGAGACAATGGAGGGGTGATTTGAGGATGACTTTGGCGAAGCTGTAATCCAGGCTACGGCAGGCAACCTAACTTGTGGTAGCTTTAGCTTATGGCATTATCGACTGCCAAATCCCGTCGACCCGAGCCGGTTTTACAGTTCTCCGTGTTCACACCGAACCGGTTAGGACGATTACACGACCTCATTGGCTCGCTGGCCTCGCATAGCGTGCATGTGCTTGCTTTGATGGTGCTGGATACTACGGACAGCGCTATCATCCGTGTGGTCGTCGATGATCCGCAACAGGCCAGGGATCTTTTGGTTGCCGAGGGTTTCCCTTTCACGGAAAGCGCTCTGACGGTTGTGGAAGCCGATTCGACCGAATTGAGTCGCTTGATGTCAGTGCTGTTGGCGGCAGAACTGAATATCAACTATCTCTACTCTTTTATCCCGCATCCTCGTGGAAAGCCAATCATTGGCTTAAGCATGGAGGACAACGAAATGGCTGAACAAGTCCTCCGTCGCCACCAGTTCAATACGCTGAGGCAGGCCGATATTTCACGGTGAGTCAAAGGGATTCACTGCTTTTGTGACGGGTGCGCACCTGGACAGGCGCGGCGGGAGTGCCGGCCCGATTACACCGTCATAATCTCTTTTTCCTTGTTCGAAAGGTGTTTGTCGATTTTGCCGATATATTCGTCAGTTAGCTTCTGGAGCTCCTTTTCAGCATGTTTCACATCGTCCTCCGTAATCCCGCTGTCGTGCTGATGTTTCTTAAGTTGATCCATGGCATCGCGCCGAACATGCCGGACGGCTACCCGTCCATCCTCAGCCATTTTGCGGATGATTTTGACGAATTCCTGGCGGCGTTCCTCACTCAATTCAGGAAAAAACAGGCGTATCGCCCGACCTTGAATCGAAGGCGTGAGTCCGAGATTGCTTTTCTGGATTGCCTTTTCGATTGGGTGCAGCGAATTGGCGTCCCACGGCTGGATCGTAAGCGTGCGTGGCTCGGGCGTGGTGATCCCGGCTAGCTCGCGCACGCGCATTTGCGCGCCGTATACTTCGACCAGAATGTTTTCAACGAGCGCCGGTGAGGCCTTTCCAGTGCGCACTCCCGCAAATTCGTTGATGACCACTTGCTCGGTCTTGCTCATCTTGTCTTCCGCCTCCAGCAAAAAGTCGTCCGTTGTCATAGGTCCACCGAACGTAGCAAACCGGCGCAACACTGTATAGTGGTGAAAAACAGAGACAAAAGTCTGAAACGGTTTGCGTTGGTCACGATGATGACTAAAATGCGCGGTCCATGTTGAATTTGAACGCGCTCAACCCGCAGCAACGTCTCGCAGTGCAGACCACGGAGGGGCCGGTGTTGATTCTAGCCGGAGCAGGGACAGGCAAAACGCGCGTGATTACCTGTCGCATTGCTCATCTGATTGAGCGCGGCGTGTCGCCTGGCAACATTCTTGGCGTAACCTTTACGAATAAAGCAGCTCGCGAAATGCAGGAGCGTGTCCGCAAATTGATCAAGCCAGGCTCCGCCGGGAAGGATCACGCATCACGCATCACGCATTACGAATCACCGGCCGGTAGGCCCCAGGACATGGCTCCTACTATTTGCACGTTCCACTCCCTCTGCGTCCGTATCCTCCGTCAGCACATTGAAAAGCTTGGGTACAAGCGGAATTTCGTCATCTACGACGAGTCCGAGCAGCTTGGCGCGATTAAAAAGATTATGGCGCAGATTTCCGCCAAAGGAGAGAAAGCCGATCCTGCAGCCGTGCTGGCGCTTCTCAGCCGATTCAAAAACGGCGGCGAGCGGGCGGCGGTCTTTGCGGACGAGGGCATTCGCGCGATGGCTGAACACGTCCGCTCCCGCTATGAATCTGCGCTGCGCGCCTGCAACGCGGTGGATTTCGACGATCTGATTCTGTTGACGCTTCGCCTGTTTGCGGAGCATCCCGACGCGCTGGCCGCCTGCCGCGCCAGGTACCGATACGTGATGGTCGACGAATACCAGGACACTAATGCTGCTCAGTTTCAACTCGTTCACGAGCTGACCCGGGAACATCGTAACCTCTGCGTTGTTGGCGACGACGATCAGAGCATTTACGGCTGGCGCGGCGCCGAGATCGCCAATCTGCTGGACCTGGAAAAGCACTTCCCCGAGGTGAAAGTGGTGAAGCTTGAGCAGAATTACCGTTCAACCAACACGATTCTCAACGCAGCCAACGCCCTAATCAAAAACAATGTCCGTCGCCGCGGCAAACGTCTCTGGTCGGAAAAAGGCAACGGGCCAAAGATCTCCCTGCACACCTTCGACTCTGACGAGGCGGAAGCGCGAGGGATCGTTGAGCACATCGAGTATGCCCGGCTGGCCCACCGTGTGCCATGGTCGGAGCAAGCCATTCTTTTCCGCACCAACATCCAATCGCGACCGCTCGAGACGGCGCTGCGCCAGGCCAGCGTCCGTTATCACCTCATCGGAGGCCAAAGCTTTTTTGACCGGCGTGAAATCCGGGATTTTCTGGCGTACCTGAAAATGTTCGTGAATCCACATGACGACGTGAGCCTGCTTCGCATCGCCAACGTGCCGGCTCGCGGCCTGAGCGACGTCACCATGAAGCGATTGCTGGCCGCCAGCCACGAACGGAAATGTTCCGTCTTTTCCGCCATGAAAAATCCGACTGTGACGACAACCTTTCAGACCAAAACGCGCGAAAGCATTGAGAGCTTTGTTACTTTTATCGAGCGGACGCGCGTAGCTCTTCAACCGAGCCTCCCGGCTGTGGACGCAGCCGCGGCCGTGCACCATTCGCCTCTCTCGTCATGGGCTGACCGCTTCCTTGACGAAATTGGCTACTTTAACGAATTACGGCGTTCGGAAAAAACGGCTGAAGCCGCCGAAGCCCGCATGCGCAATGTGAAGGACTTAACAGCCAGCCTCGACGACGGCGCGCCGGGCCAGTCAAGCGGTGAACGGCTGGAATCGTTTCTGGACGAAATCACTCTGGATTCCGAGCGGGAGGAAGAAGATGAAGGGCCTGACAATGCGGTCACGCTGATCACCATGCACAGTTGCAAAGGCCTGGAATTCCCGCATGTCTGTATTGTTGGTCTGGAGGACGGGCTGCTGCCTCACTCTCGATCTAAAGTCGAAGGCACGCTCGATGAGGAGCGGCGGCTCTTTTATGTTGGTGTGACCCGCGCGATGCAAACGCTCACGATCAGCCACTGCACCAGCCGGAAGAAATACGGCCAGCCAATCCAGTGCCATGCTTCACAGTTTCTTAAAGAATTACCTGCCGAACTGGTCGAGCATGCCGATGAAAAAGCGCGCCAGCCCGTGACCCCGGAGTCAGGCAGAAGTCATTTCGACATTTTGCGCGCCTCTTTGGGCTAGTGATGTTTCTGGCAGGTTAGCACGGGACCTTGCTTCCACTTGACTCGCGTCCGGTCCGTCCGCAGCATTGGCATGCAATTATGAACGTTCCGGCCCCCCAAAGCGGCCTCCAGCCACCGGCATCACGAATCACGCATCACGCTTCACGTATCCCTTCGATCTCAACCGTCGACCAAGTCATGGCCGAGGAGCGCGCCTCCGCGTTCACCAAACGCAGTATCAAGGCGTCCGCCAAACTCGCCGGCCTGCGAATGGTGACCTCGATGATGGACCTGACGACTCTCGAGGGCAAAGATACACCGGGAAAAGTGGCGTACCTTTGCCGGAAAGCGCTTCAACCTGCCGAACCGAAGTACAACGTGCCCCACTGCGCCGCCGTTTGCATTTACCCGAACATGGTTCGGTACGCGCGCAGGTTCTTGGGAGCTGATTCCCCGGTGCATGTTGCGTCGGTAGCTACAGGGTTTCCGAGTGGGCAATTTCCACTGCGCACGCGTTTGGACGAGGTGCGCCGCGCGGTTAGCGATGGGGCGGACGAAATTGACATGGTGATCGATCGTCAGGCCTTTCTGGCCGGCGACCATGCGCGAGTGTTTGACGAAATTTCCGCGATCAAAACCGCGTGCGGAGCGGCGCACCTGAAGGTAATCCTGGAGACGGGCGAACTGGTGACTTATGACAATGTGCGGCTGGCCAGCCGCATCGCCATGGAGGCTGGAGCGGATTTTATAAAAACGAGTACGGGGAAGGTGCAACCCGCGGCAACTCTCCCGGTGACACTGGTCATGCTCGAAGCCATTCGCGACTACTACTTCGAAACCGGTATTCGCATCGGCATGAAACCTGCCGGCGGCATCCGCACGGCCAAACAATCGCTCGCTTATCTCGTCATGCTCAAAGAGACGCTCGGCGACGATTGGCTGACGCCCGACTTGTTCCGTTTCGGCGCAAGCACACTCCTCAATGATGTCTTGATGCAAATTGCTAAAAGCGCCGAAGGCCGATACCAGGGCGCCGATTACTTTTCATTGCCGTGAGCACTTCAGGCCAAAGCCTGTTTCATACCAGCCCAGCACAACGTCCTGGGAAGGACGTTTTTGGTTCGGTGCAGGCTCACAGCCTGCCTCATCAAATCATGAATCGCGCTTTCAGCGCTAACCCGATCTTTGGGGCGAGTCTACCCAGGGCGTTGCCCTGGGCTGATATGAACGCCGCCGTTGGCGTCGGTCGAAATGTTCGAGAAAGCGCGAGCTTTCCCTGCTCACCTTCACCCTCAGCCATCAGCGAATTGACTTTCGTATGAAGAAAAAATCTTCCCTGCGTGTTGGGCAAAATCGACGAAAACCAGGCCGACTGAATATCATTCCAAAATCGAACGGTTCGTCGTCTGCATCACGTTCCGTGGTTCCGCTTAAGGAACGCCGTCTCAATTTTGGCGGCAAGTGGGATTATGCCCCCGCGCCGGAAACGTTCGAGTACATCAAAGTTTCACCACGGCACGAACTTTTTATCGACGGTGAATTTGTGCCTCCGTCGACCGGCAAATACTTCGATTCCATCAATCCTGCAACTGAAGAAACGCTGACTGAGATTGGCCTCAGTGCGGAAGCCGACGTCGACCGTGCCGTCAAAGCTGCGCGCCGCGCTTTCAACGAAACCTGGGGCAAGTTTTCCGGACGTGAACGCGGCAAATACATTTACCGCATCGCGCGCATCATCCAGGAAAAATCGCGCGAGCTGGCAGTGCTCGAGACAATGGATGGCGGTAAGCCGATCAAAGAGACGCGAGACATCGACCTGCCGCTGGTTGCCGCGCATTTCTTCTATCATGCCGGATGGGCAGATAAACTCGAATATGCATTCCCGGGCCGAAAACCGCGGCCGCTGGGCGTGGCCGGACAGATCATTCCCTGGAATTTCCCGCTGTTAATGGCGGCCTGGAAGATTGCGCCAGCCATTGCCTGCGGCAACACCGTGGTTATTAAACCTTCCAAAACGACAAGCCTGACGCTGCTGCATCTGGCGCAGATTTTTCAGGAAGCCGGCCTTCCGCCCGGCGTCGTTAACGTTGTCACCGGCACGGGCGACGTTGGCACTGCCATCGTTCGCCATCCGGACATCAACAAGATCGCCTTTACGGGCTCGACCGAGATAGGTAAACAGCTCGCACAATTGATCGCGGGCACCAACAAAAGGATCACGCTCGAACTGGGCGGCAAAGCCGCCAACATCATTTTCGAGGACGCACCGATTGACCAAGCCATCGAAGGCGTCATTGCGGGCATCTATTTCAACCAGGGTCACGTCTGCTGCGCTGGTTCAAGACTCCTGGTTCAGGAGAGCATTTTCCCAACGGTGGTGCGCAAGTTGCGCGACCGCATTCAAACCTTGCGCATCGGCAATCCGCTCGACAAAAACACGGACATCGGCGCGATTAATAACAAGCCACAGCTCGAAAAAATCCGGGAACTGGTCCAGTGCGGCGTCGATGAGGGCGCTGAACTGGTCCAAACGAGATGCCTGCTGCCACAGCGGGGCTTCTGGTACCCGCCAACTTTCCTCACGGGCGTGACTGCGTCCCACCGTGTCGCCCAGGAAGAGATCTTCGGACCGGTTCTAGCCGTAATGACCTTCCGCACTCCTGAAGAAGCCATCGAGCGCGCGAACAATACGCCTTATGGCCTGAGCGCTGGGGTTTGGACCGATAAAGGCAGCAAAATTTTTAAAATCGTCAACCAGCTTCGCGCGGGCGTGGTATGGGCCAACACTTTCAATAAATTCGATCCCACCAGCCCGTTCGGCGGATACAAAGAAAGCGGCTTCGGCCGCGAAGGCGGTTTGCAAGGCCTCGCCGCATATTTGAAGATCAACTAAGCGGAAAAGAGCCGTTTTGGAACTGTAGGGGCCGACGTGAGTAGGCCTTGATCCGCGAAGGATTGCAGCAGTTTTGAGCCTCCTGACCTCGGCTCCTGCATTGGATCGCTGTTCATCCCTTCGCCATCAGCCTTGCCAGCAGCAGCGCCATCTCCATGGCCTGCTCGTAATTCAGACGAGGGTCGAGCTGTGTCCGATAATCACGCGATAAATCCTCCTCGGTCACGCCGCTGGCGCCGCCGATACACTCAGTCACGTTTTCTCCGGTCAGCTCAAAATGAACTCCGCCCAGGTGTGCTCCGCTGTACTTCAGAATGCGAAACGACAACTCGAGCTCTTTCATAATGTTCTCGAAGCGCCGGGTTTTAATTCCGCTTTTCGTCGTCTCGGTGTTCCCGTGCATAGGGTCGCAGCACCAGAGGATATGCTTGTCCTGGCTCCGGATCGCTGTGACCAGCGCCGGAAGATGTTTCTCAATTTGGTCCGCACCGAACCGGTGAATGAACGTCAGCCGTCCAGGCTCGTTTTGCGGATTCAAAACATCCGCCAAAGTTACGGCCTCCTCCGCTGTGACTCGTGGCCCAATCTTAACGCCAATCGGGTTCGCAATGCCGCGGAAATATTCCACGTGGGCGCTCTTCAAATCGCGCGTGCGCGCTCCAATCCACGGAAAATGAGTGGAAAGGTTGTACCAGCCAGCTCGCCGGGGCACCTGCCGCGTTTGCGCTTGCTCGTATAACAGGTGCAGGCCTTCGTGGCTGGTGAAAAAATCCACGCGATTGATGTCCGCCAGCACGCTACCGGTCAGCGTTTCCATGAACCGCAGCGATTCGCCTATTGATTCCACCATGCGCGTGTAGTCGGCTGCGTGCGGCGAATTGGCAACAAAGCCCAGTTCCCAATACTCCGGATGATGCAGGTCCGCGAAACCGCCCTCGATGAGCGAACGGATAAAATTAATTGTAAGCGCCGATCTCTCAAAAGCCCTCAGCAGCAGCTCCGGATCGGCGGTCCGTTCCTCGAGCGTAAACCCGGCCCGGTTAATCATGTCGCCTCGATAGCTCGGCAAAGTCACGCCATTGCGCGTCTCGGTATCCGCTGAGCGCGGCTTCGCATATTGCCCCGCGAAACGGCCAAGTCGAGTTACGCGCTTTTTTCCGCCCTGTACCAGCACCAGGCTCATCTGCAGCAGGATTTTCAGCTTGCTGGCAATCGCGCTCGATTCACAGTCCTCGAAACTTTCCGAGCAATCGCCGCCTTGCAGCAGGAAGCGTTCGCCGCGGACCGCTCCCGCCAACTGTTGCTTCAGATTCTCTATTTCCCAACTGGTCACTAGCGGCGGTAATCGTGCCAACTGCCCCAGCACCCGTTTCAAAGCGGCCGCATCGGGATACGCCGGTTGCTGAGCCGCCGGCTTGCTCTGCCAGGAAGAAGGCGACCACGCCTGATCCACCGCGCTGGGTTGCGTCTTTATCTGCATTTCGTCGATCGCCAGCGTTGCGTATCGCGTGTGAAATGTAAAGGTCCGTAGTCGCGCTGGTATTCGTAGGCGCCCGCTGTAGGAACGCCGTCCCCGGCGTCCCCATCTTGTACTGAGTTTGCCTCCTTGATGTTAGTTACGGAGTTTTTCGGGCTCCAGCCGACGGGCGTAGGGCAGCCAACTCTTTCAACAGCGGCACTTGTCCTGGATTGATCTTGATCTGCGCTTCGCCCAACTCGAAAAACGCCACACCATCCACTTCGGGGAATTCCTGCATCTTCCCGGAGCGCGGCGGCCACTCCATGGTAAAACTGTTGCTTTTGAACTGGCGCAGATCGAGATCGCCTTCTACGGCCCAGGCCATCACCAGCTTTCCGCTCTTCAATTTTACAGGTTGTAGCTCCACAAAGTTTCCAGTCGGCTTCAAACCGGTTTCCTCCTCGAACTCTCGCTTCGCGCACGCCAACGCATCTTCCCCCGGCTCGATTTCCCCTTTTGGGATCGACCATGCCCCCGCATCCTTGTGCTTCCAGAACGGTCCTCCAAGGTGGGTCAAAAGCACCTCGACCTTTTCATTTCGTATACGATAGGCGACTATACCCGCGCTTTGTTTTCCCATACTCGTATTGTACCTTCACCCGTCGAACTAAACGAATTCAAGGTCATAGCCAAATCACGCATTCGCCATCGGCAACGTCTCTCCTGCGGTTTTGGCCCCCCACTAATTTCTCCAATTTGGCACTGTGACACTCAAGGTGTGACACGGCTTTGCTTCATGTGACAAAACGGCGCTCATGTCACAGCATAAAAAGCTCTTTCAGAACTCGCACATATTTTGTAAGTGGCTCATTTAGAAAACCATGTGAAATAATCACCGCCGTGGCATTGTGGCTGCTCAAGTCTTCATTGGCTTCGTATCTACAGGAGCATTTAATATGGCAAAAGTTATTGGAATCGATTTAGGCACGACCAACTCGTGTATGTCGGTGATGGAAGGCGGAGAACCTGTTGTTTTGGAAAACTCTGAAGGCCGACGGGTTACCCCCTCGGTCGTCGCCTTTAGTAAGACGGGCGAGCGTCTGGTTGGTGATGCTGCCAAGCGGCAGGCGGTCACCAATTCCAGAAACACAGTTTATTCGATTAAGCGGTTCATGGGCCGCAAATTCTCGGAAGTCGAAGAAGAGCGGAAGCGCGTGCCCTATAAGGTTGTTGCCGGTCCTAACGGCGACGCCAATGTGGAAGTGGAGGTTGAGGGCAAAACCAAGCAATTCAGCCCTCCCGAAATTTCCGCCATGATTCTGGCGAAACTGAAAGCTGATGCAGAAATGCGCCTTGGTGAGAAGATCACCCAGGCAGTAATCACGGTTCCTGCTTACTTCAACGATTCACAACGACAGGCGACCAAAGACGCTGGGCGCATTGCCGGCTTGGAAGTCCTGCGCATTATCAATGAGCCCACGGCTGCTTCGCTGGCCTACGGTCTTGACAAAAAGAAAGACGAAGAGATCGCGGTGTACGACCTCGGCGGCGGCACCTTCGATATTTCCGTTCTCGAAATCGGCGACGGCGTTTTCGAAGTCAAAGCCACCAATGGCGACACTCACCTGGGCGGTGACGATTGGGATGGCCGGATCATGGATTGGATCCTGGACGAATTCAAAAAAGAACACGGCATGGACCTGCGCAAGCAGCCCGATGCTCTCCAACGCATCAAAGAAGAGGCCGAGAAGGCCAAGATCGCCCTGTCCAGCTCGCAGGTATACGAAATCAACCTGCCTTTCATTACCGCCGATGCCAGCGGGCCTAAGCACATCAGCATGAAGCTGACGCGGGCCAAGATGGAACAGCTCTGCGATGATTTGTTCGAACGCACAATCACACCGGTCAAAAACTGTCTCCGCGATGCCGGTCTGCAAGCGGAGAAAATCGATGAACTCGTTCTGGTAGGTGGCATGACTCGTATGCCCAAGGTCGTGGATACCGCCCGATCACTGGTCAACAAGACCCCGCACCAGGGCGTGAATCCTGACGAAGTCGTCGCCGTGGGTGCGGCCATTCAGGCTGGCGTGCTCAAAGGCGAAGTTAAAGACGTCCTCTTGCTCGATGTTACGCCGCTCTCGCTGGGTATTGAGACCCTCGGCGGTGTTTTCACAAAGCTCATCGAGCGCAATACCACGATTCCGACCCGCAAGTCAGAAATTTTCTCCACCGCTTCGGATAACCAACCGGGAGTTGAGATTCACGTGCTGCAGGGCGAACGGCCGCTGTCGCGGGATAACAAAACTATCGGCAAGTTCCATCTCACGGACATTCCGCCGGCTCCGCGCGGCATGCCGCAGATCGAAGTCACCTTCGACATCGATGCCAACGGCATCCTGCATGTCAGCGCCAAAGACCTCGGCACCGGCAAGGAACAAAAGATCACCATCACTGCCAGCAGCGGTTTGAGCAAAGACGAGATTGAAAAGATGCGTAAGGATGCGGAAGCGCACGCTGAAGATGACAAGAAGCAGCGCGAACAAATTGAATTGCGCAACGAAGCTGATAACGCGGTTTATCGCTCCGAGAAAATGCTCAAGGACAACGCCGATAAAATCTCGGGCGCAGACAAGAGCAAAATCGAAGAAGCCATCAAAGAAGCCAAAGAGGCCCTCAAAGGCCAGGATGCCTCCGCCATTCGCACGGCCAGCGAGAAATTGAACGAAGCCTGGCAGGCCGTCTCGGCTGAGCTCTACAAAGCGGCCGGCGAAAAAGCTCGCGCCAGCCAGGGCCAGGGCCAGCCCGGCGCCAGCGGCCCGCCCCCAGGCGGCGAACAAACCCAGGGCGGCGGCAAGAAGGACGAAGGCCCCATCATCGACGCCGAAGTCGTCGACGAGAAAAAGTAAAGACGTGGGGCGTAGGAGCGTTAGAGCGTGAAAACAACAATGATGTTTACGCTCTGACGCTTTAACGCTCGACGCTTCTGACGAATTTCCCTCCGTGAGTGCGGCGGGATTTTGATTCAACGCAAATCAAGAACAACAAAGAACAAACCAAACTATGGCACTGAACATCAAACCCCTCGGAGACCGCATTCTCGTTGAAGCGGTCGAAGAGAAGGAAGTCAAAAAAGGCGGAATCATCATCCCCGACACCGCCAAAGAAAAACCAATGGAAAGCGTTGTCGTGGCCCTCGGCACCGGCAAGACGGATGACAACGGGAAGAAAGTACCGTTTGAAGTCAAAAAAGGTGACCGCATTCTGGTCAGCAAATATGGCGGCACCGAGATCAAACTCGACGGCAGAGAGTACAAGATACTCAATTCCGACGACGTCCTCGCCGTAATGGAATAACTACTTAATATTCACTATCTACTATCCATTTAGATTATGGCTGCAAAACAATTACTCTTCGATGAAGCCGCCCGGCAGGCTGTCCTCCGCGGCGTAAGCAAACTCTCCAAAGCTGTTACCGCCACGCTCGGCCCCAAAGGCCGCAATGTGGTCCTGGACAAGAAATTCGGCTCGCCGACCGTTACCAAGGACGGCGTGACCGTGGCCAAGGAAATCGAGCTGGAAGATCCCTATGAAAACATGGGCGCCCAGATGGTCCGCGAGGTCGCCTCGAAAACCAGCGACGCCGCCGGCGATGGCACGACCACCGCTACCGTGCTCGCCGAGTCCATCTATCGCGAAGGCCTGAAGTACGTCACCTCCGGCGCCAATCCCATCGGCATCCAGCGCGGGATCAATAAGGCCGTCGCCGCCTCGGTCGAGCAGCTCGACAAAATCACCAAGAAGGTGAAGGACAAAGAGGAAATCAAACAGGTCGCGACCGTCTCC
>CAZUVM010000147.1:0-10275 GCA_964623885.1 uncultured Verrucomicrobiota bacterium
CCATTCGAAGTAGCCACAGCCCATTCCGTAGCAAGCGTCCTGGGCTTGCGCCTGCTCGCGTTCACTCATGCCCCCGCTCCATTCCGCTACAGCCCAATCCGCCGGAGGACAGCGCAGCACCAGCAACCCCGCGCCTTCTTCCCGGCTCGGCGGATACCCGTCGGAGACCAAGTAATGTATGAAATTGCTCGCCAGGGTCAGGCCATCCGCAGTGCGCGCCGAGAGCAACAGTGTGCAAAGCATAAGGCCCTCGGGCATGCGCAATTCGAGCGTGTGGGCGGGAGCAACCTGCCGGTGCGGAAATGGAATCGGCGCTCTTCCACGGGCCAGGTCCTGATGAAGCCGTCCCCGCGCGTCGACTCCGCCCACATGCCAATGCAGCGACACGTCTTCATATTTGCGCGTCGAGTAATGCGAGGAAGCCACGTCGATCCGCACTACTTCACCCGGCCGGCAACGGCGAACCGGCGGCGAGTCAATCGGCAGCGCGTTGCTCTCATTTAACATTCGGGGGTCGTATCCGAATTCTTTTGGCGTTCGGTCGTAATTCAAAAACCCGTTATATTCCCACTCCACGTCGTGCAGCTCGGTGTAGATGTACGCGGCTATTTGTTGATGACGGCGTAGTTCGTTGGTCAGGAATTTGAAGCTCCAGCTCATGTCCCGATCGCCGTCCAGCGCGCCTACGCCTCCATACTCGCTGTTAATCAGCGGCTGGCCTTTGTGCAGGAAGCCGGGCACGTAATTGAAACTCGAACCGATGAAGGTCGAGTTCACCACCTTATCGATATGCGCCTTCGCCTTTTCGTAATCGCTCAGGTAAAAGTGCCATGAATTGATGTCCGTGTCGCAATGCTGGTAGTACTCGAGATGTTCCCAATGGCAGACGCTCATGTCTTCGATCAATCTCGTAGGGTCGAGCTGCTTTGCCAGCTCCCACATTTCCTGCACCCATTCTTGGGGGGGGCTAAGATCTTGACTCAAGCGCTGAGGCGCCCTTCGCTTTACCGGCGGAGTGTCCGCTGTGCTGGCATTCGGTGTGAGCCCCTTGCGCGGCGGCGGCTCGCGCAGCATCTCAACGAAACTCGCTTGTCCGCCAAAACCCCAAGTCTCGTTGAACAGGCACCACGAAAAGATCGACGGATGATTGAAATCACGCTCGATCGTTTCGCGCATCATGGTTTCGAACCTGCGCCGGCCCAGCGCCGTGTCGCCGCCTTCGCCGAAATTGGGAAAATCCGCCATCAGGAAAATACCTAAGCGGTCGGCCCAATACAGAAGCAAGGGATCATCGACCTTGATGTGCACGCGAAGGAAGTTGAACCCGAATTTCTTTGCATAGCTGATGTCGTCCTTTAGCGTCTCCACTGAGGACGCGGTGTAGACGCCCTCCGGGTAATAAGACTGGTACAATGCGCCACGGAGGTACCGCGCCACGCCATTGACGCGCAATGCCGTTGGTACGCCGGACTCTTTGGCAAGTTCGAAGTCAATCTTGCGGACTCCGAAATAAGTGCGAATCGTGTCCAGCTCCTGGTTGGCCCGGCGGAGGCGCAGGGTGGTTGGGTACAGATTGGGATCATTGGGATCCCAGAGCGCCATCTGATCTAACTTGATCGATTGCTCCGCCGCTCCGTTCTGCACCGGCACCGCAGCGGTTTGCTTTTTTCCATTGGGACAGGTGATTTCAATTTCCACCTGGTCTCTCACTTCGCTGTGATGGCACTGGATCGAGAATCTGGCGACGGATTTATGGATATCAGTGAAGATCCGAAACGAACGGATGTGATTCGTGTTGCGCGGCTCGAGGTAAACGGTTTGCCAGATCCCGCTGGTGGTGGTGTACCAGCGCCATTGCTTGCCTACGGGTTGCTGCGCATTGTCCATCGGATCCTCAACTCGCAGTACCACCAGGGCCCGCCTCTCTCCGCCTTCCTCAACCAGTGCATCGGTTATATCAAACTCAAATGGCGTATAACCGCCTTCGTGCCAGCCGAGGTGCGTGCCGTTGCACCAGCAGTCGGTCAAAAAATCCGCGGCGCCGATATGCAAAATGACGCGCCGGCCGTTCCAGGCCGGATTTTTCGGGACCACGATGCGCCGCCGGTACCAGCCCACTTCATAACGCGGGGCCGACCGATGATTGGCGCGAGTCACTTCGAGCGGACTCAGGAACACTCGTGTGGAATAGTAATTGTCACTGCCGGCCGCATCGCCTTCGCCCCAGGCGGCCAGCGACTCCCAGCAAAATGGGACAATGATCTGTTCGCGCCAATCCGGGCCGCCCGCAGCAAACCAGTTTTCGTCCACTCCGCGCCGCGCTCCATCAAATCGGAATTGCCAGGGGCCGTTCAGGTTCAACCAGTCATATCCCTCAATCGTGCCTCGCTGGCGTTCCGGGCGCGGATACTCAGGTCGGGGATAGAAAAAACGGTTTGCCACGACGCCTTTTAATTTAGCCTCATTCTTAATCCAGTAACCCGCCACTGGCCCAGACCGAGGAGCGCTCCTGCCACGCGCGCAGCTCGGTCGCCAATGGCCCGTACAACTTCCGCTCCCCCTGATCATTCGGATAATCCCACAGCCCGTTTCGACAATGGCGATCATCGATCCAGCCAGGGTGATTCAGAATAGGATACCAACAGAGGCCATGGATCGGAATGCCGTCGAGAATTGCCGCCTCGGTCTCCTGGCAAATATAGCGAAGCCAACCCCGCCTGGCCTGGTCCTCGGCGCCCGTTTCCGTAATGAACAATGGACGATGGTAGCGCTCATATACCTCACGCAGCATTTGCCGGAACGGCCGATATAAAGCATGCCGGCGACTCAACGACCGGAACTTTCGAATTCGATGAAAATTTTTCAGGTTATAAAACCATTGATTTTGCGGATAGAAATTTACGCCCAGGACATCCAGGTATCGCTCGTGCCCACCCAATTCCGGCCATAATCGTCCGCTAAGCATGTCCCAGGCTTGAAACTGAGACTGCCGATAGGCCTCCGCGGCCGGTTGCTCCTCGGCATGGTTCGGGCTTGCCACCACGTGAATGAGCGGGTCCGCATGTACAAAGCGCGCTCCGGGCATCACCGACCAGATGGCTTCCATTGCTGCAATCGCCGCGCGCACAAGCTGCGTTTTCAATTCGAATCCGCGACCGGTTACAAACGGATGCATCGACCCCTCGTCACCCGACGCCCACGAAAAAAACGAGATTTCATTGACGGGAACAAAAAAAACCGGACCGCCCAACTCCGACCCGAGCCATCGGGCCAGCGCCGCCGCGTATTCGGCTAGCGCAGATACGAACTCCGGCTTGAAGAGATCCAGATGGTCGGGCCATCCGAAATGGCACAAGTCCCATATAACTTGGGTATCCGTCTCGCGCGCGGCTTTCGTGATGGCCGCTGCGCTGGAAAAGTCATAGTGGCCCGGAACCGCTTCAACCAGATGCCAACGAATTCCCTCGCGAGCAACTCCGAGCCCGACTTTTCGCAAACGCTCATAATCCTGCTCGGCAAATTCGTCATGGCGCGTGGCCGTGACAAAGTCCATGCGCTGCCCGGAACGACGCCGGAAGGTGGAACATTCGAAACCACCGGCAAAAAAGGTTTGGAATGCTGCCCCTTGCGGCAATGCCTCGGCAGATTCCACCAGCGAGACAGGCTTCATGCGAATGTCCCTCTCCCCATAGACTTTCTCCGCTCAAGTCTCGGTCAGCACCGCCCGCCGGCGCGGCGCCAGCGGCCGCGCGCGCTTCGACTTCACCGCCATCGGAATGGTCACTGTTCGTATGGCTGGTTCGCGGTAGCGGTTGGTGGCCTCGGCCCGGCTGAGCTTGCAGATGCGCGCATACAACGTCAGCGCCTGAGCGACCACCTGGTCCATGTTGTAATACTTGTAGCTGGCGAGCCGGCCGACAAAATGCACTCCCGCCTGATCGGCTAATTGCTGATACTGCTTGTAGATATCTGCATTTTCGCGACGAGGGATAGGGTAATACGGATCACCCTCGGCGCGCGGATATTCATACACAATGCTGGTCTTGGGATGTTCCTGCCCGGTCAGATGCTTGAACTCCGTGATGCGGGTGAATTCGTAATCGTTCGGATAATTGACCACTGCCACCGGCTGGTACTGCGGCCGATTGAGGGTTTCATGTTTAAACTCGAGGCAGCGGTACGGCAGCTTGCCGTATTGAAAATCAAAAAATTCATCCACCGGGCCGGTGTAGATCAGCTCGCGGTACGGCAAGGCCTGCCGCACTTCGCGATAATCCGTGTTGAGCAGGATCTTGATGTTCGGATGGTCCAGCATGTTCGCGAAGAGCCGGGTGAACCCGTGCTTCGGCATACACTGGAAAACGTCCGTGAAATAGCGGTCGTCGCGATTCGTTCGCGTGGGCACCCGGGCCGTGACTTGCGCGTCGAGCTCGGAGGGATCCAGCCCCCATTGCTTGCGCGTGTAGCCGCGAAAGAATTTCTCGTACAATTCCCGGCCCACCTTGCTCACCACCACATCTTCCGAGGTGCGGAGTTGTTCCTTGGGTTCGGCGCGCGCTTTCAGGAAATCATCCATTTGAAATGAACTCAAATTGAGCCCGTACAGCTGGTTAATCGTGTCCAGGTTGATGGGAATGGGCACGAGCTGTCCGTCCACGCTGGCCAGCACCTTGTGCTGGTAGGGCCGCCATTCCGTGAACCGCGACAGGTACTCGAAGACCTCCTTCGAATTCGTATGAAAGATGTGCGGCCCGTATTTGTGGACCAGAACGCCCGAGTCATCATAATGGTCGTAGGCGTTCCCGGCGATGTGCGGCCGCCGGTCCACTAATAAAACCTGTTTGCCCGAGCCGCGCGCCAGCCGCTCGGCCAGCACACTCCCGGCGTACCCTGCTCCCACAATTAGATAATCAAAAACCTCCACGTGCACCACCCGCGTCAATCAGATTCAAACTTCACGGCGGTCGCCGCCTCTGCCTCATTTTCCGATGCTGCTTTGCTCAGCGACACGCGCCGGCGTAGAGCCGTGACAACGTGCCGATCGAGCTCTCCGACGATCCGTTCCCACGAATTCGCGCGCGCCATTTCTAGTCCGCTCTCCACCGCTCCCTGGTCCGGCTGGGCTGCCGCCTTCCTGCAGCATTCGATAAACTCCGCCCGCGATTGGGCCACCTGAACTACGGAGCCAAAATTACGCACCACGTCGGCCACCGCCGTGCTCACCACCGGTCGGCCGGTTGCCATGTACTCCAAGGCCTTGGTTGGATTTATGAACTCGGTCGCCTGGTTCAATGCGAACGGCATCAGGCAAACATCAAACGCTTTCGCGAAGGCGGGCAAATCGGCATACGCCTGTTTTCCCAGCCAATGCAGGTTCGATCGCCGGGGCAAAACTCCAGCATCCACCTTCATTACCGGTCCGACCATGACGATGGAGGCTTCGGGATTCTGACGGGCTAAATTGTCCAGCAGCTCGTAGTCAAGGCGCTCGTCCACTACTCCGAAGTAGCCAAGCCGCGGTTTGGGAAGGCTGGCCATCTCGGCCGGAATCGCCGTTTCCGGCGCCTGCGCCTTGCCGAAGTGCTCCCACTCGACCCCACAACCGTAAAAGTGGCAGTTATCGTGGAACCTGCTTTTGGTCTCAAAAAGTTTGCGCCCCCCGGTAAAGACCACGTCCGCCCGTTTCAGCAATTCCGACTCTCTCTCAATCAAATCAGGCGGTGCGCACGCGAATTTTGAGAGCTCATCCATGCAATCGTACACGATCAGCCGTTCATTCATGTGGCCGGCGAACGCCCGCACCGCCATGGGATCGTAAAACCACTGCACCGGATTATCGAATTTGCCACCGACGTGCGTATCTACGAACTCTCTCACCAGTCGCCGTCGTTCCTCGTCTACATAGTTGCCATCCTGCCAGCGCCGGGCGGGGAATTGCAGGGTCAGAATCGTTAACCCGGGGTATTTCTCAGGCACCCGGAATCGTGCCAGCGGCACCGCCAATCCGGGATCTGGCGCCAGCATTTCTACGAACAAAACCGGATGTTTCTCGCTTAGCCGCGACAGGAACTGTTGGGGTCGTTGCCAGACCCAATCCCAGCATAAGTGACAGTGCGCTATAATCGGGTAACGATTGGTGTTCCCGGAGAGGTGGCGTATCCGCTTTCGCTTTGCAGGTTTAAAATTTTCGGAACTCTCGACGGGTAAAATGGAAACCGATGCTTCAAAAGTTGGTGATTGGTAATTAGGTTCGGAACGAAACGGCGCGTAGGACATACATTGTAGCTCTTGATAAATCCGTCCTTCTTTTATTCGTGATCGCCCTCCACACTTAGCCCTTGGCGGCCTCACAGTCTTTCTTATTAACAGACTGCAAATGAATGCCTTACTCAATGGGGTCTAACCCCATTTTCCAGGTTGTTCCTGGTGTGTAATAGCCGAAACCTTTCGCAGGCTGCGAAGGAATCTCCTCCTGTTCCTCCTTCTCGTCCTCGTCCTCGTTGTCGTCCTCGTCCTCTTTCCTCGTTCTCGACGCGCATTAGGACCATGAACGTCGGATCGAGGACGAGAACGAGGAAGAGGACGAAATTGGACGGTTCACGGAGGCAACCCCAATGATTCGCCCATCGCAATGAACCGCGGATGGAGGCGGAGGACTCGCGGCTTACTGGTCGATTATACGCAAGCTGTACTCGGGCGATGTCGCGCTGTCAGGTTGGGGATGTCCAAACGCGCGTTCTTCGAAATCAAATTTGTAGCGGTAGTGAATCTGGCCGGTTCCCGCCGGCACCGGCACCAACCCTTCCCAGCGATTCGTCATCATCCGGGTCAGTCGCATGGGGTAGGCTTCAGTCCCGACGATGATTTGCGGCTTGATGCTGTCCCACATCAAGCTGGCCTGGCGCGTGGTCAGTGCTACCTCCAGCTGGTAAAGATTATTGGTGCTCCGAAGTTGCTGGTGAGGAGTCAGATTGGTGAATGTCGTCGAGCAGCCCGTCAGCAGCAGCAGCGGTAGTGATAAACCTGGCAGAAATCTCTTCCACATGCGGCGAAGCGTGGCAAACAGGTTCGGGCTTGTAAAGGTCCTTTTGGTTCAGGCTTCGGAGATGCGTTTTTGATTGTTGCCTTTCGCATTTGTCCGAAGTATTCCGGCTCAATTGCTTTGGCCAAACTGCCACCAAACTGCCACCAAACTGCCTGGATTGGGGACTTTTGCGTTTGACCCCGCTTACCAAAGAAGGTTAGCTTTCCCATTCCTATAGTGAATTGAATTTATGTTTGGCACGATTCGAAAGCATCAAAAATGGCTCTGGCTCGCGATTGTGGTCCCGACAATAATTACTTTCGTCTGGGCTTTTGGGCCGGCCGCGCGCGTTAATTCCGGCGCACGCCGGGTAAGCGGCCTCGGCTCCATCAACGGGCATGCGATTAGCCAAAGCCAATTCGACCAGGCCGGCCGCGAAGCCGAGCTTCATTACTTTATCAACACCGGCCGTTGGCCACAAGACGACCGGAGTTCCGGCTTCGACCTGGAACGCGAGGCGTATCAATGGTTGCTGCTGGTACAGAAGCAGGAACAGCTTGGAATCCATATCTCAGATGACATCGCCGCGGACACGGCTCGCCAATTGGTTCGTCCTTTCGAAAAGATGGGCATTACCTCGCCGGCCATGTTCATTCAGCGCGAGTTACAGCCGCGCGGCATTCAAATCGACGATTTTGAGCGCTTTATTCACCACTTCATCGGCGTTCGGCAACTCATCGCCACCGTAGGCACCAGCGGGCGTCTGATTACCCCGGAGGAAGCCCGCGAGCTTTATGAGCGCGATCACCAGGAACTCGCGACCGATGCCCTGTTCTACTCCGCCTCGAATTACCTGGCGGAGGTTCCGGCCCCGGCACCGGCAGCCCTTGGCCAGTATTACACGAACATGATGGTCCGGTATGCCGTGCCTGAACGCGTCCAGGTGAACTACGTCCGATTTAACGTGACCAATTACCTTTCCCAGGCCGAAAGCGATCTCAAAACGAATCTGAACGAAATGATTGAGGCCAATGTGCAGCGGCTTGGCACAAACCTGACCCAAATCTTTCCCGACGCGAAAACACCGGAGGCCGCCCGGGCTAAAATCCGCGAGGAGCTGATCCGCAAAACCGCCCTTGGGGAAGCCAATAAAAAGGCTGTCGAGTTCGATAACGTCGTATTCGCCGCCAATGAGAATAAGGCGCGGCCTGAAAGCTTCGTCGAACTCGCCCGCACCAACGGCTTGACCGTGGAAGTCACGCCTCCATTTGATCGGGATTCCGGACCAACGAACCTGGACGTTGCGTCCGATTTCACCAGGCGCGCGTTTGACCTCACGGCGGAGGAGCCTTTTAGCCAGGCGATTTTGGGCCGCGATGGCGTTTACGTCCTGGGATATTACAAACAACTCCCGCGCGAAATGCCCACGCTCGATCAAATTCATGATCGCGTCGTTGCTGACTACAAACACGATCAGGCCATGCGCCTGGCGCGACAAGCCGCTACCGGTTTTTACCAAACCCTCACCAATGGCCTGGCCCAGGGCAGCAGCTTCACCAATCTCTGTGCCGTCGCCAAACTCAAACCGGTTCCCCTGCCGCCATTCTCACTCGCAACGCGAAATTTGCCTGAGCTCGAAGATTTGATTAACCTTAATACCCTGAAGCAGGCGGCTTTCTCTACGCAACTCGGCAAGGTGAGCGCGCCGAAGGAAACCGCCGAAGGCAGCTTCATCCTCTACGTCAAAGCCAAACTGCCGGTGGATCAGGCGAAAATGCAAACCGACATGCCTGGCTATGTTGCCGCTCTGCGGCGCAGCCGCCAGGATGAAGCTTTCCAAGATTGGTTTCGTCGCGAGTGGGAACGCGGCACGCGCGATTTGCCCATTAATCGCCGACCTCCCGGTAGCCCCGGCGCCGCGTCCTAGAGCTCCGGGTGATCAAACTCTCCTCCCCTTCAACCCGGGAGTTTTGGGAAATCCCAATCCTGTTTGAAGATGCTCAGGTCCTGGCGCTCGACAAACCCGCCGGCCTGCCTGTTTCGCCCGAACCCGACAGTCCCGAACGCCCGAACCTGCTGAAGCTGTTGCACGAGGGCATCGCGGACGGCAAACCCTGGGCGCGTGAGCATGGCCTCGATTATCTCATGAGCGTCCACCGCTTGGACTCTGAATCCAGCGGCGTGCTGTTATTTGCCAAGACAAAAGCCGTATTCCACACTCTTGCCAACCTGTTCGGTTCCGAAAAGCCATTGCTCAAATTCATCGCCCTCGTTTGCGGCGTCCCAACCCAGGAACAGTTCGAGGTCACCGCTAAGCTTTCGGCGCAACCAGCTCAGGCCGGCTTCTTCCGCATCGACCCGCGCCGCGGCAAACGTGCCGTCACTCGGTTCTCAATTCTGGAAAAGTTTTCCGGCTGGACGTTGCTTGCTTGCGAACCCCTGACGCTGCGTCCCCACCAAATCCGCGCGCATTTGCGTCAGGCTGGCCTGCCGGTCGTCGGCGATCGTCTATATGGCGGCAAACCGCTGCTCCTTTCCTCCCTCAAGCGCGGCTACCATCTTAAGCCGAATCAAGTTGAACGCCCCCTGCTGGCCGGCGTCGCCCTTCATTCGGAGCAAATCACGCTCCCTCCTCTGCTCACCAGCGCCCCGCTCACAATCGTTGCCCCCTGGCCCAAAGACTTCACAGTCGCCCTGAAATACCTCCGCCGCCTTGCCCGGTAGGAACGCCGTCCCTTTCTTCCACTTCCGCCCGCTTGTCCACAAACTGCGCCATAATGCTGACGGCAATTTCCATTACGCTCCGGCGCTACTGGGTGCGTCAATCAGGTGTGCACCTCAATGGGCTGTTTTCGCGAACTTACAAATGTCAATTATTGAGATGTGACCCCGAGTTTTAATGGGTTGAATGCGCGAGTTCGCTCGGGGAAATCTCACCCTGGCCCTCGTCTCCCAAGGAGGAGAGGGGACCAAGCTCTGGAAGCGCCTGGAATCAGAGAAAAGCTGTGGACCTGTAGCGGGGTAAGAACATTGTTCTGATCCCGCTCCGGGTGGGGGGGCTAGCCCGGAAAAGCCCGGAAGACCCCGGAATATGTCGGAATAGGCCGGAAAGGAGCGGTACGGCCTCGTGGCGGAAGCGAACTGAAATTTGGCGAAATTAAGTGCAATTAGGTGAAGTTAACTGCAACCGACTGCAAGAAGTGAAATTAGGTGAAGTTTTTGAGGACGGACGTTTAAGTGCGGTGAGCTGG
>CAZUVM010000148.1:0-84390 GCA_964623885.1 uncultured Verrucomicrobiota bacterium
AGATTTGTGAGGCTTTGACCCATGGACGCGACCTTGGCCTCCAACCCCAATAGAATGCCGGCTACGCGGTCGTTCACTTTTGTTTGAAGGTCCTCGATTTGGGCATTGACCTTGACGACCTCGGTGTTTTGCGGGCCGAAATCCCTGGCGAGGTTAATTTGGCGCTGCTGCGCTAGGTTGAGCTGCGACATGTAATCGCTCAGTTGCTGATCGGGGATGCCGGCGCTGGGGATGGCTTCACGCAGTTGCTCGGGGGTCAGGTTTTTGAGTTTATCAAGTAAGGTTCGCTGCCTCACCAGGTCGGTCTTGCTTTCGATCCGGATGGCTTCGACTTTGCGAAGCGTTTCGGCGGTCATCGTCATCGTGGGCGCATCGCCGGCGGCCAGTGCGTCGGGAATTTGGAGGCTAATCCGCAGCCAGGCCACATTTGATTCGGCCTCACTGACATGCGCGCTTTCCTCGTCCATTCTGGCTTTGAGCGCCTCGATACCGCCGCTGGTGAGCTCCTTGCGTTTTGCGATACGGTGTTTCAGATAAGCATCGGCGACGGCATTGGCGACATCAGCCGCTTCCTGGGGGTTCTCGCTGGAGAACCGGATTTCAATCAAGCTGGTATTGCGGACCGGGCTCAGGTTCAAATGGCCTTTAAGGAAGCTCATTGCCTCCTGGCGGCTGAGCTTTACACCTCCCTGATATCGGCGGCCCCACAGCTCTCGCAGGGGCACTTTCTGTTTGTGCTCGTCATCCAGCATCAGTTTGTCGACCACATCGCCGAGGATGACCTCCGACTGGATGACCTCGAACTCGGTTTGAATGAAGTACGGGTCGTAGCCAGGCCCCATCGTGGTGGGCAAAGTCATGCTGGCGATATCGGTTTGGTCGCGTTCGATCTTAATACGGGCGGTGCTGGCGAAGCGTTCGGGCAGAACAAAAGTGACGAGCGTGGCAGTAATGACCACGAGCAGGAACACCGCCAGGATAACCGTTTTGCGGATGCGAATGATGCGCCAATAATCCAGGAAGTGGAGCTTGGCTTCCTGCGGTTGGTTTTCTTTTAATGAATCCATAAAGTCAAAATAAAAGAGGGGCCAGTCGTACGACGTCAGCCCCTCGTCTATACTTCAGTTTAGATTAGTAAGCGGCTGTGACACCGATGTAAACTCTGTTTCGATCATAGGTGCGGCCGATATCTCGCGACTCCAGCCGGTCATAGTTATAGCCGACTTCGGCGGAGACATATTGATTGAAGTGATATTGGAGATTGAGGCCGAGGGTGTAATATTGTTCGGTATCGTTTTCGTAGATACCGCCGTGGTAAATATTGTTTTGGAACTCCGCAATCAAGCTGCCATTAAGTTGCGGGGTGATGCGGTGGTTCAAAGTCAGAAACGCTACGGCGGTCTGGGCATCGGTCGTGTAGCTGCCATTGCCCGACAACCCGATCACATCGGTGGTATTGCGGTCATAAGAAAAGCCGAAGTCGATGTAGCTGTCCGGCGCATAGGTATATTTCAGGTCACCCACGACATACGGCGTGTAGCTCGGATCAGTGGTTGGATCATTATAATAATCGGTGTAGCTGGCGCCAGCGCGGATATTGCCGGTCATTTGGGGTGAGAAGTTATGCTCCGCGCCAATGTAGACACGGTGCTCATAATAATTGCGGCCGCTGCTCATCACGGGCAATACCACGACGCCGGGGTTGAGGGGGTCGACATAGCCACCAATAAGCTCATTTCCAGTGAAATCGACGGCTGCAAACGAGTAGCCCAAAAGCAATTTGGTCTGGGGTGATAGCGTATAGAGACCCTCGATATGGACGTTGTTCTCATCGCGGTTCAGCGCTCCAGCCGGGCTGGCTTCGACCGGGAGGGCCACGGTGGGTGGGGGGCCGGGGAAAGTTACGGGACTGCCGAGCGAGGCGCCTTTGGCCTTGTAATCGTAAAAGGCATTATCATATCCGATGCTCGCGCCCAATTTAGGAGAGAACTGCGCGTCAAAACTAGCGGAGGCGAAATTCCGGATGTTATCACCGGGTATGCGCTGGAAGGTGGAGTAGGTATTGCCGGCGCGGAGGGTGTCCGGCTCCTGGCCGATGACGAAGCCGTCAGCGAGACGGGCCTTATATTCGTCGCTGAACGAATGGGTAAGGTCGCCGTTGAAAGTAAATGTCTGGTCCGTTTTCTCGGTGCTGTTTATTGGGGTGCGGTCGTAGTACTTGAACGAGTAGAGCGCGCCCAAACTGATGGTGGTTTGTTGCAGCGCCCAGTTCAAAGTGGCCGAGGGGGTGACCTCATAGCCAACGACATCCCGATGCTGACCGGGGGCGAGGACTTGGTCATTGGGGATTGTGGAAATGTTGTCGTCATAGAAGCCCCGGAGGGTGGCTGCAACGCTCCAAGGTTTCGAGCTATCCGGGCTGACCACATCTTGGGCGGAAGCCGAGGATTGAAAAGAAGATGCGCCAAGCGCGACGAGACCAACTGAGGCAACTATTTTTTTCATAGAGTTTTAGTAATTTTCTCGCACACCCTAAAGAAGCAGTGCCAAGGACAAATCCGAGAAGGTTGTATCGGAACGGCGCAAATTCGTCAATTAAATCTTCACGTTTTTTTCGCTTGGCAACGCCTAAAATCCAGGCGATTGCGGCCCGTCAATCGAATTCGGTGGAAATTAGACCGAAAGGATTGGCGGTCGTTCAAATTATTTTTGGTGAGCTGAAGGGCGGCGCTGGACTGAGGAGTAATTCACCCCATGTCGCGCCTGGTGAATCACCGTTAAAATGCGGGCGTTGATTACCCACAAGGGAATAACCGCAATGGGAATGACTGCCAAACTTTTGTCACGCAATCTGTTGGACCGAACAGGTCTCGGCATGCGAGAAAACTCTGAGGCCGGGCCGTTCATAACCGAAGGCAGCATCGGTGCAACTACAGGTGATAACCACCTTCCTCGGCTCCTCTATTTGGGATTTGCATTCCCACCGGGAGTCGCCGCCTTGTATCCGGGGCTTAACCCGGCCGGACACGCTTTGGAAACTCGAATGATAATGGAGCTGCGCCGCGGGTTCGACGTCCGTTCGGCCGGGGTGCTGCCCTTTGCGGCATCGGCAATCGAAGCTGCCGACCCGCAGTCGGGTTTGGCGCACGACGTGTTGCTGGTGGAAAAACCGCCGGAACTTACACATCGGATTCGCGCTCTGAAGCGGCTTAAGGCCGAGTATCGCGCCTGGCGTAGCGCTGGTTGGACGCCGGACATGGTTCTCGTTTACAATCTGTCTCCAATCTACAATCAGTTTCTGCTTTGGCTAAGGCGGCAACAGGATTGCCCCAAATTGGTGTTGTTGCTATTAGACAGCCCGCAGCTTGGACGCACCATATCAGCGTTTAAGCAACTCCGGCATCGATTCAAGCCAATGATAGTTCCCGATGATGAGATGCTGAAGAAATTCGACGCCTGTGTTGGACTGAGCCGGGAAGTGGAGCGATATTTTACTCCGCGAGGAGTCCCGTTTTTGTGGATGCCGGGCGGGTGCGCGCCTGAGCGAGCCTGTGCCGAGCCAAATGGTTTCGGCCTGCCGGACGGCCCTAAGCGCTTCGGGTATTTTGGCGCGTTGGGGGCGCATGCGGGAGTTAAACCGATGATCGAGACTTTTCTCGACGGTCACCTGGCGGGGAGCCTGGAGATTTGCGGTTATGGCAAGGCGGCAACCGAATTTGCCGAGATTGCCCGACATGATCCGAGGATTAAGTTTCATGGATTGCTTTCGCCGGCGGAATGCCTCTGCTTTGGGCGAAGTTGCGACCTGCTGATTAATCCTCGACCCGCCAGTCATGGCAACGAGAACAATTTCGCCTCGAAACTCTTCGATTATGCGCTGACCGGGCGGGCGATTCTGACCGCCAGGCTTTCGGGTGTGGAAGAGGTGCTTGGGCCCGAGGCCTTCTACTTTGACCCGCGTGAATTTGAGCGCAGCCTGGGCGAGCAGCTTAGGCTGGCAGTTGCATTGCCACGAGCCGAGCTACACCGCCGCGGTCTGGCCATTCAGCAGCGAGTAATGGCCGAGTTTTCGTGGGAACGCCAGGGCGAGCGCCTGACACAGTTCCTCGAAAGCATTTGCGTTGGGGCCATTGGTCGCGCGGAAATGGCGGCGGCCCTCGCCGCCTGACTGGCGGCCAAACGCGAACTTCGGAATTGCTCTCCTTTTGCCGGGGCCTATGCTCGCCCCATGAACAAGAAACTCGCTCTCCCACGCCGCAACTTCCTGACCACGCTCGGCGGCCTGACCGCGTTTTCGATTCTTGCAACCTCGGCGCGGCCTGCTTCCGCTGCGTTGCGCAAGGGAAGATTAAAGCAGTCGGTTTGCCTGGGAGTCTTCGGCCGGTCGGACCTTGACCTGGACGGGAAATGCCGGGAGGCGGCGCGACTGGGAGTGTACGGGATCGATCTGGTCGGCCCCGATGCGTTTCCCGTGCTGAAGAAATATGGATTGGTGCCTACGATGGTGCCAGGCGGCAGCGGCATAAAAAGCGGCATTAACGACAAGAACAATCACGCGGAGACCGATCGGCGGATGCGCGAAGCGATCAAGGCAGCCGCCGAAGCGGGCGGGCCCAACGTGATCGCGCTGGCAGGCGACCGCAAGGGCATCTCCGATGAACAGGGACTCGACAACACGGTCACGTTCCTGAATAACATCAAAAGCCAGGCCGAGGATCAGGGTGTGACCATCTGCATGGAACTGCTCAACAGCAAGGTGAATCATCCCGGGTATATGTGCGATCATACGTCCTGGGGCGTGGAAGCATGCAAGCGGGTCGACTCACCGCGGATCAAGCTGCTCTATGACATTTATCATATGCAGATCATGGAGGGAGACATCATCCGCACCATCAAAACCAATTTCAAATACATGGGCCATTTC
This sequence comes from uncultured Verrucomicrobiota bacterium, assembly GCA_964623885.1. Taxonomy (GTDB): domain Bacteria; phylum Verrucomicrobiota; class Verrucomicrobiia; order Limisphaerales; family UBA8199; genus CAZUVM01. The sequence continues at coordinate 4,925 of CAZUVM010000148.1, forward strand.
CATACTGCCGGGAATCCTGGCCGGCACGAGTTCGATGACACCCAGGAAATGAACTATGCCGGTATCTGCAAGGCCATCGCGGATCTCGGCTTTCAAGACAGCGTGGCGCACGAGTACACGCCGACCAAAGACCCCCTCGAGACGCTTGATCGAATGCTGCGGATTTGCGAGGTGTAGCGTTACGTCTCTTCAACGACCTTCCAGCCCAACAAGTCGGCCAGGGCATAAACGGGTTGCTTGAGATCGCCGTAGAAGGTGACGCGATGCCAACCCCACTGGTCCCACATACGGAAGAGTTTCTCGAAGTCGCCCACAGGCTCGGCGCATAGCTTGGTGCGGCAGGCGCGATCATCGGGATCGTTTCCCACCGTCACGGCACGGTGCAGGAGAACCTCCTTGCGATTGGCCTCAAACTCGAGACTAGTGGTCAAATACCCGGCCGGCAGCAGCGAACGGATCGATGCGCCCTGGCGATCTTCGGAATGGGTAAGGATCTCAAAAGGATTGGTTGGGCCAGCCGGGCCAAAAGCCCGGTTCGAGGCGACACAATGAGCGTAAATGATTTGGCGTTTAGCCGTGTCGAGAACCGGATCAGAGATATAACCCGGCCGGCCTTGAGTAAGCGTGGTGCCAATCAGCATGGTTATTGCCGATCGCACGTCACACTCACATCCGCCGACTTTTGCCTGGTTGTTGAGCTGATGAAACCCGAGGCAGGGGTAGGCGTGGATATGGCCACCATAAAAGCCGCCCAGGCAATTAATGGTAATGCCGTTGGCACCGTGCTTCCGGAGCAAGGCTTCCTCGGCCAAGTACATGGCGGCTGAGCTCTCAAGCGTTTGACGCGTGACGCCTTCAATTTTTCTGGCAGTGCGGGCCCATTGATCGGCCACGGTTCGTGCCTGGTCACGGTCGGCGTTTTGCCAGGCATCGTTAAGTTCAGCAAAAGGCACGTTCTGGATCTTTATGCCGGCCACTTCACCCGCCGGGCCAGACTCTTGTCCTCGGAGTGCCAGGAGCTTGCATTGTTTCAACTGCCGAAGACATTCCTCGGCTGAGAGGCATTTGAGATTATCGGCGTGGTGGAGCAGCCGCCCAGGTGCGGGGGTATGCTGAAGCCGCAGCAGGCGCACAGCATTGGCAAAATCAGCTACGAATCCGCTTTGCTTCACGACTTTAAAGCACTCAACTGCCTGGGCCAAATCTTTCACGCGCGAAGACGCGACCCATGCCACATTGGGCGCGCTGGCACGCAGGAAAGCGGCGTTATAGACAAGAAAACCTCCGCTGCCGCCGAATTGAAAGTCGGCATAAAGCACCGGCTTGCCGCTGGCCGCGACGGCTTGCACAACGCGATTCCAGGCATTCATCTGATAGACCAGGTAGCCATCGATTCCGCCATTTGCCGCATCCTGGGCCAGCAAAGCAGTTGCCTGCTCCTCACCGGCTGCGAGCGACGGCATAAACTCGAAATCTTTGCACCGGCGGCTGAGCTCGGCGGTTATTCGTTGCATCGCCGGCTTAAAATCGAACCCCTTGTTCGGCCAATCAGGGCGATCCTGTTTCTCTGCATGCAGGCAGTAAATGATTCGGAGCCGGGTTTTGGAAGCTGTGGCGGCACTTGCGGCAGCGGCGGCCGCAACGCCCAAAGTTGCGGAGACGGCCAGGCCGGCACGGGCCAGGAACTGGCGACGATTGAAGGGGCAACCGCTGCAAAAAGAATTAGAAGTGATTTTCATTTAAATTTATGTATATTACAATTCAGTTAATCCCTGGGAAACGTTTGATCGGCGAAAGATATTGTCAAGCACAAAAGCTTAGGCTGGCGCCCAACTCGCAGGGTGTTTAGGTTCAACAGTGCTGGCTGATAAGCGGCAAGCATTTTGACACACTTCATGATTGGATCCAAAAACCTCATAGGAAGGGCCGCGCCTGTGCGCCGGGCGCTGCTGCCTTGGTTGCTTATAGTCGGTTCAGGCCTGCTGAGCCCGGGTTGCAGCACTACTGAGCAAGCACAACGTCGGGTGCTGGCGACGGTCGAGATTCATGGAAATACGCCGGGTCAGATCCAACCCGCGGCGGTCGAGGTCTTTCAGAAGGACGGCTACCAGTTGGCGCAGCGGTCGGCGAGCGAAATGGTTTTCGAGAAGCTAGGCAGTGGCTGGCACAATTTCGCTTACGGGGACTGGCTCGGCACCCCCATGTGGGTGCGGGTGAAACTTCAGTTCGCTCCGATTACTGATCAGGGTTGTCGCGTGGATTGCCGGGCCTACCTGGTGCGGGACAGGGGCGGAGCAACCGAAGAAGAGTTGCCGGTCGGGAAATCGCATCATAAGGATTACCAGAAAGTACTGGACGATTTGGCGGCGCGGTTTGAGCAGCGCGCGAGCTAAAGGCCAGGGCCGAATTCCAGAAGAGCCGAACCGAGAATCCAGTGAGCTCGGCTTGACTCTGAAGTTTGAGCAGAGGAACATGCCGCCGTTCGTGTGACAAAACGGTCTGAGTTTATGCCCACAACAATTGGCTTCAGGTATTTTTTCATCGTGACGCTGCTGTTACTGGTTTCACCGCGGGCGGGGACCGCGGCGGTGATCCTTGGAGACCCGCCGCGAGCGCCGGGCGATGTCAAAGGATTGCCCGGAGGCGGGCCGCAACCGCGCGGGATCACGGGTGGATTCAGCGTCAATACCGCTTCACGAGAAGAAGTCCGCTCATTTTATAACGCGATATTTCCAAGCTCGGATGGCGTGCCGATGGACACAACGGCAGATGTATCCACCTGCACAGCCGGAACAAATTCCACGGCATTTCAGGAGGCGGTGTTGCGGCGGATCAATTGGTACCGGGCGATGGCCGGCGTGCCCGCGTCTGTTACTCTCAATAACAGCAATAACACTAACGACCAGCAAATGGCGGTAATGATTTCGGCGAATAACACATTGAGTCACACTCCGCCGCCGAGCTGGACTTGTTTCACTGGCGCCGGTGCACACGCCGCCTCGAACTCGAATATCGCGATCGGTTCCGACGGTGCGGACTCGATCACCGGCTACATCTGGGATTTCGGAAGCAACAATTACGAAGTGGGCCATCGACGTTGGCTGCTTTATCCGCAGACCCAGGTTATGGGCACCGGCGACGTGCCGGCAGTGGGCGGATATAACTCGGCTAACGCCACCTGGGTTTTCGACGCCAACCTCTTCGGGCCGCGTCCTCCAACCCGCCAGCCATATGTTGCCTGGCCGCCGACCGGGTATGTCCCTTACCAGGTTGTGTTCCCCCAATGGTCGTTAGCCGTATCCAACGCAAATCTCAGCGCCGCGACCGTAACGATGACCAGCAACGGTGTGGCCGTCGCAGTTTCGATGCAACTTTACACCACTGGTTACGGAGAAAACACTTTGGTGTGGGTGCCGATGGGACTCGATCCCACTGTCGATACCACCGTCTTCCCATTTAACGGCACTGATACGGTCTATAGCGTCACGGTGAATAACATTGTGATGGGGGCATCGCATTTCAATATCAGCTACAACGTTACCTTGTTTGATCCGGCGGTGCCGGGAACAGATTTTGTGCCCCAAACCATCACCGGCCCGGCGCAGGCTGTCGCGGGCACAGGCAATGCTTATTCCTGCCGGCCGGCAAATAATCCCAACGTCAGCAGTTACCAATGGCGGGTTTCGCAACTGGCATCCGGTAATTTCGCCGACTATGCGACGAACGGGATGAGCAACTTCACCATGTCGCCGGTCCCGGATTACCCTACGATCACCAATGCGCCGGTTGGATCGGGCAACTGCTTTCACCTGGAGCATCCCGATGTGAGTGAATTGGTTCCTCAACTGTTGAAAATAAATCGGGTGTTCCTGCCGGCAGCGAACTCGACTTTCAGCTTTAAGAGTTTGCTGGGCTATGCCACCACAGGAGAGGAAGCGCGGGTGCAGGCCTCAACCGACGGAGGTCTCACCTGGCAGGATCTGTACACTCAATTTGGCACTGGGGGGTCGGGAGAATCGAGCTTCACGCCCCATACTCTGTCACTCGCAAATTATGCCGGGCGGGGAACGCTGTTGCGGTTTAATTATGACACGGATGGAACATCCTGGTGGCCTTATGATTCTCCACAATTCGGTTGGTGCATTGAAAGCGTGGCGGTGAGCAACATCCAGCAGATCATGAATTCAACAATAAGCCCTACAGCTTCGACGAACTTTGTGTTCACACCAACGCAGTCCGGCGTTTTTTCCCTCGAGGCGGAAGCACTCATCTTCACGCAATTCCCGCTTGGTTGGGGGCCAGTCAAGCAGGTAACCGTGGCGTCATCCGTTACGATGAGCCGGCCGGTCCTTACGAATAACCAGGTGCGTTTGGATTTCACGGTTGCGCCCTCCGGCGGGCTTAACACCTTCAAACTGCTTCAAGCCAGCCAGGTGACCGGCGCCTGGACGACGAACACGACGGCCACTTTAACGACGAACACACCCGGCAGTTCTTATCGATTCAGCACTACCAATAACGCCGCAACCCGATTCTACCAGGTTCAGGCCGGTCCATGAGCCGTCATGATTCGATGAGGTGAGGTGCCGAAGCAGGAGCAGGCGAAGGCAAGGCACGTCCAGAGGCGTCATTTCGGTGAGAGGCAAGGGAAGGCGTTGGGGTAAGCATTGGTTACCCTTGCCTTTTTCATGATACGATTTTCCCCAAAAGGACGCACTGAGGAGTAGAGAGATGCCTATGAGAAAAGCCCTTATTGCGTCTGGCGCGGCGTGGGTGCTCCTGTGTCCCGGCTTGGTAACCGCCGGGACATGGGTGCCGGTTAGCAATCTTGCCCCCGATCCCATCGGTCTCATGTTGCTGCTGTCCGACGGCACCGTCATGTGTAAGGGGTCCTCCAATTCCTGGCAGCACTTGGTCCCAGACCAGTACGGCAGCTATGCCAACGGCTACTGGACCAATGATATTCCGATGATGTATCACGACCGCAGTCTGTTTGCGTCAGCGGTCGTTCCCGATGGACGCGTGTTTGTGGCCGGAGGTGAGCATCCGGACAAGACGAACACCGCCAATGCGGAGATTTACGACCCCGTGAAGCAACACTGGACGGAAATTGATCCGCCGCTTTCTTTGTTGGATCCAACAACCAATTTCTTCTCAGACATGGTTTCCATGGTCACTTCGTTCGGCGCCGTATTGATGGCTCCCGTCAAGCCCAACCAGCATGGCGGCACGTTGCTTTACGACCCTCAGGCAGGTGTGTGGTCGCAAGGCCCCACTCTGGCGAACGATGCGGGGAATCAGGATGAATGCGGCTGGGCCATGCTGGCCGACGGCAGCATTCTCACGGTGGACAAGTGCAGCAAGGCTTCGCAGCGTTATATTCCTGCTTTAAACCAGTGGATTCCGGACGCAACGCTCCCAGTTTTTATCTGGAACCAGAATCCCAACGGAACCAACACTGGTCCCGGCTGCGAAATCGGGCCGACCCTGACCCTGCCTAACGGGCAGGTCTTCGTCGCGGCGGGCACCAGCAGCAACGCCTTGTACACTCCTTCAGGAGGCACCAATAACGGCATGTGGACGGCCGGGCCGGTCACACCATTTAATCTGCAGTCTGCGGATGCGAGCGGCGCCGTTATGGTCAACGGCAAGCTGTTGTTTATGGCAGCCGCAATTTGCTTCAACGGCGGTTGTGACGGGCCATGGCATTTCTTCGAATATGACTATTCGACGGGACCGCCGGGCAGCCTGAACGAAATCGTCGCACCGCCGACTGGTTTCGGTGGGTCCGGCTTGCTTATTCCATTCATGCTGGATCTACCCGACGGGACGGTGTTGCTTTCGGGTGCTTCCCGCCAACTATACGTTTACCAGCCTGGGGGTCCCGCGCCGCTGGCGTCGTGGAAACCGACCATCCAAAGCGTAACGGAGAATTCTGATGGCTCATATTCTCTGATCGGGACCGGGCTTAACGGGGTCACCGAAGGGGCCAATGAGGGCGATGACGGCCAGATGGCCACTGATTATCCGATCGTGCGCCTGACCGACGGCAGTGGTAAAGTGTATTACGCGCGGACGTATAATTGGAGCAGCACCACTATTCAGACCGGCAGCACGCCCGTAAGCACTTATTTCAAAGTACCGCAAGACCTGCCTTCGGGAGGCTACTCGCTGGTTGTCGTCGCCAACGGTATCGCTTCGGATCCGGTTACGTTTTATGGTCCGGTTTGGGTGGACTTCAATTACACCGGCGCCATTCAAAACGGAACTTTCTCATTCCCATACAAGCTGCTCGCTTCCGGTGTAAGCGCTGTGGCGAGTGGCGGAACCATCAACATCAAGTCCAGCGCGAGCGCAGAAACCTTCGCGAACATCAACAAACCGATGCAAATCCATTCGGTTGGCGGCAGCGCTACCGTTGGCCACTGAGAATCTGAACCTCGGTTCTATCGTTCCGTTTGTAGCTAACACAAAAGCGATCCTTATCGAAAAGTTTCATCCGTGGGAGCTTCGGCTTAGAGCGGAATGACAGCGTCCAGCCGCGACCAAAGGCGGATCGTCGGTGGATTGAAACCTTTCAACGGCTTGCTATGAAACCTCCCGGGTTGTGCTACTTTCAGGCCTATGAACCGTGTGGACCGCCTGATGGCAATCGTCGTGCATCTTCAGGGCCGGCGCGTGGTGCGAGCCGAGGAACTGGCCACCCATTTTGAGATCAGCGTCCGCACGGTCTATCGTGATATCGCGGCGCTCGGCGAAGCCGGTATTCCCATCATGGGCGAACCCGGCGTGGGCTACGCGCTGATGAAAGGCTACTCGCTGCCGCCGGTGATGTTCACCGCGGACGAAGCCAGCGCCTTGTTCACCGGGGGCAAACTCGTCGAGCACCTCACCGACGCCTCGTTGCAACGGTCTATGCAATCTGCCCTGCTCAAGATCAGGTCCGTGCTGCCCCGCGACCGGCAGGATTATCTTGACCATTTGGAAAAATCCACGGTGGTGGTCTGGCGTGGATTGAACCCCGGCTCTGAAGTCTCGCGCGAGGTGCTGGTCCCCATCCAACGCGCCTTGGCCGAGCGTCGCGTCCTGGGGCTCGACTACCATGTCGTGCAGCGCCGCGAAATGACCCGCCGCCAGGTCGAGCCGCTCGGCCTGGTTTTTTACGGCAACAACTGGCATTTGATCGCCTATTGCCGGTTGCGCCGCGACGTGCGCGACTTCCGCACTGATCGCATTAACAAGCTGGAAGTGGTAAACGAGCAATTCGACGACCACGTGGAGTTCTCATTACGACGCTATCTGGAGGCCGCTGCCCAGGAGGGCAGGTTCGAATCGGCACGCGTCCGCTTCCGGCCCGAAGCCATGGAGCGTGTGCGTCGCGAGTGGACCTGCCGGCTTGTCGATGAGAAAACGGAGCACGAAGGAACTGCGGTCACCTTACTGGCCTATACTTTGGACTGGCTGGCAGAGTGGCTTTTTTCCTTTGGTTCACAGGCAGAGGTGCTGGCGCCGGAACGTTTGCGCCAAATCATTGCGACTGAAGCTTCCACGGTGGCGGCCCAATATGCTCCCAATTGTCAGGTGGCGCCGCATGCGAGGCCGCAAGCAAAGCCGCTGCAAAGTCTCCTGACATAACGCTGTCAGCAGTCTCAAACCTCCTGACACAGGGCTGTCAGTGCGGTGCGGTAAACTGGGCGCACTATGATTATAAAGCGCGAAGTTACCGTGGATGGGGAAAGGTTGGGTTTGCTTTCGGCAGCTGGTGCCGTATGCGGTGCCGGGTTTAAGAGGCGACTCAGCGAACCTTTGAAAGTACTTCATATTTTTCCGTCAGCCCAGGATGTTTCAGCAGCGCGGCCATTTACCGAACTAGGTCGAACGGATCCTTGGGAAACTGTGGGATGCCTGGCCCTCTTGACTTGCGCCTTGCTCGGCATCGGCGTGTGCCTGATCTAATCCCCCAACAGATTATGGCGAGCGCACCCGGTAGAATCGCGCCTGGCTCGTCGCCTGGGGATCGGTGAACTGGAACTGGCCGGGAGCCGTTTCCGTAACGCCGCCCAGCGCACTCCAGTTGCTAAACGGCGCCGAGATATTCGTGATACCGAACACCGTGAAGGTGCGGCCCGGCGTGTTGGTGAAACTGAATTGGAACGCACCGCCCCCCAGGTGAGCAGGATTCGTTAACACAATCGATGGGGGCGCCGGTGTCACGACCATGTTGTCAGCCACAAAAGCAAGCGTGCAGTGTTGGTCTCCTTGCCGGTGCTGCCTTCCCCCCTCCACTCAGGGTGAATGAATGGCTTTGCCGTTCTCTCCGGGACCGGATATGCCGGCAAACCCAGGAATCAGTTCGTTAATGTTTGCGCTAAGCCCAACCTGCCAGCATCATCGGCTTGACTCCGAATGCTGGCACGCGACAAGAACTACTGATAAAGGGGCATCTTCATCACTTCGCCGGTGGGTAACGTGATGTTCACCCAGGCCTTGATTCGCCGTGTGTCCTTGGGTGGCACGGCGTTCGTGCCGGATAGTACCAGATTAAGATTGGTGAGCGCGAACCCGTTGCCGGTGATGGTGCCGCGTACGGTTAAAGGGCCAAGAAGAGTAGTGGTATTAGTTATCAGTGAGGCACTGACAGTGGGTGGCGTGCCGGTCCCGGCATCCGCAACATAGATTCCCACGTAGGGCAAAGTAAATCCGGGCGCGATGTCTGCAACGGTCCCGTATGGTCGATAGTAAAGGGTGTGCAGGCAATTGCTGTCGCCCAGGGCGTAAAATCCACCGCCATACCCAAATCCCATTCCGTAATCCGCGTCTCCCAGGACGATGGCGAACGCCGTATTCGTGTAAGACGCAATGTTGTAGGCGCCCTGGGGTAGCGTCGCATCGTAGATGCGGTCGGAGCGGTAATAGGTGCCGTTGATGCCAGGCTCCGAGCCTCCGCTGACCATCAGCTTGCCGGTATCCACAGAAACTCCGGACGCGAGCTGGTCAAGATATGTGTTCCCATTGATGACGTTAAGGGCGCCGTCTTTTGAGAGGTGCAAGTCTGCTGCAGACGCTCCGTTGACCACTGGCGCATACGTGGGGGCCGAGGAACCTACGCCGGCTGCTTCGAAATGAACAAGGTTGGTGTTGCCCTTCCAGCGGTCGCTGGTTGAGATTTGCAGGTTCCGTGGATACTCAGCCAGGATTGTCCCGGGCTTATGGACAAGGCGCGCCTTTTGAAAGGTAGCGCCGACCGGTAGCGGTCCAGCGATGTTGACTTGGGCATCGGGTATATCGTCGTATTGCAGCAGAAAGTAATCAGAGAACTCAATGTCGGCGATCGAGGAGTTCTGGATTATCGGGATGCCCCGCCCATGCATCCGCAGGAACAGGGTGTTGCCGTAATAAGTTGAGCAGTCGATCATCCGGATATCGCCAAGCGTTGAGTTATCCACCACACCCGGTTTCAAAGCCAATGGACTTTCGGGCAAATGAAATATTCCGCCAGGCGCTATCGGCCACAGGGAATTCGTGTATGCGTAGACTGCGTAATCGGCCATCAGCGAAAATGAGCAATGCTCGAATGAAGCGTGGTCATTATTGACAAATACCCCAGCGTTCAGGTTCCAAAACGAACAATTCTTGAACCAGGCAAGACTGAACGTGGTGCCTCCCCAGGTTGGCGTTCCCAGCATCGCTCCGCAAACGGCATTGGCATGAGGCGACATATAAGCTGAAAACGCATTCCCGTTTGCACCTCCGTTTGTGATTAATCCCCAGCCGGCGAAGACGCATTGGTCGGCGTACACCGCATTGTAGTCCGACAAGTTGATGATGAAATTCGTACCCACCGGTTCATAGGTGAAGCGGAGATTGCTCAGCACCAGATTGAACGGTGCACTGCCCGGCGGGGTGGCGGTATTCGTAACGAAATCCAGGGGAGCGGCGTCACTGAAAGCGTGGTAATTGATCGTGGCCTGGCCTCCGAAACCGGGCCCATCGCCCTCCAGAATGTAATTTTGAGCGTATCCATGCGGCAGCGAGATGGAGCCGGAACACTGGTAAATCCCGGGTTTGAATTTCAGCCGCACACCGCCAACTTTCCCGTTCCGCGGCGAGTTGGCGTCGCTTGTATTGGCGGCGACCAGTGCTTCGTTGATCCCGCAGGTGACAGTCCCAGGCGTCCAAGGCCCCCAATTGTAATTATTGGTTACATCGTCGGGATCCCAGGAAACTGTTTGCACCGGCAGATTCAAATTGGTCAGCGCGCCAGCATTGCCGATAAATGAGCCGACGTACATGTTGCTGACGACAATGGCGGCCGGGGTGGCGGCCACCGCGGGCAGACTCAGCAGCAAAAAGGCAAGCAATGTGGAAATAATTTTCATGGTCTTGTTTCCAGGCTTGGATGGACTAACTATCCGGATTAGACCGCAGTTTTGCAAGGCGTTCCGGCTGCAGAAAGCGGGCAGCGTCCGGTCACTTTGTTTTCGTCCTGCTCTGATGCCAATGATGAAACCGCGACGTCATCAGGATTTTTCAACCAGGGGGTGCTCGAAAGACCTTTGGACCGGGGACAGAAAGAATTCTGGCACCGAATTCAATTCCGGCCGCGCTGCTCCAGCGGATGAATCAGGAAAAACAATTACGGTATCAAATCCTCATGAAGTCAAAAATCAGTTGGCAGTCGGCTCGAAACGAGCGATAAGAAGCGCGCCCATCGCAACCCAGACTCATGATTATGCAACACGTTTGCAGCTCAGGCCCAAAAGAGTCGCCCGCCCGCATCACCAGCAGGCCCAGCCGCCGCGGCGCGCCACTCAGGCTGGTCACGATTTTAAACCCTGAATGAGTGAAGTTTTGGTTATCGGCCATCGCAATCCGGACACGGACGCGATCTGTTCCGCCATTGGTTACGCCGAATTCAAACGGCGCACGGGCATGGCTTCGGCCGTGGCGGCCCGCTGCGGTGACACCAACGACCGCATCGATTTCGTGCTGCAAACCTTTGGCCTGCCGGCGCCGCGCTTCGTTGCGGACGTATCGCCCAGGGTCCGCGACGTCATGCAAACCCAGGTCCAAAGCGTCCGGCCGGACTCGACCGCCGCCGAGGCGTTGACCCTGATGGACGAAGGAAACATCCGGATTCTGCCGGTCGTGGATCAGGACCAGCGGTGCCGCGGCCTGGTCTCACTTTCCAAGCTCAGCAAATTCCTGCTCCCGGTGGCCAGCCGCCTGTTTGATTCGCGCCGCCTGCTGGCTTCTTTGAACAGCCTCACCCAAACGCTCGGCGGCCAAATGATCCTGGCGCATGACCCCGAACAGGAACGCGACCTCATCCTGATGATTGGCGCGATGGGGCCCGAGTCTTTTGCCGAGCGCCTCGAGCAGTATCCGCGGGACAGGCTCGCCGTTGTGGTGGGCGACCGCTGGGACATCCAGAACCTCGCCATTCGCGAGGGCGTTCAGGTGCTGATCGTCACGGGCGGACTCAGCGTGGAAAAGAAAACCGTGGAAGCCGCGCGAAAAAACAAGGTGAACCTGATCTCTTCGCCGCACGATACCGCCACGACCGCCGCGCTGTGCCGGGCCTCCATCGCAATTCGGCACATGGTGAATGAGGAGTTCCTGGCGCTGAACGAAGACGCCGCGCTGGAGGAGGTCAGGGCCCGGGCCACCGCTTCCGGCTTCGCCGCCTTCCCGGTTCTGGATGCCCAGGGCCGGACCGCGGGATTTCTTTCCAAAACCGATTTCCTCAAACCGGTGGAACGCAAACTGATTCTGGTGGACCACAACGAACTCTCGCAAGCGGTGCAAGGCGCCGACCAGGTCGAGATCCTCGAGATCATCGATCACCATCGCATCGGCACGCTGACGACCCAGCAGCCGATCCTGTTTCGGAATGAGCCGGTCGGGTCCACGAGCACCATTGTGGCCGATTGTTTCTTCCGCTACGGCGTGGAGCTTCCGTCACCCATCGCCGGCTTGCTTTTGGCCGGGATTGTTTCCGACACGCTGAATCTTACCTCCCCGACGACCACCGTCGTGGACGGGGAGATCCTGCGGCGCTTGGAGCAGATCTGCGAAATGAAGGCGCGCGATTTCACTGAAAAACTCTTCGCCTCGGGCTCGCTCCTCACGCATAAATCGGCACCCAAAGCAATCACCACCGATTGCAAGGAATACAAGGAAGACGGTGTCCGATTCAGCGTGGCGCAAATCGAGGAGATCGGCTTCGATCAGTTCTGGAAACGCAAGAAGGAACTGCAAGAGGCGCTCGAAGCGTATTGCCAATCACGCAAGTATCGGTTTTCGGCACTGTTGATCACCGATGTGAATCGCCAATCCTCGCTGCTGGTGTTGGTGGGTGACGGAGAACTGATCGCGAGCATTAAATACCCGCGCCTCGAGCCGGGCATTTTTGAGCTGAAAGACATTGTTTCACGAAAGAAGCAGTTGCTTCCTTACCTGACCCACTCACTTAAGCAGTTCGGGCGTTAGAACCGCCGTGCTCGGCACGCCGGTACAAGGCGAGGCATAAATGCCTCGGTTGGTAAATGCGCTTGCACCCGGTGACGGTACGACTCATTTTTCCGTGGACACACTATGATCCGACACGCCGGCCCGCTGCTCCTTGCTGTTTCGCTCGCATTTCGCGCTGTTACCACTTCCGCAGTGATCCCGATCCCAGACGAGCGGGCCAGTGTGCAGTCGCTGGATGGCGCCTGGCGGTTTAAACTCGAACAGGCGCCGCCGCCTCCAAGGTTTTTGGGGACCACCGGCAAGCCGATCCCGATTATTTGCCCAACCAATTTCGAGCCGTTTTATCTCACCAGCTATCGCGAGGATTCCGCATGGCATGACCTCGGAGTGCCAGGCAACTGGGAGATGGCTGGTTATTCGCCGGCAACGTACCACCAGCCGGATAATGCTTCCGGATTCTATCGCCTTTTATTCGAAGTTCCGGCCGCGTGGCGCGGGCGGCTCGTAAAATTGAATTTCGACGGTGTCCAGAACGGGTGCGAGATCTGGTGCAACGGTCGGCCGGTAGCGGTGGATCGATGTAGTTGGGGCCGGACCAATTATCACGAGTGCGGCTGGACGGCCTGGCAGGCGGACCTCACGCCAGCTATTCGATACGGCCAAACCAATCTACTGGCCTTACGCGTAACCAAGGATACACGTGGAGTCGATTGCGACACCGGTGATTTCTTCTTCCTGGGCGGCGTGCATCGTCCGGTCACTTTGTTTTCGGTGCCGGCCAGCCATTTTCGCGACCTGACGATTCGGACCAAACTTCAGGGGGCCGGCGAAGCGGAGGTGACGGTTATTGCTCAATGTTCTCAGCCCCGGCAAGGAACCAAAGTGTCTATGCAGCTTGAGGGCCAGCATGCGCTTGAAGGCGCGCCGGGTGAGAACGGCCAGGTCGTGCTCACGCAGCGGGTTAAACACGCGCGATTGTGGTCGGCCGAATTTCCAAATCTCTACGGATTATCTGTCAACCTGCGCGGCGCGGACGGCAAAGTCCTGGAGCATCTCGAACGCCGCGTGGGTATCCGTGAGGTTTCCATTCAGGATAGTGTGTTCCGGGTAAACGGTGTGCCGGTCAAGCTGGCCGGGATTTGCCGGCATGACGTGTACCCCACGATGGGCACGGCGGTGAACGCCGACGTTTGGAAAAAGGATCTTACCTTGATGAAAGCCGCCAACTTCAATGCGGTTCGCACATCGCATTATCCTTATGGCAGCGGCTTTTATGACCTCTGCGATGAGATGGGTTTTTATGTTTTGGACGAAGAACCGTTTTGCTGGGTGGATTGTGATGATCCGGCGCTGACACCGGCGTTCGAGCAGCGCTCCCGAGAAACGATCGCGCGGGATAAAAACCATCCTTGCGTGGTCATCTGGGGCATCGGGAATGAAAACAAGCCCGGCCGCAACAGCACGCTAGCGGCAAGAATCACACGCGAGCTCGATCCGACCCGGCCCAGGCTCGTTTCCTCTCACAATGCGGACGGAGCGGGAGCCAATGTGGAATTTGATGACCAGCATTACGTCACGCCGCAGCAAATCAAAAAGGACGAGCACAATCCGCGGCGGACCAAAGTTCCTATGATTTACACTGAAAATCCGAATGTATGGGATGTGCGCAACGGCCCCGATTACGGTTCGCTGGATTTATGGGGAGCGGTCATCAACCGGACCTGGCAGGAGCTTTGGCACGATGACCATGTCTGCGGCACGTTTCTCTGGGAATGGCAGGATCGGGCGGTCGTCGATCAGTGCCCGACAAAGTATTACGATTTCTATCCGAGAAGCGGCATCAACGTGGTGAAAGTCAAAGGCCTGGTGGATGGGTTCCGCAATATCCGCCCTGATTATTACCAGGTGAAAATGGCGCAGGCTCCGATTGTCATTGGCACGACGCCGAAGCGGCTTGCCGATGGGGTCATCATCGACGTGACCAACCACTATTCGTTTACCGATCTGAAAGACCTGCGCGTGCATTGGAGCCTGATTCGGGCCGATCAGGAAGTGTCACGAGACTCCGCTCTATTATCTCTTCCCCCGCATGCGCAAGGGCCGGTGCGCCTCACTTTGCCGCCGGACGCGCTGGCGAAGGCCGACACGCTGCGGCTGGATTTCGATCATCCGAGCGGCTGGAACGTTGCGACCTACCAGTGCAGGCTGGCAACCGTCGCGCATCCGCCGCCGAACGTGCAACTCATCTCCGAGCTCACATTTCCTCAGTTCAATCTCGTCACCGGCAAACGCGTGCGCGACCGCTTTGGATGGTGGACATTCGCCGGGGCCACGGGCGAACTCTCGAACCTGAAGATCCAACGCAAGGTGACCGAGCCCGTCTCGATGGAAACAAAGGCGCTGGCTGCGGTGCCGCTGCAAGATGTGGCTTCCATCGAAGCCGATGTGCGGTTGCGTCCGGGATCCAACGTGGTTGCGCATCTGCGGGCCGAAGTGTCGGGCGGACAGCTGAATTATCGGGTTAGCTGGTTGGGAGAAAAGTCGGACATTTACGAGCTGGGCTGGATTTTCGGCGTTCCGAGAGGGATCGGACGATTCTCCTGGGACCGACAGGCAGTCTGGTCTTATTATCCGGCATACCATATTGGCCGGCCGGAGGGCACAGCGCTGCCCGAGAGCGCCGCGGCGGAATTAACGAAAGTGGATCGCCCCGACGCGTTCGATTTCAACTCGACCAAGTTCGATTGCAATTGGGCCAGCCTCGCCGATGCTGCCGGGCGTGGTCTGTGCCTGGTCTTTGCGCCCGAGCAACGGCAGCACGTGCGCTGCGCAGTGGATTCCACGGGGCACTGCAGCTTAATCGTCAATCGCGGCTACTGCCCGCCTCGGGATATCAGCAGCCCCATCGTTGCTGATTTGTATACCGTGCTCAACAAAGGTGATGAAGTGTCGGGGAGCTTTCAAATCAGCGGGCTTTCGCGTATAGAAACACGGGCGGGCACCCACGAAATCGAGCGCGGCCCGGCTGCGCCAACCCAGCAATGAACTCATGACGGTTCTCGCGTGTGATTTGGGTGGCACGCGGATGAAGATCGGCGTCGTGCGCGACGGGCGCGTGCTGTCGCAAACCAGCGTGCCGGCAAAGTCCAAGTCCGGCCTTCGTCCCAGGCTGCCCGTTTTGAAGTCCACCTGGCTGCGCTTGCTCGGTGACTTAAGTCTGGACGCCGGCAATTGTGCGGGGATTTCGGTAGGTTTCCCGAGCCTGGTGGACGTTAGCACGGGCCGCATTTTGGCCCATTATGGGAAATACAAGGATGCGCTTGATTTTGATTTTCGCGAGTGGGCCGCGAAGGAATTTGGCCTGCCGCTGGCAATCGAGAACGATGCGCGGCTGGCGTTGGCGGGCGAGTGGAAATACGGGGCAGGCCGCGGGTCGGACAATGTAGTTATGATCACGCTGGGGACTGGTCTGGGAACGTCGGCGGTAATCAAGGGACGGGTATTGCGGGGCTGCCATGGGCAGGCGGGCGTGCTCGGAGGCCATCTGACTGTGCGATACGGCGGACGTTATTGCACTTGCGGCAATGCCGGATGCGCCGAAGCTGAAGCATCAACGGCTTTTCTTGGCTATCTCGCAGCGGGCATGAACGAATATGACGCCAGTCCACTGAGCAACTTGGCCACTTTGAATTACGCCGCGGTGTTCAAACAGGCTGCCGCGGGCGATCCCTGCGCCGAGCAACTTCGGGATCACAGCCTGCAGGTTTGGGCGGCGCTTGCCGTAAACCTGATTCATGCCTACGATCCCGAGATTCTGATCCTGGGCGGCGGAATTATGGGATCAGCGGGCACCATCCTGCCGACGATCCGCCAGTATGTCCTCCGCAACGCGCATACGCCCTGGGGCAAAGTGAGCGTAGTGGCGGGCGAGTTGGGGGAAGCGGCCGCACTGATGGCCGGCGAGTGGCTCCTGAGCGAGCAGCATCCTGATGAAATCAAATTACGATAAGTTTCCGACGATTCCAGTGCCTGGCCGGCACGAGCTGCTGAGAGGGTGGCCGGGCATCTGCTCGAGGCTGAAGCAGCAACTGAGCAGCCGGCATCGCGCGGTGCTGGTCGTGGATACTTATCCTGGCGTGGATGATGCCGAGCTTCTGCGCGAATTGGAATCGGGTCTCAAACCCACTCTGATTGTCCGCACTCTGGAACTTAAGAAAACGGAATCAGAGCTGAAAGAATTGATCGAGAGGAACCTGACCAAAGACCGGATTTTCGGGGTACTTTCCTGTCATGCGTTGGAGGAATTTTTCGATGCGGAGCGCCTATCGGCTGCGCGCAAACGTGTCGAAAGCGTGTCAGCCGGGCTGGTATTAGTATATGGCGTAGGGGCATCATTGGTGGCGCGCGGGGACGTGCTGGTATTCGCTGACATGGCCCGGTGGGAAATCCAACTTCGCTACCGCCGGGGCCTTGGAAACTGGGGAGCCGACAATGGTGGCGAGGATTTTTTTCGCAAATACAAGCGTGGCTTTTTCGTCGAATGGCGCGCCGCCGACCGGCACAAATTCGCCTCGTTCGACCGGGTGGATTTCTTTCTCGACACGCATGTCCCCAACGCGCCGAAGCTCGTTTCGGGAGAGTCGGTGCGCGAAGCGTTGCGACACGCGGTCACCCGGCCTTTTCGCGTGGTGCCATTTTTTGATCCGGCGCCCTGGGGCGGCCAGTGGATGAAAGAGGTCTGCGATTTGGATCGCAGCGTAACGAATTACGGTTGGTGCTTTGATTGCGTGCCGGAGGAGAACAGTTTGCTACTCGGCTTCGGCAACGAACATATCGAGATGCCCAGCCTGAACCTGGTGTGGCGCGAACCCGTGGCGTTGCTCGGGGACCGGGTCAACGCCCGCTTTGGCTGTGAATTTCCGATCCGGTTTGATTTTCTCGACACGATGGGGGGCGGGCACTTGTCTTTCCAAGTGCACCCGCTGACCGAATACATCCAGCAACACTTTGGGATGCACTACACCCAGGATGAGAGCTACTACATGCTCGATGCCGGGCCTGACGCAACCGTTTACCTCGGTTTGCGCGAAGGAATCGACCCTGTGGCGATGGTCCGCGATCTGGAGCGTGCGCAGGACGGCGGCGCGCCATATCCGGCAGAGCGCTACGTCAACCGGTGGCCGGCCAAAAAGCACGACCACTTTCTGATCCCGGCCGGAACGGTTCATTGTTCCGGCGCCAATTCGATGGTGTTGGAAATCAGCGCAACACCTTACATTTTCACGTTCAAAATGTGGGATTGGGGCCGGGTTGGTCTGGATGGCAAGCCTCGGCCGATTCATTTGCAGCACGGTGCGGCCAATATTCAGTGGGCGCGCACCACGCGTTGGGTTAAGGACAATCTAATTAACCGGTTCGAACAGGCGGCGAAGGGCGATGGCTGGCGCGAGGAACGCACCGGATTGCACGAGCGCGAATTCATCGAGACGCGCCGGCATTGGTTCACCAAAGCCGTGCCACACGACACGCGCGGCGGAGTCAATGTTCTGAATCTAATCGAGGGGACCACCGCCATAGTAGAAAGCCCGGATGGACGGTTTGAACCTTTCGAAGTGCATTATGCGGAGACGTTCATTGTTCCCGCGGCCGTGGGGCCTTATATGATTCGACCTACTGACGGCACCACGCGTGAGTGTGCCACAATCAAAGCGTTTGTCAGAACGTGAACGAATGAGAATGAAGCTCAGCGCGCGTTTGGAAAATGCTGCCGGAGTGCAAGCGGTCCCCGCTCGCAGCGGCGGGAATGGCGCCTGCACTGAGACCGCCGCAAACGTATTGTAACCATGAACCCAGGCCGCTCGGAAGGCTTCTCCTTCTCCCCATCGGATGGGGAGAGGGTCGGGGTGAGGAGGCCGTTGTTCGTCCACGGTCCACGGAAACTTGTTCCAATAAGGATACTACTGGCCATAGGCGGCTTGGCCTTGTTGGTAGCCGTGCACGCCATCGCGGCCGAGGAGAAGGTCCAAGCAATCAATTACGCGCGTGCCGCTGAGCCCACCATCCCCATGGCTCTGCTGACCCTGCCGCCGGGAGCGGTCGAACCGGCGGGCTGGCTGCGCGATTGGGCATTGGCCGCACGCAGTGGAATTACTGGACATTTAGACGAGCGGCATCCTCTGTTCGCCGATGGCTGGAAAGGAATCCCGATCAAAGCGCCTGGCGCCGGCAGTGACGGCACGGGCTGGCCGCTGGAGCAATCTGCCTATTGGCTGGATGGCGCGCTTCGGCTCGGCTTCGTCCTGCACGATCAGGCGCTGATCCAAAAAATCCGAGCGCGGCTGGATCCTATTGTTGAGGGCGTGAATAGCTGCGATTCCTGGACCTCGTTCATTTATTGGAGAAAGGGGTACCAGCCGGAAGGATTCAACGGCTGGGCGCATTCACAAATTGGCCGCGCCTTGTTGGCGCTGTATCAGGGGACCCGCGAGAAACGTGTACTGGATGCGATGGTGAAGGTCTATGCTGGTTATCCAGTGCAAATGGGCGAGCTTGAACCTGGCAACGTGTCGGGACTGTGCAATTTGGATCCGTTATTGGAAGCGTACTCTTACAGCGGCGATCGCCGCCTGCTCGACCGTGCCTTGCAGGCGATAGCGCAAACCAACATTACCTCCGTAATCACAGGCTGGCGCGAGGGCCGCGTCTTCCCCGGCCATATGGTGATTCTTTACGAGAATGCTCGATTGCCGGCAGTCGTTTACCCGTGGTCGGGCAACCCGGCGCATTTGGCCGAAACGCTCGGGGCGTTTAATTGGGTGGAAGGCAATAACCTGTTGCCGTACGGCTTGGCGTCCGGCGAGGAGTTCGCGTCGGGCATCGGCGCGTTCCGAAAAACCGAGACATGCGATGTGCCGGCGATGCTGTTGGCTACGTGCTGGATGTACCGCATCCAAGGCGAGGGCACCTGGGGTGATCGGATGGAGCAGGCGTTTTTCAATGCCGGTGCGGCGCCGATCGCGCGGGACTTTCAAACCATGTGTTACTATCAGTCCCCGAATCGACTGCGCTCGGACTCACTGCCATGCGAACAGCCAGTTTGTCCTGGGCCGGAGGGCAACCGGTTCCACTCGCTTGGATGTCCGACGGTGCTGTGCTGCGTAGGCGCGGTCAATCGCATCCTGCCGCAGTACATCATTCACATGTGGATGGCGACCCGGGACAACGGCCTGGCGGCGAGCCTATACGGCCCTTGCACGGTATCGGCTTTGGCGGGACCTCGAGTGCCGGTCACAGTGCGCACCGAAACCGACTATCCCTTCGATGAAACTATTCGGATGGAGATTAAGCCTGAGCGGGCAGTGGACTTTCCGCTGTACTTAAGGATTCCGGGATGGTGTTCAAGTGCTGTCCTCAAAGTGAATGGTACCAGGCTCAAAGTGATCGAGCCATGCCGCGCCTTTGTGAAAATCGAGCGGCGCTGGTCGCGAGGTGATCGCGTCGAACTGCGCTTTCCGATGCAACCGCGCGTCAATCTTGGTTATGAAACGGAATTCCCCGCCGCCAACCGCAAGTATTTTGGTTTTGAATCGGCAACGGTCTTCGAGCACCGACGGCTTCCCTACGCAACGGTAGCCTGCGGTCCGCTGCTCTTTGCCCTCGCGATTCCGGATCTGGATGCCAACACTCCCGCCCCGGAAGCCAAATGGCAGTACGCCTTGGATGCCGATCCCTCAAAAACAAACTTCGGCATACGGGTCGAGCATAGCCCCATGCCTTCGCACTGGGATTGGCCGCTCCAAGCTCCAGTGAAGTTGAAAGTCGCGGCGCGCACTCTTGATTGGCACCCGACCGATGATCAGGCGTTGCCGGATCAGCCGCTGAATGGCGAAAGGAGCGAAACCATTGCTCTCGTTCCTTACGGCTGCACTAAGTTCCGGATTTCGATGTTTCCAATAACGCACCATTTGTGGCTGAAAAAATCGGACATTCATTCCGGCACGGACCAATGAAGGATTCGCCATGTCCGCATTCATTCAACAACTCCTGAGCCGATACGATGCGTCGACCGGACAAATCGACGGCGCAAAGATGACCTGCCGTCATTTGTCCGATCTAAAAGGTTGCTTTGCTGACGTCGCGGCATACGAGGCGGCATTGCGCTCCGGCAACCCGCTCATTTATTCAGTGGCCAGTGTGGAACCGGCTGGCGCTGACGGCGACTTGCATTACGGGCTGGGCAGGCTTATGCCGGGCCGGGTCGGATCGGAATACTTTATGACTAAAGGTCACTATCATGCCTGGCGCGCGGCCGCTGAATTCTATTTCGGTCTTTCCGGTGAAGGCCTGATGCTTTTGCAGGATGAAGCCACGGGCGCGAGCCGAGTCGTAGAGCTTCGTCCGCAGACTGCGGTTTATGTGCCGGGTCACACTGCCCATAGAACGATGAATGTTGGCAGCACACCGCTGGCTTACCTGGGAGTTTATCCCGCCAAAGCCGGTCATGATTATGGCACGATCGCCGAGACCAATTTCAAGTGTGTAGTCATCGAGCGCGACGGTCGGCCGGCTATGGTTGAGCGAAAGGAGCTCAAGTGACAAATTACGTGACCAAACCGATTCCCGATGAAAAGCCGCCCATTGCTTTTGTCGAACGCCCGTGGGGCTCTTTCAAACAGTTCGCACACAATAGTGAATGCACGGTGAGCCTGATGACGGTGCAACCGGGCCAACGCCTCAGTCTGCAATCGCATACCGGTCGGGCGGAATTATGGATTGTGCTCGATGATGGAGCGGTCGTGCAGGTAGGCGAGCAGGAAGGGGTGCATCGCGCCGGCGATGAGATTTGGATTCCGGCTAACACCAAACATAGGCTGAGCTGCAAGGGACAGAAATCGGTTCGCGTGTTGGAGGTCGCGTTCGGTAACTGGCAACAGGACGACATCACTCGTTATGCCGATGATTACAAGCGTTGAATCGCAACGTGCAAAATCCATATAAGAGCACTTTCGGAAAACGCTGCCGGAGCGCGAGCGGTCCCCGCTCGCAGCGGTGGGAAAGTTACGCGTGCGAAGCCTGCGACTACACGGCAGGATTTGTCCAAATACGCTCGAAGCTAACCCGGATATGCCACACCCTTTGGAAGTAGCGCAGGCCTCCGAGCCTGCTGTATCGCCGACTTCCAGTCGGCAAAATGCCCGAACCCACAGTGGCTTCCGCAGGTTGGAAACCTGCGATACCGCAGGCTCGGAGGCCTGCGCTACAGGCTCGGCGCACCTTCGAGCCACGCGACCACAGAGTGTTTGGGTTGATGGCCAACAGCTTGGCCTGATCATAATCGCATTGTTCTGCGCCTGCTCAAGTCAGGGAGCCGGAAGGACCACGCTGTCACTAAATGGCCAATGGCAAGTTGCGGACAGCAAGTCGCCCACTGAAATGCCAGTCGCGTTTAGCCATATCGTCTCGGTCCCCGGGCTGGCCGGCCTGGCTGAACCGCCTTTCGCCAAAGTGGACGCATTCCTTAGTCGCGAACATCTGGCGAAACTCATCAGCGAAAAGAAAGCGCCGCCTGAGTGGCTCACCAATTATTGGAACGGCAAGGTGGAGCAGGATCGCAATTACTTTTGGTACCGCAGAACGTTTCGGGTGCCGAAAGCCCGCGCCATTGGGACGCTTAAAATCAACAAAGCCCAATTTGGCACAGCGGTTTGGTTGAATGGGAACAAAATCGGAGAATATGTGGGCTGTTTCTCGGCCGGCATATTCGATCTGAGCAAGGCACTCAACTGGAACGCTGAGAATACGCTGGTAATTCGCATCGGAGCACACCCGGCAGTGTTGCCCGGCGATTTTCCCACAGGCTCGGATTTCGAGAAGATTAAATGGACTCCCGGCATCTATGATGACGTTTGGGTTAGCTTTTGCGACAACCCCCGGATTGAGACGGTGCAAATCGCTCCCCGTGTGGCGGTGCAGGAAATCGTCGTGCAGACCAGAGTCAAGAATTGCGCTGCCGCGCCATGCGAAACGAGCCTGGGCTACCGATTGAAGACCTGGAAAGGCGGTCACGAAGTTGTGTCCGTTCCTTCGGAGCCGCAATCGCTCCAACCGGGCGAAGAGAAGCTGCTCACCCAAACCATTCGAATTCCCGGCGCGCATTTATGGTCGCCGGAAGACCCGTTTCTGTATGTGCTTGAATCCAGCACCAGGGGCGACTCGGTCGAAACGCGCTTTGGCATGCGTGAGTTCCGCTTCGATGCGGCTACGAAGCGCGCTTATCTGAACGGCCAGGTTTACTATCTCCGCGGCTCGAACATCACTCTGCATCGGTTTTTCGAAGATCCGTTTTGCGGCGCTTTGCCCTGGAACGACGCCTGGGTGCGCAAGCTGCTCGGGGAGATCCCGAAACAAATGCATTGGAACTATTTTCGGTTCTGCATCGGCCCCGTGCCCGATCATTGGTTCAACGTCTGCGATGAAGCCGGGTTGCTGATTCAAAACGAATTCCCGGTGTGGACGGGGGGCAAAGGCTGGTATCAGGGCTATGAGCGTGAGTATGACGCGGAGGAAATGATCCGCCAGTACCGGGATTGGATGCGCGATCATTGGAACCACCCAAGCCTCGCCGTCTGGGATGCGAACAACGAAACCAAAAACGATAGTTTTAAGGACAAGATCATACCGGCCGTCCGTAGCCTGGACTTGTCAAATCGCCCCTGGGAAAATAGCTACAATCCGCCTGCCGGGCCTAACGACGTGGTGGAATACCATCCCTATTTTGAGCACAGCGGGTATCGCGGCAAGCTCACGTTCAAAATGGGTGATCTCGAGACCATGAACGGCAAGCCTCCGCCGGGTGCGCTCCCTTCCGATACCAACCCGCCCATCATCAATGAATATGGGTGGCTATGGCTGAACCGTGACGGCACGCCGACCGAATTGACGCAGAACGTTTACGCCCAACTCCTCGGCACCAACGCCACACCACGCCAACGTCTGGATTTATGGGCTTACCTCCTAGCCGGAGAAACGGAATTCTGGCGCGCGCACCGTCACTTAGCCGGCATCGTTCATTTTGTTTATCTCACTTGCAGCTACCCGGGTGTATACACCTCGGACCATTTCAGCGATGTCAAACGGCTCAAACTCGATCCGGCGTTTGCCGATTATATGGGCGAAGCCTTTAAGCCGCTGGGCGTCTATATCAATTTCTTTCAACCGACGCTGGCTGCCGGCAAACACACGTTCACTGTGAAACTGGTAAATGACCGAGCGGACTCAGTTGTCGGCGAGCTGGCGCTTTCGTTGGAAACAGCAAGCGGCCAAACTTTGGTCCGGGCGGACAGTCGTTTCCAAATGGCGGGCCTCGGGGACACCTCGTTGTCGATTCCGCTGATGATTCCTGCCGCCGAAGGCAAGGGCGTGTTGAAAGCTACGGCCACGCCGGCTCACGGCACAAAAACTTCAGCCACGATCAGCCGTCGGTGGGTGCAGCTGGAAAATGCTTTGCAGTCAGGGGCTCGATAACATTCGTTGTAGTCGTGGTCGGGAATGACTAGACTACGCCCGAAGCAGGACCGCACATCGGCCTGCTGGTTATCGATGTTGCGCACGCAAACGAGACCAAAAGAGAGGAGTGAAATCATGCAAAAGCACCATACCTTCACGAGACGAGTTTTTATCCGCACCGCCGCAGCGAGCTCGGTTGCTCTCGGCTGGTTGAGCGCGCGACGCGCACCGCAGGTGTTCGCCGCCGAAGCCGCCAAACCGGCACTGCTCGGCGGGACGCCGGTCCACTCGGGCGGTTGGGCCAAGTGGCCGGAATGGCGCGAGGCCTGGGAAGCTCAAGTGCTGAGCGTGTTCAGGAGCGGCAAATGGTTTCGCGGCTCAGCCGGGCACGTCGAGGACTTTGAGCGCGGCTACGCGGATTTGCTGGGCGCTAAGGCTTGCCTTGCCACGGCGAGCGGCACGACCGCGTTGCAAGTCAGCCTGCACGTTCTGGATGTCGATGCCGGCGATGAGGTCATTGTTTCCCCGTACACGTTCATTGCGAGTTACAACGCGATTCTGTCTCGGATGGCATTGCCCGTGTTTGCAGACACCAATCCGGCGACGCTAACCATTGACCCAGCTTCCATCGAGAGCCGCGTAACGGAGCGCACGCGCGCGATCATGCCGGTGCACATCTTTGGGATGCCGTGCGATATGGATGCAATCAACGCAGTCGCAAGCAAACGCAAGCTGGCGGTAGTGGAAGATGCGTGTCAGGCGTGGCTGGCGGAATACAAGGGACGCAAATGCGGCACGATTGGCGACCTGGGTTGTTTTAGCTTCCAGGAATCCAAGCACATCCCGGCCGGCGAAGGCGGGGCGATCACGAGCATGAACCAGGAGCTGATCGACAAGTGCAACTCCTATCACAATTGCGGCCGGGCTTGTGGAACCAACAAAGGGAACGGCAGTTTCACCCGCGGCAACAACTATCGCATGACGCAAGCGCAGGCGGTGATTCTGTCGCAGCAATTTGACAAGCTGACGAAACAAACCGCCACGCGCCGCGCCAATGCCGATTATCTCGGCGCGAACCTGGGGCAAATTCCTGGCATCACTCCAGTACGTTTGCCGGAGAACAGCCGGGCGGCCTGGCATCTTTACTCGTTCCGCTACGATTCCGCGCATTTCAATGGCTTGTCGCGAGACAAATTCGCCCGAGCGATGGGCGCCGAAGGGGTGCCCTGCGGTGGTGTGTATCACGAGCAATATTTTGATGGTTTGCTGGACGAGGCGATCGCGTCGCGAGGATTCAAACGGCTCTGGAGTCCGGAGCGTCTTAAAGCTTATCGCGACAGCTTTCACGAGTTGAAGGGCAACAAACAAGTCTGCAACACCACGGTGTCAATGACTCAGAACATGCTGCTGGCAGAGCGTCGCGACATGGACGACATCCTTGAGGCAATCCGCAAGATTCAGGCTCAGAGTGTCACGCTGGCCAAAGCGGGTTGATATGAAATCACCCCGTTGGCTTGCTTCGGGCTGGTGGGCATGGCTCCGATTTTGGGCGGCGGTATTTGTGCCACTGTCGGGCCTAACCGCCCCGAACACAAATCCGCAGGTCGGCATCGCCATCCGGGACATCACACCGGAGCTGCCTATCCGCCTGGCCGGGTACGCCGCGCGCAAACGGGAGGCAGACAAGGTGGATCAGCCGCTCGTGGTCGAGGCTTTGGCACTCAAGAATCCGACGGGAGAACGGTTCGTATTCGTAGCGCTGGACAACTGCGAAGTAAGCCACGCGTTCATGCAGCCCGTTCTGCAACAGCTCACCGAAAAGTATCGGCTCGCCCGCGGAGAGGTCGCGGTCATCTCCAGCCATACACATTCCGCTCCGGTGTTGGCGCAAACGTTGACCAGCATGGCGCCAACGCAATCGGCTGAAAGCGAACATATCGAGAAGTACAGCCGCTTTCTACAGGGCAAACTTGTCGAAGTCGTTGGCGCCGCACTGGACGACTGCCAGCCGGCCAGGTTCGAGCAAGGCCTGGGACGTGCCACATTTGCCATGAATCGCCGCGTTTACCAGGGCGACAAGGTCGTGTTCGGCGACAACCCAGATGGGCCGGTGGATTGGGATGTCCCAGTATTGCGGATCACCAGCACCAACGGTGCGGTGCGCGCGATTGTTTTCGGTTACGCCTGCCATGGGACGTCGGTGCGCAACGGCAGTGATGATTGGTATGTGGTTTGCGGCGATTACATGGCTTACGCCCGCCGGCAACTCGAAGCCGTTGAGCCCGGGTCGGTGGCGATGTTTCTTACAGGCATGGGCGCGGATTCCGACCCGGCACCGCGCGGGCGTTTGCTCGATGCTAAACGGCATGGTTTGGAACTCGCGGGCGCGGTTGAGGGCGTTTTGGGACGGCCGATGAGCCCGGTGCATGGACCTTTCAAGCTGGCCTACGATGAAGTTGACTTGCCTTTGGCTCCTCCGCCGAGCCGTGACCAATTGCAACAAGACGCCCAAAGCCAGGATGCATACGTGAAACGGCGTGCCGAGGACTACCTGGCGCGCTTGAAAGCCGGCCGACCATTGCCGGAGTCTATCAAGTTGCCGTTGGCCGTCCTTCGCCTGGGTGACGATCTGACGTTTGTGTTGATGGGAGGCGAGGACGTCGTGGACTACTCGAGGCAGATCAAGCGCCGGTTGGCTGGCGCGCACCCGTGGCCAATCGGATATGCGTACGAGGTACCTTGCTATATCCCTTCGGCGCGCCTGATCAAAGAAGGTGGCTACGAAGTCGATTCGTCGCTTGTCTACTACGGATATTACGGCCCGTTCCGCGGCACGATTGATACGGTCGTGCTCAATCGATTGGAGAACATGCTGAGCGGGTTGTGCGGTCAATAAACCCGGTTGAACTTGAACGCGTCAACACCCCGGCAAGCCTTCGCGGATGCGCTTGGAAAAGGCCGGATCATCATCGGCCGCTTTGGCGCGGTCGTTGATTAAGCTGCGCGCTTTGAGTTCGCTGAACGGCATGCCTTGGTACAGGGTCTTGCGCTCGTAAGCCATGCTGTCGATCTTCCCATTGAGGAGAATGCGCCAATCGAAATGCGCGTCCTGCGCATAAGGTTTGGTGTGGCCTCGGATGTTCGTGGTGCAATTACTCGTCAAGGCGTTGTACCACTCGGGCCGATCCTTCAAGCGATTGACCTCTTTGAGGTAATCCAGCAAGACGAGGCGAGCGACCGCGGGATCGGTACTCAGGCGATATAGATAGACCTGCTCGCTGCGGAAATTGGTGCGGAGACGCACGAGATCGCGTTCGTCAGCGATGACATAGGTTAGCTCGTATTGGCGGAAGAAACCTCTAATCGCGGAGTAGTTTTCGCCCTTTTCCTTGCGTGTCTCGATGGAGAAGCACACGTAGTCGCCGCCGTCGAAGCCGAAGCTCAGCATTGTATGCGCAATGAGCGGCGAGCCCCAGTAAACTAGATAGAAATCCACGGAGTGTAATTTCGCCAAGTCGAAGGTTCTGTCGTAGTGCCGGACGGTGTAATCGGTTTCGCTGCGATAATCGCAATTCCGAATGTTGTGAATGGTCATCTGGTCGCCATTAATTTCCGCGTAGGGCAGGATGGCCACATCCGGTTGCCAATCACGGTTATTGGACGGAGGAGTGAGAAGGAACCAGCCGATCACTACGGCGACGGCTCCGAGGAAAATCAGTTTGGCCAACCAGTTCGGCCGCAGGCGAATGAATATAGCGACGCTTCCCAACGCAAAAAGCACCGCTGCCAGTGCGCGCAGCCAACTCGCCGGCAAGTTTGAATAATAAACAGCCATGGTTGACCAAACACCCAAACCGATCAGAACAATTCCAACCAACAAGCGCCGGACTAACTGCAATAGCCACAAAGGCGGGAGCAGTTTGGCGGGAAAGCTCATAGCCAGGCGTTCTTCATTTGGCGCCGGCTGACGGCGGCCCGCGGTTCGGCAGCGACGCCAGGTGTTCATGCAGAATCCGGCGCACCTCCTCAATCGTGGGAGGCATATCCTGACAGGAGTGCGGCCCCCGCACAATGAACTCGGACTCAACGTAATCGAGGTGGGCGCTGTCGTAGGCTACCAGGCCATCCTTGCCCTTTCGAAAATCACCGTTGCCCTTGACTGCGATAATGGAGTGGCCCTTCACGCCGGGCGCGAGAGGTATATCCGCCAGTGCCTGTTGGATGGGATTCCTGGGCGACATGCTATCCAGGCTAGTGGGAGAGCCCTGCAGTTCCTTGGGGATGTCTAACTTCTCCCTCACGCCCGTTAGTTCCTTGGAAGACCTGACCATTTTGGAAGGCAAAGTGACTAATTTGCGGGCGAGCCTGCGCACGAAGCTGCTGGCCAGGTAACTGCCCCGGTGAGGCGTGCTGATGAAAACCACTCGCGTAACGAAAGGCAGCGCTTCGAAACAGGTATAGCGACGAACGGCGGCTTGTTGCTCGGCAGTGAGTTTGAGGTCCTCGAGACGGTTCGTCTTGAGCACCGCCCGAAGCAGCTTATCGCCGGTATCGGTGGCCGTCAGTTTGGTCAACAGCCCACCCTGGCTGTGGCCGATTACGACCATCTGCTGCAGGGCCGGATCTTTTCCTTCCGGATCCAGGGCCTTGATCTTCGCCGTGAGTGCCTCGCGCAGCTTTACCGCGGAGTAGGAGGTGGGATTACCGCTGTTGTAGATGAAGGACCAAAACTGGCAGTGCTTCTGAAGCTCGGGGTCGGCGGCCAGCGTGTTGAACATCTCCGACCACCAGACGGGGCTGCTGAAAGTGCCGTGAACGAAGACAACCGGGACTTTTCCCGGCTCATAGGGCTGGCCCAGGTAGACATTCGTTGGGATCTTCTCTTCAGAGGAAAAGAACTGGGCCATGCCCAGGCGCCACAGCAACGACTGATTCAGCCCGTAAGCTAGAGCGACAGTCGTATCGGTCTCCAGCGGCACCGGGCGATCACCGACTTGTATGGTCCTGGTATCATAGCCGCTGTACAATTCCAGGTAACCGCGGCACTTGCCTTGGGCAAAATCCGACAAACCGCCGTTAAGCCGGAGCAACACCGTGGCGGGGACGCATCGAGAGAGTTTGATCTTAGGATCGAGTTTGGCGACCGCCACGAGCGGTGTGCCCAAGCCGGACTGGCTATTGCGCACGCTCAGCCCGCGAACGAAGAGCTGCTGGGCAAGCACGAAACCCTGAAACTCATCGAGGGGCCAGGGGAAATTCTCATGGTTGAACTCCACCTCCAATTGCCCCAATGGCAAACGCCTCGTGCCTCCCGCCAAAACCGCCATGTCGTTTGTGCCGTCTCGTTGGGTAAGCGCCCAGCCCAGGCCGTAGTTGTAGAGGTCGCACGCCGTGCGGAATCGCTGGTCGAATGGTCCCGGCGAAACGCCGGACGCATCACCGAACAGGTAGAACCAGGCATAGACGGCCGAGGCCAGGTAGTAGTCGCGCGCGTCGCGAGTTTCCCATGGCTTCAAGCTGCGGCGGACGCGGTCTCCTTGGATGTAATTTAATTCCGACAATGCGAACAGCAGATTACGGTCGCGGCTCTCTATGGCTCTGCGGTGGATCAGTTCAAGCGTCGAGTCGGGCGATTTGTCGAACTGCTTCACCTGGTCAAATCGATGAAGCACGGATAACGTGTCGCGACTCGGCTCCGCTCGGCTGATCGCATTCTCGTGGGTTTGGCTATAAACCTTGCTGGTCGCTCTCTTTTCCGTGCCAACCGGAGCAGTACAACCGGTCAGGCCCAGGTCTAAAGCCAGCACCAAGATCACAATCCCTGCGAGGCATGCAATATGACGGAGCATTCCAAATAAACATTTCAGGTAGGTAACTCGATCGAGCGGCAAGTCACGGAAAGTAAATAGGGTGTGCTCTTGAGGACTTGATTGCGGGCCATGAAGGTAAATGCGACGGCGTTCGCGGTCTACCTTCCCATTCAGGCCAACAGGCATGAGCGAAATCCTACCAAAGGCGCTTTATGACGCCAAGGGCCTGATTTACAAGCTCAGGGTGCCCAACTCAGGCGGTAAAATGCATAAGATGGCGGGCCGCCAAGGTCGCTGAAGTTATCGGTGCAAACGAACAAACCACCTCCCGGAGCATTTGTCGTAAGGATCGTAGTCCAACTCACCAGGTCTGTTGAGCGTTGGACGTAAAAGGTGTGGCCACTAGAGCCTGTAAAACTAATCGTTAATGGGTTGCTACCGGGGTTGATGAGTCCGCTTACCTTGCCGGTCACGGCGCCTGAATTGGTGACGGTCACGCTGACCGCGGTTGAATCCACCGAACTCGATCCATCGTAAGACGCCCGGGCAAAGATGGAGTAGCTTCCTGCCGGCATGCCATTCCACGTGTATTTGTAAGGCGGAAGTGGCGCTTCTCCTAGCAAGGTGGCGTTGGTATTGTAAAACTGCACCTTGCCAACCGTATGATTGCCGTTGGTGGTGACCGAGGCGGTCAAAAGGACATTGGAGGCTGCGTTGAACGAACTGCCATTGGTGGGAGCGGTCAATGCCACCGCGGGAACGCCGGTTCGTGCCGCGGCCAGGAGATCAGCAATTTGCGCTGTCGTGAGCGTCTTGTTAAAAATCGCCACCTCGTCCACAGCCCCGTTGAAGAAATGGCCGGTATTGACTCCCAGAAACCCTGTATTCGTGAAAATTGTTGGCGGCGTAAAAAAGTAGTACAGAGCCATGGGGTAGGAAGCCAGCGTCGAGTTGGTGGCCAGGTAAAACAAGCCACTATTAGTTCCCACACCAATGACAAGGGCGACGAAGGTCCATTGATTGGACGGCACGGTGAGCGATGAACCGTAGGAAAAACCGTCCCGCTCGTAGCTAAGAGTGTTGTTGTTGTAGGAGTAAGAGCCGAAACCAAACCAGAAGCTGTTCGTGCCGCCCCAGGATACAATGCCCGAATTGGTTCCCTGCGAACCAGCGGATTTGACCCAGGCGGTAATGGTGAGGTTGCTGCTGTTAAGATTTAGCGCAGGGAAGGAGATGCTGGTATCCGCGCCATCGAATTGATAAGCCGTGTTGGCCGCCTCGAAGCCCGGGAACGCGGGCGCACTCGGACCATTCGTGCCGAGGACGAGGCTGCCATTGTTGGTACCGTTGTGCCCGCCCGCCAGATCGAAAGCGGTCGTGCCGGAAGTCTCGTTCAAACGCCAGTACGCCGCCGGTCCGAGGTTGAGTACCGCGTTGGAGTAGGCCGACGAGAAATTAGGAAAAGGAGTTGTTACGGTGACCGACGCGGACGCCATGGCGCCAGAGCCATCGTTGATAGTGTAATTAAACGTATCCACCCCGAACCAATAATCAAAAGGCGTATAGATCACATTTGTGCCGGCAATAACGGCAGTGCCGCGTCCCGGGTGGGCGACGGACTGGAGGGTCAGCGGCAGGTTGTAGGGATCGGTATCGTTGGCGAGCACGTCGATAGTGACCGGGGTACTCGGCGCGGTGTTGGTAATATCATTCGCCGGAGTCGGCGGAAGATTGGTGATGTTGATGTTAACCGGCAATGAACTAACGACGCTGGCGCCATCATACACCGCTCGCGCGAGCAAAGTCACAGGCCCGGCAGTGGCCCCGGATAAAGTTGCCTGGTAAGGGGGCGTAGTGGCTTCGCCAAGCAGGGTCGGCCCGTCATAGAATTGCACCGTTCCGATGCTGTGGCCGTTGGTGGTCACTGAAGCAGTAACCAGGATATTCGACAACGCGACGAAAGAACTGCGATTTGCGGGAGCGGTGAGCGCTATCGACGGCAGCAGAATCTGTGAGGCCGCAAGCTGAGCGGCAACCTGGGCGGCTGTGAGTGACTGATTGTAGACCGCCACCTCATCGATATCGCCGCTAAAATGGCCGGACGAGCCGGCGCCAATGTGGGAGGCACTGCCAAAAGCTGCGGGTGCATTCGCTCCCGGGCTGGTCCAAGAATTCAAGGTGGAATTAGTGGCCATAAAGATCGTAGTATCCGTCGAACTGACGACGAGGGCCACGAAGGTCCACTGATTGGTTGGAACCACAAGGGGCGACGTGAGAAGATTTCCGTTCCAATAGGCGCAAAGCGTATTGTTAGTATCGGCCAACAGGAACTCGGCTCCGGGATTGCCGGCGCCCTGCCAGCAGAAAACGCCTCGATCATGGCCTTGGGTGCTATTGGGATTGACCCAAGCGCTGATAGTAACAGTGTTGGTGTTTAAGTTCAGTGCCGGCACGACAACGCTGGTAGTCGTGCCATCGAACTGATAGGCCGTATTGCTTGCTTCGAAGCCCGGGAACATCGGCGGCGTGGGGCCGCTCACTCCCAAAATCATCAGGCCATTGTTGATGCCGTTGTATCCACCCACTGAATCATATGCGATTCCGCCTGCGGGTTCATTCAGACGCCAGTAAGCGACCGGTCCGGCAGCGAGCGTTTGCGTGTCATATGGAGGCGGATCAACTACCGTCAGCGTGACCGAGCCAGTGCCCGTGCCATAGCTATTCGACGCCCACAGCGTGTAAATACCCGAGTTTGTCGTTTGCAAATTGGTCAACGTAAGTGTCGTGCTGTTCGCGCCGGGCACGTTCTTATTATCGACGGTCCATTGGAGGCCCAAAGCCGGCTGGCCGACGACCGAGGCGCTGAAGGTCACACTTGAGCCGGTGTAGTTGGTAACACTCGTCGGCGTGAGGACAACGGTCGGAGGCCCGAGTGCGATTCGATACGCACCTCGGCCGTGAGTCGCTGCCAGGAGATAGTTTCGTGCCCAGGCCAGGTGCAACACCTGAACATTGGCCGGACCTTCGTTTGCAGGCGACCACGTGACGCCCTGGTCTGGCGAGCCGAAGACACCCAGATCCGACCCGACATAGATGTAATTCGAATTGAAAGGCGCGACGACTACCGAATGCAAGACCGCCGACCCGGCGCTCAAGTTGGTCCAAGTCGCGCCGCCATCGAACGTGCGGTAGAGGCCTGATCCAGAAAAGCAGGCGTACACGGTGTTGATATTGTTAGGATCAATCGCCAGACCGGTGCAGGCGGTGGCGGCCCCTGGACTCTTCCGGGTCCAAAACGGCCGAGGCGCCGTGCCGTTGGTCGTTTGATACACGCCGGCGTCGTTATAGCCGATCCAGATAATGTCAGAGTTGCCCGGCGAAACGGCAATCGCGCCGATAAAGGACAGGTCCAGCCGAGGATTGGCGTTATTGGTGGTGATACAGGCCCAGGTCGGCGTGGCGGCTTTGACATTCACGCTGCGCCAGAGGTTACTGCCACCGGCCAGCATTGTATTAGGATTGTTGGGATCGAGAATGAATGGGGCAATGAAGTTCGCGGCGTGTGGCGCGTCGGGATCATCCAGGTCGTAACCCGGCGCCACACCGGCGTCGCCGATGCCGCCAAAGATGTAACTCTCGCTTACAGCACCGTCGGTGCTGCGATAGATTTGCAGATAAGTATATTCGCCGTAGAAATAATTCGGATCTGTGGGGTCGGCGGCGCAGAACCCGCCGTCACCTTGGCCCCAGGTAGTCCAGCTTGTGACCTGTCCCGGTTTCCATTTCGTGCTGCCGTTGTCCTGGTTGCCAAGGATCGTGGTGAAGGTTGTCGGGTTGGCAGCGATGCCGTAAGGCTGAGTGATGCCGAGATTGTGGTTGAGGTTGAGCCAACCAGCGTTAGTCGTGACCGTGTAAATGTTGGTGGCACAATAGAGCCCTCCGTCGTTGCCAAAATACACCGTTGTGTTGTTCACACCATCAAACCCTGGTGCGCTGACAATGGCATGGTGGTCGGCGTGAACCGAAACCATGGCGTTATTGTTCTCATTGACTATCCAATCGCTGATTTTGGTCAGGGTTGTGCCGCCATCCGTGCTGCGCCAGAGGTCCAGTCCGCCCACGACCAGGTTGCTGGGGGAGGTCGGATCAACCCAAATGCAGTTGGCATACCAACCTTGGCTGCCAAGATAGTTGCTTCCGGTGTTTCGAAGCGTGTAGGAGATGCCACCGTTGGTTGAAATCCACAGCGTTCCATTGTTGGTGTCCTGGCTCGCGTAAACGATGTTTGGATTCGAAGGCGCGTACGCCAGCTCGATCCGTCCATTAGTCGCAACTCCGCTGGCTGCGTACCAGGTGCTTCCGACATTGGTCGAGTAAATTGCCGCAACGATGCCGTAATTCATTCCCGCTGCGATGCACTGAGTGCCGTTCGTGGGATTAAAGGCAATGTCCAGAATGGCGCCCGGCAGATAGGGTGTGGTCCAGTTTGTGCCTGCGTCGGTGCTGCGAGCTATGCCGTCCGACATAGCGGCCAGGATTACCCGGTTGTTCGTCGGCGAGATAGCCAAACGATTGATGTTATAGTAATTGAGCGAAGTGTTATTCAGTTGAACCCAGCTTGCTCCCCCATCGTAAGATTTGAAAACGCCCGCCCCGGGAATCGCATCGGCATTGCCGAATCCTTCACCGGTACCCGCGTAAAGCACGCTGGGATTGGTTTGGTCGAGGGCCAGGCAACTGATGGCAAGGCTGCCCATCCAATCGTCGCACGGGAAGAAACTCGCTGCGCTATTAGTGCTCTTCCAAACGCCACCACCCACCCCGCCAACCCATATCGTGCCGGGTTGCGTCGGATGAACCACGAGCGATCTAGTCCGCCCACCAATGTTGCCCGGACCAAGCCATTCCCAATTGTTGGTGTTCAACGTGGCAATTAGAGGGCGAGGACCGGCGGCTTTGGGCAGCGCCGCGCCGGGCCATGCGGCCGGGTTATACTTCATCTGCTGAGCCTGCTGCCACGCGTCCGCCAGGCTGTTGGTGGCGGGGTTTTTGTTGCGCAGATGCAAAGGAGGCACCGGTACGAACGGCTGTGCCTGAAGGATAGGTTCAAGCGCAAAACCCAAAGACAAAAGGACCACCACACCCCCGGTAAGACGATTACAGTTGCGGCGCTGACGGCCCATGCGGAGTACCCAAGCGATGAAAAAGCGAACAAAAGGGTAACTAATCCTTATTGTGAATTAATCTCCAGAAAATGTCAAGCGGATTTCCGAAGGTCCTGACGGTCTTTTTATACCTCCTTGACCACGCCCCAATAGACATCCAGCCGTTTGTCGAGGTAAAGCTTGACCGCGCGCACAAGGGTCCGCGCTTCCAGTTTCTGACCCGCCGCAACGATTTGCTTCAGAGTCATTTGCGGTCGTACCGAAAAGCAATCCTGGGCAATGATGGGACCCTCGTCCAGGTTCATGGTCACGAAATGCGCCGAGACCCCGATTATTTTGACACCCTGCTCGTAGGCTTGTCTATACGCCTGCGGACCGGGGAAGCTCGGTAGCAGCGACGGGTGGATATTGATAATCTTGTTCTTGTACCGCCAGACGAAGTTTGGAGAAAGAATCTTCATGAAACGCGCGAGCACAACAAAATCGATCTCATGCTCGTCCAGCAGCCGCAGAGCAGCGTTTTCCGCTTTGAGCCGGTCTTCCCAGGGCAACTGCGCAAATGCGAGGCCGGCCTGGCGGGCGAGCGGTTCAAGCTCACGCCGATTGGAAAGCACCACCACCGGCTCGGACTTTTTCAGGCCGCCGTTTTTAATCGCCTGCAGCAGCGCCTCGAGGCAGTGAGGTTCGCGCGTCGCCAGAATGGCCATGCGCTGACGGCGGCGAGGATCGGTGAACCGGACCTTAATCTCCATGTCGAGTTGGGCCGCCAGTTTCTCGAGGCCGCGAGAGATGCCGGCGCGATCCATTCGACCCTCTTTCCAGGACGCTTGAAGCGTCATGCTGAACTGGCCGCGCGTGACCTGCTCCTCCAGGCCCTCGATGTTGGCTCTCTGTTCGAACAGAAAGTTCGTAACGCGGGCGACGACGCCGGTTTTGTCCCGGCCGATGACCGTAATGGTGGCAAAGCGGCTCATAAGTGTGGTTCGGTCCGGTTCCGGCGGCGAAGATTTCCGTCGCCTCAAAAAGTTTGTTCGACGGCGGCTGGACAGGCCAGAGAAATCGGGTTGCCTCGGTGTAAATACGGATTGCCAGCCTGCGCCCGTGCGGCCAACATCCGGGCCGCAGTTGGATCAGCTATGGCCTACCAGGAAAAACAACTCCAGGAGATCTCGAAAAAGTTTCAAATCTACGGCGAAATTTTGCACGCCGAGACTTTGAAAATTGGTCACATCAACGAGACTTACACCGCCACGTATGACCAGGGCGGTACGCGAGTGCGTTACATCCACCAGAAAATCAACGGCCACGTGTTCAAGAACCCGGTCGGCGTGATGCGGAACGTCATGCGGGTCACGACGCACATTCGCAAAAAGCTCGAGGCGCGCAATGTGCGCGATGTGACGCGGCGCTCGCTTATCGTCATTCCCACGCGCGACGGCAAATCGTTTTTCCAAAATGGCGACAGCGAAGTGTGGCGGACGTTTGTTTTTGTTGAAGGCGTTGAAACGTACGAAGCCGTGCAAACGCCGGACCAGGCATTCCAGGCGGGCCGCGCCTTCGGCGAGTTCCAGCATCATCTTGTTGATCTGCCGGGAGAAAGGTTGCTTGAGACCATTCCCAATTTCCATCACACGCGCAAACGCTTTGCCGCGCTGCAACAGGCGATTCAGAAAGACCACTACAACCGCGCCAAGGAAGCGGGAGCCGAGATTGATTTTGCGCTCCAACACGAACCAGTGGTGGACGTGATCCTCAATGCCATGGCCAAAGGTCGGATCCCTGAGCGGATCACCCACAACGATACCAAGTTCAATAACGTCATGCTCGACGTGCTCACCGGGGAGGCCATGTGTATCGTGGATCTCGATACGGTGATGCCGGGCTGTGCCCTCTATGATTTTGGCGACATGGTCCGCACTACCACCAGTCCAACGCTCGAAGACGAACTGGATCTTACCAAGGTAAAGATGCAGATGCCGATGTTTAAAAAGCTGGCTGAAGGTTATCTCTCAACCGCAGGCCAGTTCTTGACGCGGACCGAAAAGTCGCACATCGCGTTCTCCGGCAAGCTGATCACTTTTGAAATCGGGATTCGGTTTCTGACCGATTACCTCAGTGGTGATCAATATTTCCGCATTCATCGTCCGGCCCACAACCTCGACCGCTGCCGCACACAGTTCAAATTGGTCGAGTCCATCGAGCGGCAGGAAGAGGCTATGCAGAAGTATGTGAACCGGATTTGAGCTCCGTCACGCGCGGCTGCCGACACTCACTTTTGTAACTCGGTAATCTCCGGTTCGTGCCCGTTCGCGGGCAGCCGCAACGCCGTTTCCACCGGTCGCAGCTCAGGTAGCTCTTTGCCGGCGGCGCCCGCGGATAGCTTGATCAGCCTTTCGCCGCTGGGCCGGACCATCCGATCGTAACTCCCCACCGCGTCGTTAAAAGCGGACGTGGCTCCGTCTAGTCCCATCCGGAGCCTTTTGAAGTGTTCAAAGAACTTTGCCACGCGCGCGTAGAGCTCCTGGGCTGCTTCGCCGATTTGCTGCGCGTTCGCTGTCTGCGCGTGCTGCTGCCAGGTCACGCTGACTGAGCGCAGCAAAGCAATTAGCGAGGCGGGCGTGGCGAGCAGGATCCGCTTGCTTGCCGCCCAGACAATCAGGTCGCGGTCGCCTTCCAACGCCGCGCTGAACAATGATTCCGCCGGCAAAAACAGCACGACATGGTCCAGCGCGTTCGGAAATTGGCTTGGGTAGTCGCGTTCTGCGAGGTTTCTGATTGTGGCCTTGAGTTTCGCGGCATGCGCCTGCAGACACTCTAATCGTTTGCCAGAATCCGCGGACTCCATTGCGTTCAAAAAATCGAGATCCGGGACTTTGGCATCCACTATAATAATCCGTTCGCCCGGCAAACGCACCACCAGGTCCGGTTTTCCGTCACCCGCTTGCGTCTGCTCGGCAAAGTCGCAATGCGCGCTCATCCCAGCCGCCTCAACGACGCGCCTCAACGTTTCCTCGCCCCATCGCCCGCGCGCCTGGTTCGATTTGAGCACAATCCGGAACTGCTGCGTCTCCTGGGCCAGCGCCTGGCTTTGCTGCGTCAACGTGTCGAGCTGCTTCTTCACTTCACCGAGAGCCGTCGACTGTGCGTTCTCCGATTGCTGCAGCCGTTTTTGATACGTCTCCAGTTGCTGCTTCAGAGGCTCGACTAAAGTGGCAATGGCCTGTTGCCGCTGCGCCAGGTCGCCTTTGGCACCTTCCTGCAGTGTCTTCACAGCTTCGGTCACGCGCTCGATGAACTGGGGCTGCAATTCGCGCAGGGTGTCTTGGCTGAGCGATTTGAAATGCATCCGTAAATCCGCCAGCGCCTTCTCCTGGGATTCCTTAAGTTCGCACAAGGATCGTTCGTGCGCCGCGCGCTGATCTACCAGCATCTTCTCGGCCGCTCCTCGATTGGCTTCTGCCGCGGCCCCATCACTCCGCGCCTGCTGTAGTTGTGCGCGGACCTGAGTTAGTTCCGACTCTCGTTGAGTCAGTTGTTGTCGCAGCTCGTTTTCCAGTCTGTTATCCGCCGGCGAAACTCGGCCACGCCCGAAGAACCAACCGAGCACCACGCCAACCAAGCCACTCAGAATGAGGCCAAGGAGTAGATAGCCGCTCGTGGACACAGGCAGAGTCAAAAATGCGCTATCACTTCAATCTCCACATTCGCGCCTTTCGGCAACGCCGCCACCTGGATAGTCGAACGTGCAGGGAAATCCGTGGTAAAGTGCCTGGCGTAGATTTCATTCATGCCAGCGAAATCCGCGAGGTTCGTCAGAAAGACTGTGCTTTTCACCACGTTGGCAAACGTGAGCTTCTGGTCCTCCAGGATGGCTTTGACGTTCTCCAGCACACGCTCGGTTTGGCTTTTAATATCTCCACTCACCAGGTTTCCGGTCGCGGGATCGATTGGGATTTGCCCGGCGCAAAAGAGCAGGTCGCCGATGCGCACGGCATGATTGTACGGGCCGACGGCCGGCGCGGACTTGGCAGGTTTTATGATTTGTTTCTTGGGCATAAAAGCAATTCGGATAGAAACGCTGACATTTCGGAGTGAATACTATCGCCTTGAGGCTCTCGGTCAAGGCATGGGAACGCCGGCCCTGCGGGTAACACCCCATTCTGCGAAATTGAGCGATTTGATATCCTGAAGCCCTGCATTCGCAGTTTGGTTTGCGTTCGAAGAAATAGCTCGAAACCGCCCTGGCTACGGCCAGCCAATACTGCGGATGCGCGAATCGCGGCCCACGCTGAGCCGCACCAGAACGCAAGGCAGAACACCACATACGTACTATGGCAAAACGCATGGATAATGGGAATGGTCGTCCGACGCACGA
The DNA here is from genome assembly GCA_964623885.1 of uncultured Verrucomicrobiota bacterium. GTDB lineage: Bacteria > Verrucomicrobiota > Verrucomicrobiia > Limisphaerales > UBA8199 > CAZUVM01. The sequence goes on from CAZUVM010000148.1 coordinate 44,254, forward strand.
ACAAATAGCGGAGCGCGCCAAGGCGCTTTATGAAGCCAGCGGTAAAGTGCAGGGCCGGGATCTGGACAATTGGCTCGCGGCCGAGGCCGAATTGATTTCCGCCCGCCGGCCAGTCGCCGAGGCCCGTGTCTACAAAGATTCACCACATCATTAACCAACCCAGCTTATGCCGGAAAAGCAAACGCTGGAACGGGCGCGCCGCGATCGTCGGAAGGGCAAAGCCCCATCAACGCAAGCGGGCGAGTTTGTGCGCGAGGAGATGCACCACATCCGCGAAGGCAAGCATGGTGCACGGTCTACGAAGCAAGCAATTGCGATTGGCCTATCGAAGGCACGCCGGGCCGGAGTGAAGCTAAGGCCGCCCGCTAAAGGCCGAACTTCGGAAAAGACCCGTCGCAGCGCTGCCAGTGCCTACCGCAAAGGTCAGAGAGGGCAAAAGACTTCGGCCAAACGGTCTCAAGCCCGTCTCAAGGCATTGCGACGCGAGGGACATCAAGCGGCTTCTCGGTCGGCGCTGTCGCGCCAGGCCCGGAACGCCGCTCGAAAGCGAAGCGTTGCCGACCGTAAAGCCGCCGCCCGCCGCGCCGCCCGCACGCGTTCGCAGGAACGATGGGGCCATTAGTCTATCCAAGGTTGACCGTCGGTGTCGCCTTCGGCATTCTGGCTGGCGGTGCATCCGGTTGCCCTTCAGTTCGGGCCTTTTACGATTACCTGGTACGGCGTGCTCGCCGCACTGGGTTTTTTAACGGGTCTTTGGACCGCCAGCCGGCGCGGATTACGCGTCGGAATCACCGGGGAGAGAATTGTTGATCTCGGGCCTTGGCTGATTGCCGGAGCGCTAGTGGGCGCACGAACGCTTTTCGTTATTTCCTATTGGCACGAAGAGTTTGCCGGTCATCCCTGGGTGGAAATCTTAAAGGTGTGGCGGGGTGGCCTGGTATTCTACGGAGGGTTTATCGGCGCTTCGCTCGCGTGCCTGTTTTACACGTTGTGGCATAAGTTGCCCGTGTGGCGGGTTGCCGACGTCCTGGCACCGAGCATCGCACTGGGTTCCGCGTTCGGACGAGTGGGTTGTTTAATGAATGGCTGCTGTTACGGCCGCGTCTGCAACCTGCCCTGGGCAATCCATTACCCTATGGGACATCTCACGTATCCGCACGCCGTGCACCCGACCCAAATCTATGATGCATTGTCGAATCTGTGCCTTTACGTATTCCTGGCCTGGCTCTTTCGGCACAGGCGATTCGAGGGGCAGGTATTTGCTGCCTACTTAATCGGCTACGCGCTGGCTCGTTCGTTTGTAGAAGTTTTCCGCGGCGATTATCCTCAATACTATCTCGGCGGCTGGGCGACACCGGCCCAAGTGGTCAGCCTGGGAATCATTGCCGCCGGCATCGCGCTGTTCGCGATTCTTCCGCGAGTCCAGTCTGCCGCAGCCGATAGTAAGTCATAACCGTACACCCTGGCCTGTAGCGTGAACGAACTGAACGGTCAACGCATGCTCTTCCTTGTCGGACCGACCGCCGTCGGCAAATCCGAGATCGCGCTGTTACTGGCTGAAAAGGTGGGCGGCGAAATCATTTCGGTCGATTCGATGCAGATTTACCGAGGCATGGACATTGGCACGGCCAAACCTTCGCAAGCCGAGCGTGCCCGCGTGCCGCACCATCTGATCGATATCCGTGAATTAAACGAAACGTTCGACGCGGCACAATTTGCAACGTTGGCCAAACAAGCCATCGATGGAATCCAGGCCCGCGGCCGGTTGCCGATTCTCTGCGGCGGGACCGGGCTCTATTTCAAAGCGTTGCTGGACGGACTGGGTGATGCGCCGCAGGCCGATCCCGAGTTGCGCAGCCAATTGCAAAGGACTCCAATGCTGGATTTGCTGCAGGAGCTTGCCGAACATGACCCGGTTACCTTCGCCCGAATTGACCGGCAAAACCCACGCCGTGTAATTCGCGCGGTTGAAGTCATCCGCCTCACCGGCCGGCCATTCTCCGAACAACGCGCCGCGTGGCGCGACTCCTCGCGCTCGGGACCCGCAGTCCCAGTATTTGGGGTGTCCCGGGCGTCCGGCGACTTGCATCGGCGCATCGAATCCCGTGTGGACGAAATGTTCCGGCGCGACCTGGTAGCGGAAACCCAGGCACTGCTGGCGCGAGGCCTGGATCGCAATGTCACAGCATCCCAAGCCTTGGGTTACCGGCAGGTGCTGGAACATCTAAGGCAACTGCGCTCGCTCTCCGACACCATTCAGTTAGTCAAAATCCGCACCCGACAGTTCGCCAAACGCCAGATGACCTGGTTCCGTCGTCAACTCCCAGTCACCTGGATCAACGTCGAGGAAAATGGTGACCTGACTCTGATTGCCGAGCGCCTCGCTGGCGCCCTTCAGGCCCATGCCGGTTAATCCCAGCCGAGAACCACGAATCAACACAAATTGACACGAATTCACCTGAAAAGAATGGAGCGCGCCCTGAAACCTTACGGTCCAGTAAGTCACTCACTTGGTCGCAAGGGAGTTGATTCTGTTGCCTCTGAATTAGTGTTTATTGGTGTCAATTCGTGGTAAGGCAATCGATTCGGATCAATCCCGATGCTCAGGCGTTCGCGCCCGATTTCGCGCCTGCCAATCAGCCATGGTCTGCTTCACGATTTCATTTAAGCCCTCATTCCATCCCGCCATTACAGCGGCCGCCGTCCTGGTCTTGAGGGCTGTTCTATGCGCATATTGTTTCTCCAGGAGCACCTGCTGCGGAATATCATTGGAGGCGTTGTAAAAACGGAACGATATCTGCAGAACCGCGGCCGGAGCGGTTGGGTTGCGGAAGTCGCCGTAGAGTTGCTCGATCTCGGCTTCCAACTGCAGCGAAGGTGTCAATGCGCTGCCAGGCTCGACGACGGCCTGGAAAGCACCGCTCTCTTGCAAATAACCTCGCAGCGCGGCGTCGACGGCTTCGGAAGGCGCCACCAGAAAATCGGCGTATGGGTCGCGCTCATAGGAGAGCTCTCCGGTTCGGTAGATAAACGACTGTGAATCGAACGGCACCGCAACGGTGACCCGACGAATGAGCAGCGTTGGCTGCGGAGAGTGGGATGCCGCGGACGGCGTCCCTGCCGACGGCCTCCCCACCGGCTCGCGATTCGATTCCGAGTCTTGGGGGAACGGCAGAGCGGCAAACGCGAAAGATTGTTTCTGCAATGCCGGCCGGGAGAAGCTGCACGCAGAAATGCAGCAGCACACAAGAGCCAAGGATACAATCAAAGTATAAGATCTCATTTCCCGGTTCCTTCAACGCTTTTGGCGGGCGGCGGCGGGCGGCCGAAAATGGCGCCCGCCGGGTACTGCTTGAATTGCCGCGCCGCCTGTTCAAGGTCGGCGGTGGCGCGCCGGGCGTGTTCGAGCGCCTCGTTCAGTGACGCCGAATCGACATTTGCTGCTAATCGATCCAGGTGGCCGACTACCTCGCCGAGCCGGTTCACCAGGGTGTCGGTGTGGGCGGCGATTTCCTGCAAGTTCTGATTCTTCGGCGTGGTGCCGACAAATGCATCCAGTCGGGCGCTGACTCCCCGAAGATCCGTCACCAGCCCGTCGACATTTTGTTCGACTCGTCCAAACTGTTTAATCACGACGTCGGCATTGGTGCCAATCGCTCCCAGATTCACCTGGTCCAAATGATCGAGCAGCCTTTGCGCGGAACCCAAATCCGCTTCCAGCGTCGTCGCGAGTTGCTGGAAATTGAGCTGCTTCACATTGCGCATAGTGGTTTCCAATGACGTCAACACTTCGCTCATTTGGCTTGGCGCCGAAGGGATATAGAGGTTTCGCGGTCTCCAGGGAATGGAAGGCAGGGGATAATCGGCCGGATCATTGACGTAGTCCAGTGCCAGAATCGTAGCGCCGGCGAGCCCTTCGGATTTGACGCGAGCGCGCAAACCTTGCCGCACTTCTTCCTGAATCGCCTGATCGAGACGCGCGCCGGACGCGACGACGGATACATCTTTATGAATAATAAATTCCACGTAAACGTACCTCGGCTCGGGTTGGCGATACACATTCCAGGTGAAATTAATCCGACTGACTTCTCCAACCGGCACCCCCCGCAAGGTGACCTGCGCCCCGGTCTTTAGTCCTTCGACATTCCCGCTGACGTAAGTTTCAGCGACAATCTTGCCCTCAAACAACCGGGACCCTTCGAAAATGAAAATCGCCGCCAGGAACAAACCCGTTCCCACGAGCACAAACAAACCAAGTTTGAAATCGCTCGTCTTCATGCCGGTTCGGCTTTTCCCCGCGGTAGAGGGCCGTGAAAAAACTGCTGCACCCTGGGATCGGGTGAGTGATCGCGCAGCTCGGCGGGCGGGCCGTCGGCGATAATCGTGTGAGTTTCGCCGTCGACCATGAGCACCCGAGAGGCGATGGCAAAAATCGTCGGCAGCTCGTGTGTCACCATCACGCAAGTAATGGCGAAATCGCGAGCGAGACTCAGAAGCAACCCATCCAGCTCGGCGGCAGTGATGGGATCGAGGCCGACGGTCGGCTCGTCCAAAAATAGAATGCGCGGATCCAGGGCCATGACGCGGGCAATCGCCGCGCGTTTTTGCATGCCGCCGCTCAGTTCGGCCGGTTGCTTTTGCGCCGCCTCCGCCAGGCCCACCAGCTTAAGTTTTGAAAGCGCCACCAGTTCGCGCGCGAAGCAGGGCAAGTCGGTGAATTCATCCAGGGGCAATTCAACATTCTCGAGGACGGACATGGAACCGAACAAAGCCCCGCTTTGATACAGCACGCCGAACGAGCGCAACAATGCGTGGCGTTCCTCGCCTTCAGAGCGCAGCAGGTCTTTGCCTTCGATGAACACCTCGCCGGCCAGCGGCGGGATGAGCCCAATCAGATGTTTGAGCAACGTGCTTTTGCCGCTGCCCGAACGGCCGATGATCACCAGCACCTCGCCGCGACGCACCTGAAACGTAACGTGTTCGAGGATTACCTTGTCGCCATAACCTCCTTTGAGATCGCGCACATCAATAATGATGTCGGCCGCGTCTTTCATGGCGAGCTCAGAAGATAATTCGCCGTCGAATAGAGAGTGTTGGAAATGATGATAAGCATGATACTGGCCACGACGCAGCGCTTGGTGGAAACGCCCACCGCCTCCGGACCTTCGCCAGTCTGCAACCCGCGAAGGCAGCTCACGGCGCCGATGATCAAACCAAAAATGAGGCTCTTCGTGATGCCCACCAAGAGGTCTCCGAGCGTCAGTTGAGCCAGCATTTCGCTGTAAATCATTCGGGGCGGAAAGCCCATGAGGCGCATGATCATGACTCCGCCAATAATTCCCATCAGCATCGAGTAAACAGTTACAAGCGGGGTAAGCAACAAGGCGGCCAGCACCCGCTGCACGACCAGAAATCGGATCGGCTCCAACCCCATCGTTTTGAGCGCATCCAGTTCCTCATTGACCTTCATCGTGGCCAGTTCCGCCGTCAGCGCCGAGCCGGAGCGGCTGGCCAGCATGATTCCGGTCACGATCGGTCCGGTGTCCCGGAGCGCCGAAAAGCCGATCATGTCGGCAATCATCCACTGGGCGCCGAAACGCTCGAGTGGACGCACCGATTCCAGCGCCATGACCAGGCCCACAAGCCAACTGACCGCGCCGACCAGCGGCAAAGCGTTTGCCCCGGCGCTTTCCATCACCCGCCTGACTTCACCCCACCGCATCCATCGTGGATGCAGCAGCGCGCCCGGCATGACCCGCAGGACGCTGCCCACAAACGTCACTTGCTCCCGTAAATCGGCCAGCATCCCGCGAGTAAAAGCCCCCACTTCTTCGGGCCAGCTCACGTGCCGCTGGACCCGGCCCTGGTAAGCGCGGTAATCTTCGCTGCTGAAGGTAGTGAGGAGCCGCTTGGGGCCCTCGGTGAGCCCGGTGATGTTCACGCTGACCCCGGGCGACATGCCGCCTTCCTTCAAATAGCGCAACAGGGCAATGCCAATGCCGCCATGAAGTTCCAGTTGGCTGACGTCTACGGCCAGCGTCCTGGCCCTGAGTCCGTGAAGCCGTTGCTCCAACTCACGCCAGCAGCGGCCGGCGCTTTCCAGGTCGAGGCGGCCGCGCAGCACCAGCCGGGCCGTGCCGTCCGGCTCCGCGCGAACCTCGGCGTTGACAGTGCTTTCCCTGCTCGGCCCCTCGTCTGCCATTACCGGCTAAAACATCTTTCTGCCGACAAAGATCCCCAAAAGCAGCAGAATGATGAAAATCGCGATAAACAGGAAAAACAGAAACTTCGCAATATCCGCCGCCGCTCCGGCGATCCCGGCAAATCCCAGGATTGCGGCAATAATTGCAATCACCAGAAAAATAGCAGCCCATCGTAGCATGCGTCCTCCCTTCGTTGGTGCCTATTATCCATTTGGTTTCCCATATAAAAATTAACTGGGATCATTCCGCCGAGCGTTGGGGTGTTTTGCCCAAGATCGGTGTGTTTTTCCGACATTTGGAAGCAGCCGCTTACCTGACCGTCATAAGACAGATACGAAAACAAAGGACTGAAGGAATCTTGTGGGACCGCCGGGGACGGCGTCCTACCGATTTTTGATGCGAGAGGCGAGCCAGTCCAGGAGCTGCCGGGTCAATTCGGCGGTGACGCGGTACGGTGGGGCGGTAGCGTCGAGGGTTCGACCCTGGGGCAGGGTGGCAACGAGTTGGCGGTAAGCCTGGACCTGACGCTCGGTCTCGGCCGGTGACACCTCCCGTTTGCGCGCCTGCAGCACCTCAGCGGGAGCATCGAGGAGGAATACGAGGTCGGGTTGGCGAAGTGTCCGGAATAAGAGACGGATGATCCCATTGGGCACGGATAAGCGGTATCGGCGCTGGTCGATGAGAAAATCGTAATAATAGCGGTCGATCAGCACGAGGCCGCCGCGAAACATCGCGGGCCTGAATTGCAGGAGGGAGCCAAGCACGTATTCGAGCCAATGCCCCGCCAGATAACACAGTGACGCGAGCCAACCGCGAGGCGGCTGGCCGTGCGGATCAGTATTTGGCTTTCCGGAGGGTTGGCGCCGTTTTCTAAAGAAGACCACGGGTTTCCAATGGACCTGGAGGCCTTTTCCAGGGGAGAAGCTTGGGCGCAATCGTTCGATGAGTTGAGCGCCGACGGTGGATTTTCCGCTGCCGTCGGCGCCAAGAATTACCAGGACCATGCCGCTGGGCCTGAACCAGCGGCGGAAGATTCGAGCGCTGTCTCGGACAAGCGCCGTGGCTGCCCTGACCGGGCTTCGCGTGAGTGCGCGGAAGATAAGAGCGCGGCGCAGCGGTTTGACGAGGTCGGCCACGCCAGGCCAGTCTTCAGCGAGCACGCGATCCACCAGGCGGTTGGAGAGGGCGGCGCTAAAGGGCCCGGACAGAACATGCTTGGCCTTCTCCACATCCGATCTGAAGCCGGCGAGGATTTTGGTTTTGTATTTTTCGGCCACTTCACCGTGCTGAAGCAGTCGGCCGAGCAATGAGATACAGGCCTCGTGCACGGGGTGGGGAATAGCGAATAATCCGCGGTCAACTCGTTCGGCAATGACGGGGCTGGCGCGCAATACGGTAAACCCGCGCCAGGCGAGCTCGGGGTAGAGATCAATTTGTATTTGCTGAAGGGTTTGAGGCTCGTAAAAGAACAGTCCAAGCGACGCGAACTCGATGCGATTATGCAAGCGGTAACCGGCGATCTTGGCGGCTTCTATCGAAACCTGCTCCGCCTCGTTGAGGCGATGCGGCTCGACCAGGACATCGATGTCATTGGAGGTAGCGGTGGGCAAGGTCTCGTAGTTGCGGAGGATGACAAAAGGGATGTCCGCACGTTTCCATGCTTCAAAGACGCAGGTGAGGAACGGAGCCAGGCCGGCGTCAGCAGTGTGCGGCAAAACGCTGCCTTCACCCGGAGTTACGGGCACAGATCCCTGCTGGTTATCGCGTTGGTGGCTCGAACTCAATGGCTCGCCCATTTCTGCGCCAGCACCTTAAGCAATTCCACAACACGAGGCGAGCCTTCGGCGGGGCGTAACACGTCGCGACAATATAATGAATAAGCCAGAAACCATTCACGTTCGCGGCCTATGAGACCGGCCTCGCGCGCGTAAGCCTGAAATGGTGACGAAACAAGAAGTGACTCGGCCAGGCTCGCCAGCCGGGCCGGCGGTTGCCGCTGAACCAGCATGGCCGGCTGCAGCACGAAATGAAACCAGTCCCACGCCGGCGGGCCGTTCAATTCGCCGCGCTCCCAATCCAACACTGTCCAAACGCCAGGCGCGGAAACTTTGATGTTCCATGGCGCGAAATCGCCGTGAAAGACGGCAGCTTGAACGCGCAAACCGGCAAGGGTGGCCAACTGTTTGAACAAAGGGTCTTCGGTCGATGCCTGATTCAAACGCTGCCAGGCAGCCAGTTCGCTCACCTCGATCCTGCGACCGGCTTTGAGCCAGGAACTGAGGAGCGGTTCGACGTCGCCTGCCTGCGCTGCTCGAGGGGAATGGCCCGGGAAAAAGTCCGTGGCGAAAGCATGAATGCCGCGTTCATGGAACTGGTGGCGCACGCGTGGGATAGCGCGTAGCTCGGCAGGAATGGAGCTCAAGAACGAAACCTCTTTGGCAATCAGTTCGTTCGCAGCGGGCTGGGTACCCGCCTTTACGACTGCCGCAGGCTTGCCATCGTGTGAAAAAACCAGGATCTGAAAACGCCGGCCGGGCACCCACGGGTTTCCGGCCATAATGGCGAAATCGGGAAGCTCGGGCGCAGGAGTATGAGGCGAACCTTTGCTAACGCGGTTCAGGAACTGGAGGAAGGGGCCCTGAGGGTCCAGCGAGAGAGCGTCTTGTTCCGCCCAAAGAGGCAATCGGCGACGGATGGATTGTCGCCAGATCCACTTAGCTCCGCGCGCACGGAGGGTCTGGGCGGGGTAAAGGTCTATCGCGGCCTGCATTTGCGGCATGCCGCGAGGCAGGATGAGCAGCGGGTGACCGGCTTTTTTGAATACCGCCATTTCGACCCGGCGCACCCGCGGCGAGGAGGGAGGGGCGCTCTCAAATAAGCTTTTCCAGGATGTATTGCCGCTATCCAAGGTCCGAGGCAAAAGTCCAAAGTCCAGGGCCCAAAGTCCAACCAAAACAGCAGCCTTGACCTTTAGCGGTTTCGAGGCACATTACCCGGCTCGATTCGTGGGCGTTGATGCCTGTGAGGCGCGTCCAACTCGGGCTCTCGTTTCGCGCATCTCGTTTCACGAGTTCACTTTACACATGCAGCACATACGTAATATCGCCATTATCGCACACGTAGACCACGGCAAAACGACGCTCGTCGACTGCCTGCTCAAGCAATCCGGGACTTTCCGCGCCAACCAGGCCATTGCCTCGGAAGAGCGGATCATGGACTCCATGGACCTAGAGCGGGAAAAAGGCATTACCATCCGCGCCAAGAACGCCGCGTTCAAATACAAAGATTACCACATCAATATCGTGGACACCCCCGGTCACGCAGATTTTGGCGGCGAGGTCGAGCGTATCATGAACATGATCGATGGCGTGTTGCTGGTGGTGGATGCTGCTGACGGCCCGCAGGCCCAGACCCGTTTCGTACTGCGGAAGGCTTTGGAGGCCGGCGCCAAGCCCATAGTGGTCATTAATAAAATCGATCGCGAGAATGCCAACCCGCACGAAGTTCTCGACGCGGTGTGGGATCTATTCGGTTCGCTGCACGCGACAGACGAGCAGATGGATTTCCCGGTGATTTATGCGAGTGCCAAGGACGGCTATGCCAAAGTCGACTTGAAACACTCGAGCGGCACTATGGAGCCGTTGTTTGACGCTATCATCAAACACATCCCTCCGCCGCGGGCGCACGCGGGCGAAGGGTTCAAACTGCTGGTAGCGAACCTGGACTATTCCGATTACCTGGGCCGAATCGCCTTCGGCAAGATTTATAGCGGCAAGGTAAAAGTGGGGGATATTTCGATCTGCATACACGGCGACGGGCGCAAAACCACTTCAAAGATTACCGCCATTTTCCATTTCGAAGGGCTCAAGCGCATCGAGATCCAGGAGGCGCACGCCGGCGACGTGGTGGGCCTGACCGGCTTCGACGATGTGTTCATTGGTGAAACTATTACCGATTCAGAAGCGCGGCTGCCGTTGCCGTTTGTGCCCATTGATCCGCCCACCATTCAAATGCAGTTCGCGGTGAACGACGGTCCGCTCGCAGGCACGGATGGCCAACTGGTCACTGCACGTCACATTTGGGAACGCCTCGTCAAAGAGGTCCGCACGAACGTGGCGCTGCGTATCGAACAAACCGATGCGCCAAACATCTTCAATGTCAGCGGTCGTGGTGAAATGCAGATCGCGATCCTCGTTGAGCAGATGCGGCGCGAAGGCTACGAAGTGCTGGTTTCCCGGCCCGAGGTCATCTACCGTAAAGATCCCGCCGGCAACCTGCTCGAACCCATCGAACGGCTGTTCCTCGAAATCCCCAAGGAATTCATGGGACCGGTGCTGGAGAATCTCTCTGGGCGCAAAGGCGAAATCGTCAACATGAATCACCATGGCGATGAAGTGAGCATCGAGGCGCTGATTCCCACCCGCGGGCTGATCGGCTTCGAAACCGACCTGGTCAACCAGACTCGCGGCCTCGGCGTCATGAGCCATTTGTTCCACGAATACGGCCCCGACCGCGGCGATATCGTCGCGCGCAAAAACGGGTCGCTGGTGTCCATGGAGAGCGGGGAGGCGATGGCTTACGCCTTGAACATGCTTCAGGAACGGGGTCGGCTCATGGTCGAGCCGGGCGATAAAATCTATGAAGGAATGATCGTCGGCGAGAACGCGCGCGAAAATGATATCCCGGTGAATCCCTGCAAGGCCAAGAAACTCACGAATATGCGATCGCAAGGCGACGGTAAAGGCATCCAGCTTTCTGCCCCGCTGAAGCTCTCACTCGAGCGCGCCCTGGAATACATCGGGCCCGACGAGTACGTCGAGGCGACGCCAAAGAACTTGCGTTTGCGGAAGAAAATCCTCGACGAGAACCAACGTAAACGCGCCGCTCAAAACCGGGCGATCAAGGTTGTGGCAGCCTAGCTATAGGCTGTTCAATAAATCCGTCTCGCGCCCCGCCAAACCGGCGGGGTTTTGCCGCTATGCCGCGGCAGCGTGCATCGTCTGCGCCGCCTGCACCGTCTGCTCCATCGCCACGACCGGGGCGGGTGCGTGCCGGATGCAATGATAAATGTAATCCTTGAGCTTTGCGCGGCGCATCTTCAGCTCTTCGATTTCCTGGTCGATAGCGAAATCGATTTCTTCTTCGATGCGGTAGATTTCATCGTCAAGCCGATGATACTCGTCGAAGACGCTTCGAAAATGTTCGTTGGATCCCTTGAGGCGGCGAATGGTTTCACGATGTTCCGGGAACTCTCTCAGGATCGGGTGATGCAAGTCCATTGGGACAATCTCCTATTTTGATTTTTGCTGGAGTCGGTTACTGCGAAGAACGGAAGAGGAAGACGGGAGGCAATCGAGTCGGGCGGGAGAAGCGGGCCGGTTCTGCCGGCGGGACCGGCGTTCGCGAGACCGGACGATGCGCTACGCTTCGTTTCCATTCGCGGTCCGCCAAACCGTGGTTCTGGCGAACCGTAATTATCCTAGCGCGGGTTTCGTCCCAGTAAAGCTTTTCTTTCGCGAAAGTCCAACTTTTTTAACCGCTTACCTCCATGCCGACCAGGCAGACATCGTCAGTGAAAGGTTGTTCGTTCGCGAAGTGGCGAACCTCGGCGAGCAACGCGTCGAACAGTTCGCCGGCAGGCAGATTGAGCCGCTGCTGGACCGCGCTGGTCAGGAGCGCAGACGTATAAAGGTCACCTTGCAGGTTGTGTGCCTCGATCAGGCCGTCGGTATAAAGAAAAACTGCGTCGTGCGGGCGAAGCAGCACCTCAGAGGTGTGGTAAACCGACCCTTCGGTCAGGCCGAGCGCGGGCTGGCTTTTGCCCGACGCGTTGAGCAACGGAACGATTTGGCTTGCATCGCGGCGCAGGTGCAGCGGCTTGGGGTGTCCCGCGTTGCTGTAGCGCAGGACCCGGGTCGCGCAGTCGGCTACCAGGTAGAACGCAGTGGTCAGCAGCGGTGTGCCGGTATGCTTTAGAATGGCGCAAAGATCATTATTCAGCTTGGTCAGGAAATCTCCCGGGCTCATTGCTACCGCTTTGAGTTCCTCGACTAATGCGCGAATCATGGCGGTCACCAGCGCCGAACGCACGCCATGACCCGCCACATCGCACAGAAACACTCCCGCTTGCGTCTCCGATAAGGGCGAAACCGTAAAGAAGTCGCCGCCCACACTGCCAGTCGGCAGGTAGCGATGAGTAAAGCGCAGCGCACTTTCCCCACCGGATGTTGCAGGGGCAAAAGTCGGATACTGCTGCGGCAGCATGGTGAGCTGGATCTCCCGCGCCATCTTCAGGTCCTCTTCCATCTGGTCGTTCTTGGCGCGTAGCTCGCGGCGGCTCTCGTTCAAAGCCGCGTTGGTCCGCCGGATTTTCTCTTCTGCCATCCGTTGCTGGGTGATGTCCCAGAAGATCCCCTGCAGACCGATGGTCCGGCCGTCCTCTCGGAGCGGAGTTTTCACCACTTGCACGTAGGTTTTGCCGCAACCGGGCGCCTGGTGTTCCTCAACGGTCTCAAACGGCTTGCCGGTTTCGAGTACGCGCCGGTCGTCCCGCTGATATTTTTCAGCCAGCGCCGCCGGGAAGAAATCGAAATCACTTTTGCCGACAATTTCCTCGAGGGATCGGCCCAGGGTCTGGCAGAAGTGCTGATTGGCAAAGGTGAAACGGCCTTCGGGGTTTTTGCGAAAGATATTCTGCGGAAGCGTTTCGACCAGGGAATGATAAAGCGCCTCCGAATGGCGCAGTTTCTCTTCTGCTTGCCGCCGCTGGGTGATGTCTTCGACCGTGCCCTCATAATACAACAGCCGCCCGCTCGTATCCCGCACGGCGCGGCAGTTTTCCGAAATCCAAATAATACTGCCGTCTTTCCGGTGCACTTGCGACTCGAACCCGCTGATCACATCCTCTTCCTGCATCAAACGGATGAACTGATCGCGCCGCCCATCCTCGAGGTAGAGCTTGCGGCTAATGTCGGTAAGGCTATGTCTCAGGTCTTCCGGGGAGTCGTAACCATAAATTCGAGCGAGCGCGGCGTTGGCCATCAGGTACCGGCCTTCCGGTGTGGTTTGGAAAATGCCCTCCATCAGGTGGTCGAACACGCTGTGGTACTTTTCCTCGGCTTCGAGCAAGGCGCGGTCGGTGCGGTGTCGCTCGATCGCATAACGGATTGAACGCTCTAGCCATCCCGGCGTCAATTGGCCTTTAACCAGGTAATCGTGCGCCCCGGCATGGACGGCCTCAAGAGCGATTGTCTCATCATCCGAGTCCCCCGCCACTAAAATGGGTAATTGCGGCGCCCCCGCCCGCAGCAGCGAAACGTTAGCCAAGCCGGCCCCATCCGGCAGTGACATGTCCATCACGCATACGTCGAAATTGGTGCCCACCAGCGCATTCAGGCCCCGGCGCAGGTTCTCCACGGGCAGGATTTCTGCGGTCACGTCGCGCGCCTGACAAAGCATTTCCCCGACATACCGGGCGAACCCGGGGTCATGCTCGATAAGAAGCACCTTCAGTTTGTCCTGCATAACAACGGCATACAAACGATCCCCCGCAAAAACCGGCGGGGGTGGCCGGTGACCATGCTCGCATAACACCCGTTGATTGCAATCCGAAATAACCCCAGTGCAGCCTGACCAGCAAAGCGAGTCGCAGCAAATAGGATCCTTGCAGTCATTGCTGCTGCCGTCTCGCCCCTCTTGACGAGACGCCCCCAGCCATTATCAGTACTCCATGCAACTGGAACGGTTGACGATCAAGTCCCAAGAGGCGTTGCAAGAGGCGCAGCGTATCGCGCAGGGTCATTCTCATCAGGAGGTTGATGGCGAACACCTGTTGCTCGCCCTGCTCAGCCAGGACGATAGCCTGATCCCCAATCTTCTCGAAAAAATCGGCATACCGCCTGCCAAACTCAGGCCGGACCTGGAACGTGAGCTCGCGCGGCGGCACAAAGTCCAGGGCACCAGTTCCGCCGACCTCTTCCTCAGCTCCAGTCTTAAGAAAGCGCTGGACGCTGCCCAGTCGGAGGCCGGCAAACTCAAAGACGATTACATCAGCAGCGAGCACTTGCTTTTGGGCTTGCTCGATGAGGCGGACCCTTCGCTCAAGAAGATTTTTCAAAATCATGGCGTCAAACGTGATCTGGTGTTGCGCGCACTGGCTGAACTCCGGGGCAACCAACGCGTAACTGACCCCAATCCCGAAGATAAGTTCCAGGCCCTCGATAAGTATGGACGCGACCTTACCGCGCTGGCACGCCAGGGAAAAATCGACCCCGTGGTAGGCCGCGATGATGAAATCCGCCGGGTAATGCAAGTCCTGACCCGCCGCACGAAGAATAACCCCGTGCTCATCGGCGAACCCGGGGTGGGCAAAACAGCAATCGCGGAAGGCCTCGCTCGGCGAATCGTGAGCGGGGACGTGCCCGAGACCCTCAAGAACAAGCGGTTAGTTGCAATGGATTTGAGCGCAATGATTGCCGGGGCCAAGTATCGGGGGGAATTCGAAGACCGCCTCAAAGCTTTCCTGAAAGAAATCGTGGCGAGTGAAGGCAAAATCATTCTTTTTATCGATGAATTACACACGCTGGTAGGCGCGGGCGCGGCGGAGGGCGCTACCGATGCGGCCAATATCATGAAACCTCAGCTCGCGCGTGGCGAGTTGCGCGCCATCGGCGCCACGACGTTGGATGAATACCGCAAGCATATTGAAAAGGATCCCGCGCTCGAGCGCCGATTTCAGCCGGTCATGGTCGCCGAACCTTCAGTCGAAGCAACCATTGCGATCCTGCGCGGCCTTAAGGAACGCTACGAGGTGCATCACGGAGTCCGAATCCAGGACGCCGCCCTGGTCGCTGCGGCCACGCTCTCCCATCGCTACATCACCGACCGGTTCCTGCCGGACAAGGCTATCGACCTGGTCGATGAAGCTGCCTCGCGCCTCCGAATGGAGCTCGATTCCATGCCGACGGAAATCGATCAGTTGGAACGACAGATTCAGCAGCTCGAAATCGAACAAAACGCTCTCAAGAAAGAGAAAGACGAGGCTTCGCGCGAACGACTCAAAAAACTTGAAAAGGATCTGGCCAACTTCAAAGAAAGGTCAACCCAGCTCAAGGCACAATGGCAGAACGAAAAGGCGGCCATCAACGCGGTTAGCATTATCAACAGCCAGATCGAGCAGGCCAAGCTCGATCTCGAAAAGGCACAACGTCAAAACGATTTAAACCTGGCTTCCCAGATTCAATACGGACGATTGCCTGAATTGCAGAAAAAACTGGCCGACGCCGAAAAAAGCCTGCGCGAAAAACCAGCCAGCCAACGCCTGCTTCATCAGGAGGTCAGCGAAGAAGACATTGCGCGGGTCGTCGCTTCATGGACTGGAATTCCAGTCACGCGCATGCTCGAAACGGAGCGGCAGAAGCTCGTCAAAATGGAGGAGCGGCTGCAGCAGCGGGTAATTGGCCAAAAAGAGGCCATCGAAGCGGTGTCCAACGCCGTCCGCCGCTCCCGTAGCGGCCTCCAGGATCCGAATCGGCCCATCGGTTCTTTTATTTTTCTGGGTCCAACCGGCGTCGGCAAAACCGAGACCGCCCGCGCGCTGGCTGAGTTTCTCTTCGATGATGAGAGTGCCATGGTTCGCATTGATATGAGCGAATACATGGAAAAACACACGGTGGCGCGGCTGATTGGCGCGCCTCCCGGCTATGTTGGATTCGAAGAGGGTGGCCAATTGACCGAGGCGGTTCGCCGCCGCCCCTACAGCGTCGTGCTCTTCGATGAAATCGAAAAGGGCCACCACGATGTATTCAACGTCCTGCTCCAGATTCTGGATGATGGGCGGCTCACCGACGGCCAGGGCCGCACCGTCGATTTCAAGAACACCATCATCATCATGACGAGCAATATCGGCTCGCCCATCATCCAGGAGTATTACAGCAGCGGCAAACTCGGCACCAAGGATCATGCTGAAATGGAGCGCCTCGTCCGCACCGAGCTGCGCTCGCACTTCCGCCCCGAGTTCCTCAATCGCGTCGATGACATCATCATTTTCCACAGTCTCGACGAGAAGCAAATCACGCACATCGTCGATCTACAACTCGAGCGCCTTGATAAGCGTCTGGCCCAGCAGCAACTCAGCCTCGAAGTGGATCGCTCTGCCAAACAGCTTATTGCCAAAGAGGGTTATGACCCGCAGTTCGGTGCCCGTCCCTTGAAACGCGCGATCCAGGATCTGTTGCTGGATCCGTTGGCCACCAAGCTCCTGGTCGGCGATTTCAAACCCGGCGACCGGATCAAAGTCGCCGCGCACGACGGGGAGTTGGTGCTCGAGAAGAAGTGATCGTCGAAACCGGTTCTCACTTTACCGAATGCTGCAATTCCGGTTGAATATCGGTGCAGCATGACCACAGCCACTCCTGGCGCGCCACTGCCCGTGGAGAGTGAACCCTCTGCTTTCGCGCGGTTCCTCAGCCGTTTTACCGTGCTTAAAGGCGCGATGCGCGAGCTGTGGATTGCTTTGGCGGTGAAGTTCGTCGCGACGGCTGCCTACGCGATCACGAATTGGACGCTCGTGCTGTGGCTTTCCGCGGATTTGGGCTATAGCGACACGCAAGCAAGTTTGCTGGCGTTCGCCTGGTCGGTCGGCATCACCGCTATCAGCCTGGTAGTAGGACCTTTGACGGACGTCCTTGGTTTCCGCAAGACGTTTTTCCTCGGCGTTTGGATTTGCGTCTTAGCCCGCGCCGTTATGGCGGCATGCAGCCTCAAATGGCTGGCCCTGGCGGCAGGAGTCTTTCCGCTGGCGATCGGTGAGGCGCTGGGCATTCCCGTTCTCGTGGCTTCGTTCCGCACCTACTCGACCACTCGCCAGCGCTCCATCGCATTCTCCATCTCCTATGCGATGATGAACCTCGGTTTCTTCGTCGCCCAGTACCTCTTCGACGTGATCCGCAAGCAAATGGGAGAATACGGCCATTTGGTGATACCAGGCGTAGGCCTGCAGGTATCGACGTACCGAACTCTATTTGTGATAAGCTTTGCGCTCGAGGTGCTGCTGCTGCCGATGCTTTGGTTTATACGCGAGGGCGCAGCAGCCACTGACCAGGGTGTGACGTTCTCCCCGCCTCGACTTCGCGCCGCGTCCAGCGGGCAAACCTGGACTGCGATGCAGTCTCTCCGCGAAGGTGCGGAACAGACCTGGCGCGGCCTTGCTCAACTCGTTCGCTATCCTGGTTTCTACCGGCTGATAGGTTTTCTTGTTCTCATCGCCTTTGTCAAAATCATCTACAAGGAAATTGATTATGTTTTCCCCAAGTTTGGCATTCGCGAATTAGGCGGCGGGGCGCCGGTCGGGAAATTGGCAGGTATTAATAACATTCTTATCATTTTTCTCGCGCCGCTGGTTGGCGCATTGACCCTGCGGTTCTCGGCTTACCGGATGGTAATTGTCGGCGGGATTATTTCGGCTGGATCAGTCTTTCTGATGGCGCTGCCGCCCGCCTGGTTCCAGCCTCTGGCGGATGGTTTCATTGGGAATATACTCGGTCACGATTACCTCCAACTGGAGGGACCTATCCATCCCTACTACGTCATGTTCGCCCTGTTCATGGCGCTGCTTTCTTTAGGCGAGGCCTTTTATTCGCCTCGCGTTTATGAGTACGCAGCTGCCATTGCGCCAAAAGGACAGGAAGCTTCCTATGGAGCGCTGTCGTACGTGCCGCTTCTTTTGGCGAAGGTGTTTGTGCTCTCTTCCGCGGGATCATTGCTGGAGCATTACTGCCCGGAGCACGGTGTTCGCCACTCAAGCACGCTGTGGTTGATTATCGCGCTGGCCGCGACTGTCGCACCTCTCGGCTTGATTTTCCTCGGCCGCTACATCCGGGTTCGCGAGGCCGGCCGCGAGGAGTGACCTATTGCCGGCGTGCCATTCAGCCAAAAGACGAGCGCCGTGTCGCCAGCAAATGGCGAATGAGATTTGGGACGCCGGGGACGGCGTCCCTACCGTCGGCTTCCTTTTATATTGGACCACCGCACTTATCCATGCGATAGGTCAAGTATGAGAACGCTGCTCCTGCTGGTTTGCTGGTGCGTCCTTTTTCTCTTATGCTGGCCGCTCGCGCTGCTGGTGCTCGTTCTCTTCCCGCTGGTCTGGCTTGTTTCAATACCGTTCCGACTTGTGGGAATTACAGTCGGCGCGGCTTTCGCATTGCTCCGTGCTGTATTGTTCCTGCCCGCGCGTTTGCTCGGTCACGGAAGCTGCCGCTGTAAAGGATGCTGAGCAGAGATCGCTCAGCGGCACGCGGGAAGTTCAACCCTTGTTACTTTTCCGGAGGCGGATGAAACAACAGAGCCGCGTAAACATAAGCGACGCCTTCGCTAATCAGCCCCCGTACGCCGGCGCTATAATGCCACAAATGTGCCTCGTCAAAATCCCGGGCGTGCACCGCCGTAACCCCAACCTGGACACTTTTGCCTAACGCGCGCCGGAACATGAGGCGCGAGCGGCGAGCGTGCATCCCTTCGGTTACGAGGTGGACTCTAGTTGGCGTGACCCCGTGATCGCGGAACCAACGCCGCAGCGTCATGGCGGAGGTGTAGGTCCGGTCCTGAGCCACAAATGGCGCGGGCACCGATTGCACGTCATTGGTGCTCAAGCCCAGCTTTTCAAGGATGGCAGCGCCACGCTCAGCATATGTTTTATATTCCACCAGCGGCGCCCCGAAATCTACCGGACCACCGGTCACATACACATGGTCGTAATGGTTGCGCTTGAATTCTGCCACAACCATTTGCAGCGTGTAGTCCGGCGCCCAGCCTTCTACCACCATCACCCCACCCGGCAACGGCTCTGTCACCGCGAGGAACGAAGGGAGAGCACGAATCATCACCGTCACGAGCGAGCCCAATACCAGGACCAACGCCAGCCAACCCTTCCAGGTCGGCACCAGGCATTGCCGCCGCCGCACCAGGCCCCAGGCTTTTGTTTCTACTGTTTTATCCAATCGGTGAGTTGATTCGTTCGCGTCAACTCGGCAGCGAATATGATTGTTAGGAAGGTGCGCCGGCGCAATTCAAATCGGGAGGAGTGACTAGTGACTCATTCACGTGTGATAGCAGAAGATCAGGGACGCCGGGATGGCGTCCCTACCGATTTCGCCGCGGTGCCTATTGCTCGATCAATTCCAGCTTTGTCGAAATCGTTTGTTCCGAATTGTTGCCGCCCATGACCTCCACCTGGCCGGGCTCGACCACGAAATGCATTGCTCGATTGTAGTAGCCGAATTGTTCCGGACCGAGCAGGAACTCAGCCATTTTCTTTTGTCCGGGCAGCAGCGTCATTCGCTGAAAAGCTTTGAGCTCCTTCACGGGCCGCGTCACGCTGGCGGCGGGACGGTGAATATAAATCTGCACCACCTCATCGCCTGCGAGGCGTCCAACGTTTTCGACCGTCAACGATACGCTGACAGTGCCGTTGGTGGGGATTTTGGGCGCGCTTAATCGTAACTCCGCAAGTTTGAATTTTGTATAACTCAATCCATAACCGAATGGATAAAGCGGCGTCCAGGGCAGGTCGATGTACTTTGAGGAGTATTTGTTAGCGAGCTCAGGAGGCCGTCCGGTGTTATAATGGTTGTAGTAGAGCGGAACCTGGCCGACCGAGCGCGGAAATGTCACCGGCAGTTTGCCGCCGGGATTTACATCGCCGAAGAGCACATCGGCAATAGCAGCGCCGCCCTGTGTGCCGCCAAACCACGTCTCGAGAATAGCCGGGGAATTGGTTGCTATCCAATTGATCGAGAGCGGCCGGCCATTCATCAACACGACGGCATACGGCTTGCCGAGTTTGTGAATCGCCTGGAGCAACTCCAGTTGCCGTCCCGGGAGATCGAGCGAACTGCGCGAGGTGGCTTCGCCGGTCATGTCGCCGGACTCACCTACTGCCACGATAACGAATTCGGATTTTTTGGCCGCCTGCACCGCTGCTGAAAACCCGGAGGTCGAGTCGCCGAGAACATCGCACCCTTTCGCATAATTGATCTGCATACCGGCCAGGTGCTTGGCGCGGATTCCGGCGAGAAGCGAAACGGCGTCCTCCTTCCGCCCATCTCCAGTCCACGAGCCGAGCACGCTTTGCGAGTCGTCCGCCAGCGGGCCGATCACTGCGAGTGATTTCAATTTCTGCCTGATAGGCAGGATTTCATGGTCGTTTTTCAGCAGCACCACGCAACGCGCCGCCATTTTGCGGGCCACGGCGAGATGATCAGGCGCAAGCAATGCCGCTTTTTCGCGTGCTTCATCGGCGTAAGGATGTTCAAACAAACCGAGCCGAAACTTCACTCGCAAAACACGGCGCACTGCATCGTCAATATCGGCTGCGGTAATCTTTCGCTGTTTCAAGAGTTGAGCGCCATTTTGGTTCAATAATCGGCTGACCATCTCCATATCCACGCCGGCGTTCAGGGCGCAGGCCGCCGCTTCCGCTTCATTGGAGGCGATGCCGTGTGCAATTAGTTCTTTAACCGCCGTGTAATCGCTTACAACCACCCCGTCAAACTTCCATTCGCCTTTCAGGACATCCCGTAGCGTCCACGCATTCGCCGATGTGGGAATGCCATCCAGATCGTTGAAGGCGCTCATGAAAGTGCCCACGCCGGCTTCGGCGGTTGCCTTGAAGGGCGGAAAATAAATCTCCCGCAGCGTGCGTTCAGAAACCTCCGTAGTGTTGTAGTCACGTCCTCCTTCTGCCGCTCCATAGGCCACCCAATGCTTCGCGCACGCCACGACTTTGTCGGACTGCCCGTAGTCCGAGCCCTGAAATCCGCGCACTCGGGCCGCCGCCAGCACTGCCCCCAAATATGGGTCTTCTCCCGAACCTTCCACAATCCTTCCCCAGCGAGGGTCGCGCGCGATATCCACCATCGGCGCGAATGTCCAGCGTATACCCGCCGCCGCCGCTTCCGCGGCCGCCACGCTGGCATCCTGCTCGACGGCGCCAGGGTCCCAGCTTGCCGCCTCGGCCAGTGGCACTGGAAGAATCGTCCGATAACCATGAATGACGTCGTAAGAAAACAATAACGGGATACCCAGCCGCGATTCTCTGACGGCAACGCGCTGCAATTCCGCGGTCCGCTTCGCCCCGCGCACATTCAACGTCGACCCTAGTAAGCCACGCCGCGCCAGGTCCAGGTGTTCGGGCCGGTAGTCCCCCTCGGCAGTTCCGTCGAGTTGCTGAAGTTGCCCTAGCTTTTCCGCGAGGGTCATGCGCGCCAATAGTGTGTTGATGCGGTCTTCCATCTCCTGTGCCGGCATCGCGCCAATGGCTTGAGCCGACGCAAGCAGTAAGACAATGGCACACAGCCGCACGATAATCTTTGGTTCGAGCATGGTCGTCAAATCGTGACAGCAGCCAGTTGTAATCATAAAAAGCACGTTTTGCGAGGACTGTTATACCTTCGGGGGAGCGCGCCGCCCCGGGCGCACCGGTTGGCGCCCTCGCCTACCGCAGGCCGCGTTTCACCGGTTCCGATCATTGTTAATGAGATTGGCCAACCGGCTGGGGTGAGGTTGGCAACCGCTCGAGGCGGGCACGATCCCGGCGGTGTGAATAAACGGTGAAAAACTTTTAGCAACTACGCGTTGCAGCACAACTCGTTGAAGCGTAAAGGAGGATGGTGACTGACAAGAATTTACCTCCGGATATCGAGATTTACGAAATTGGAACAAGACGCCTGTATGTAAAAACGACCCGGGGCGCTTTTGCAATCTTCGACGACGAATTGACACCCGAGGAACTTGTCGCCATTGCCCAAGACATCGCGGCGCGACGCATACCAGTCACAGAGCTGACCCACCAGGCTGGTGCGATGGCCCAAGCGTAGCCTCTTAAAGTTTCAGCGAAGGCGCAAAGCGCCGAAGGAGTAGCGCAGATTTAAGCTTGCTACCAAGCCTTGCCCACGCACGGCATTCGAGCTACGTTCAAACAACGGATTGACGTGAGCCCACGCTGCTTTCCGGCATCGAAGCGGCTCAACCATGCACGAATTATCCATTATGGAAAGTGCGCTGAACCTTGCCCTCGAACAAACCCGCCGGGCGGGCGCCAAACGCATACACGTGATTCGGTTGCGGATCGGAGCTCTCACGGGCGTGGTTCCGGAGGCCCTTGAGTTTGCCTTCGAGGCTTTGAAACCAGGCACCCCGGCCGAGAGCGGCCGGTTAAGCATTGAAGCCGTCCCGGCGCGATTCTGGTGTGCGGCGTGCACGCGAGAATTCGAGGCTGACGATTTACTGCCCGAGTGCCCGGACTGCCATGCGCCCAGCGCCCAAGTGCGCGCGGGACGTGAGTTGGAAGTGGCTTCCTTGGACGTCGAATAGAACGAACAGCGAGCTGTCCGGCCGCGCTTGCCGGAGCAGCTAAAAGAAGAAAGTTAGTTTTATGTGTCGCGATTGCGGTTGCGGATTGCCGGGAGAAGAACCGGTAGGAATCAGTGCTCACCATGATGAGCATGGGCACGCCCATCACCACGACCATGAGCATGGGCACGACCACCACCATGATCACGAGCATGAGGGTGAGCATGAACATACCCACACGCATCACCATGAGCATGAGCATGGCCCCGGCCATCATCATGGCGAACCTCACGAGCACACCCATACTCACAGTCATACCCATGAGCACACGGGACACTCGCATGAGGGCAATTTCGAAGAGCGCACCAAACGGACCTTGGAGGTTCGTGAGTCGATCCTTGCCAACAATGATCGGTTGGCCGAACGCAATCGTGGATTCTTTCGCGCGCGGGGCTTGCTGGTCCTGAATGTGGTTTCCTCTCCCGGCTCGGGCAAGACGCTGCTGCTGCAAGCCACGCTGCGCGCGCTGGCACCGCGGCTCAAAGTCGGAGTGATCGTTGGCGACCTTGCCACCGACAATGACGCGCAGCGTCTGCGTGAGTCCGGTGCGCCGGTCGTTCAGATTACCACCGGCACCGTTTGCCATCTCGACGCCGAAATGGTCGCGCGCGCAGTCAACCGGTTAGACCTGGCAGGTCTGCAACTGCTGATCGTGGAAAACGTCGGAAACCTGGTTTGCCCGGCTTCATTTGATCTGGGCGAGGACCTGCGGGTCGTTCTTTGGTCGGTCACTGAGGGCGAGGATAAACCATTGAAATACCCGCCCATGTTTCAAGCCGCGGATGTAGTTGTCATCAGCAAGACCGATCTGATCCCAGCGTGCGGGTGCGACCGCGAATTGGCTTTGGCCAACGTGCGCCGAGTGGCGCCGACGGCCAGAATCTTTGAAACCTCTGCCCGCACGGGCCAGGGCCTGGAAGCCTGGTGCGATTACCTCGTGCAAACGCAACAGGAGACGGCGCGCCGCAACCCTTTGTAAGGCTTATACTTTTTGATTTCGCGGAGGACGTTTCTGCGGCATGGTTTTCATTTATGGGCAAGCGACGTGAGGCGCGGGAGCGCGCCGTCCAGTTTCTTTTTCAAAACGATTTGAATCCACCAGCCGACCTGGATGGGGCGCTGGAGGAGTTTTGGGAATCGCAGCGGGCCGCCGCCATCGCCGAAGAGAAGGGGGGCGCAACCTGGGGCCAGCCGGTCGAATTGCCGCCACCCAGCACGGAAGAAGCTGCGGTGCGTCTGTTCGCCGACCCGTTGATTCGGGGCACGCTGCAGCACCGCGACGAGGCCGACGAAGTGATTCGAAAACACGCCAAGAACTGGGACTTGCACCGGATCGCCGCCGTCGATCGCAATATTCTTAGATTGGCAATTTATGAGATGCTTCACCGGGACGATATCCCTCCCGTCGTAAGCATTAATGAGGCGGTGGATATCGCGAAAAAATTTTCGACCCAGGACAGCGGGAAATTCGTTAATGGCATTCTGGACAAAATCAAAGGCGAGTTGCCGCGCCCTGCGCGAGAGGTCAAGTGAGTTCACCACCGCAAGGCCGCATGTTCGCCGACCTCCATCTGCACACGTTCTACTCGGACGGCACCTATTCGCCCGAACAGCTCGTGTACGAGGGGCAACGAAACGGGTTCGCCGCTTTGGCTTTGACCGACCATGATACCGTGGAGGGCTGTGCGCCGACAGCCGCAGCCTGCGCCGCGGTGGGCATCGAGTTTATCTCGGGCGCGGAGCTGACTGCGGAGCAGGACGGAAATGAAATCCATATTCTGGGCTACGATATGGACATCCGAAACCCGACTTTGCTGGCCGAGGTTGGAAAATTCCAGCAGGTGCGCCAGGACCGGATCCGCGAGATGGTTGCGCGGCTGAACGAGCTGGATGTACCGCTCCAAGTGGAAGCCGTGTTCGCACTGGCAAATTGCCGCGCCCCGGGCCGGCCGCACGTAGCGCGCGCCCTGGTCAGTGCCGGGTTATGCGGCAGCCTGGACGAAGCGTTCGAACGATTCCTGAAACGCAATCGCCCGGCCTGGGTGCCGAAATTCAAGATGTCCGCCGCGGAGGCGATAGATCTGATCCATCATGCCGGCGGGGTAGCAGTAATGGCGCACCCTGGATTGAACCACGCCGATGAAGTCATCCCCGCCATGGTCGCCACGGGCCTCGATGGCATTGAATGTTTTCATACCAAACATTCGACTTCCACAGTCGAGCATTACCTGGAGCTGGCGGACCGCTTTGGATTGCTCGTGACTGGCGGCTCTGATTGTCACGGCTTAAGCAAGGGTAAGCCGCTCATCGGAACCATCAAGCTTCCCTATCAGCACGTGGAAAAACTCAAGACCCGAGGCGCACAATACAAAGCCTCGTCCCGCGTTGGCTCTTTTACTCCTCCTTCCTCGCCCCGCACACCGCATTAAAAAATGGGCCTTTTCGACAAGTTCAAAGCCGGCCTGCAGAAAACCCACAGCCGGCTCACACACGAGATTAAGCGGATTGTCAGCCGCTCGCCCAAACTCGGTGTCGAGGCACTCGAAGAGCTCGAAGCGGCCTTGTTGGGCGCTGACCTGGGGATGGATATGACCCAGCAAATCATCGCGGCCGTGAAGAAGGGCTATGAGACGCAGGGCAAAGAGACCGCGGACGTTTTCACTGTCGCGCAACGGGAGATTGCCTCGGCTCTGGCGGCGGGCTCCGGAGCGTTACGACGAGCCGAGACCGGCCCAACCGTAGTTTCGATTGTGGGTGTCAACGGGACGGGAAAAACTACCACTGCCGCCAAACTGGCACACCTGGTCAAAGCCCAGGGCCATACCGCACTGTTGGGCGCGTGCGATACTTTCCGGGCGGCGGCGATCGAACAACTGAAGCTTTGGGGGCAAAAGTTGAAAATCGAGGTGATCGCTGGCACGTACGGGGCTGATGCTGCCGCGGTGGCCCATGACGCCGTCACTGCTGCTCAGTCGCGGCATGCCGATTTCGTGTTCATCGATACCGCCGGGCGATTGCACACCAAGCATAACCTGATGCAGGAACTGCAAAAGGTACACCGCGTTATGGCCAGGCAGTTACCTGGCGCTCCACATGAAGTATTGCTGGTCTTGGACGCCACCACCGGTATGAACGCCCTGAACCAGGCTCGTGAATTCCATAAAGCGGTCCAACTCACCGGCCTGGTCGTCACAAAACTCGATGGCACCAGCAAAGGGGGCATGGTCATCGCCATCCAACGCGATCTTGGATTGCCCGTGAAGTTCGTCGGCCTGGGAGAGAGTCCCGACGATCTGCAGCCGTTCGATCCCAAACAGTTTGCCGAGGCGTTGTTTGAATTCGCCTAAGCACCGCCGCAATAATGAGACACGGAGGGCGTCCTTACCAATGGGGCCAGTGACTAATGCTACGAAAGGGCATTAGTCGCATAAAGTGCTTGGGTCCTGGCGCGGCTCGTGTTTAACTCCCGGGCATGAACGTGTGCCTCAACATCTGGGACAAACTCACGCGAGTCGTGGTTTTCCTGTTGTTCGTGGCGGGGTTGCTGGGCGTGGCCATTTGGTATCTGCCACTCATTCACTATAATGAGCGCCTGCGCAAGGAGATACTCCGGCTCGACGGGCGTATCCAAAAGGAGGAGGAGACGGGCAAACAATTGCGAAATTCCATCGACGTTTTGCGCCACGATCCCAAGGCAGTCGAACGACTCGCACGTGAACAATTGGGCTATGCCAAGCCGGGCGAGATAGTCGTCCGCTTCGAACCGCCGGCGACCAATAACCAAGCACGGCCGTAGTTGATCAGAACGCGGTGCTTTGGCCGGGCATGGCGACGGGATAATGACCGGCGGGATCGGGCATCACCGGCGCATTGGAATCCCAGTTGCAAGCGTCGAGGTTGGGCGCGAGTTCGAAATTCGAAGCCATGGCCTCATCCCAGGTAACTTCTTTGCCGGATTCGCAAGCCATCCGCCCCATGATCGCGGTGAAACAGGATTTGGCTGACCGTTCGGTTTCGTTATACGGCTTGGCGTTGCGAATGGCATCAAACAACAGGTCGTGCTCCCGCTGGTAATGATCGCAATCGGGGCCGTGGTAGCTCCATAAGACACTCGCCGAAGTTTGCTGATGGCCTTTGAACAAACGCGGCTTGGGCTGGCCTTCGCCAAGAATTGCCCAGCCCTTCGTGCCGTGGACTTGGTCGCCAAAGAAATCAAAGCAATTCGCCATATGCCGCGCTTGGGCCATAAGGCGTGTGCCATCGCCGAATGTGTACTCCGCAGCGTAATGATCGAACAATTGGTCGGCGTCGCGCCGGACCTGTCGTCCGCCCATGCCTTGCACCGAGACCGGCCAGGCGTTTTTGGCCCAGCAACAGACGTCAATATTGTGAATGAGCCAATCCACAATGAAACTGCCATTGAGCCAGGTGAAATTGCTGTAGTTCGCGATCTGATGCGCCAACTCGGACATGTCCGCCGGCCTGGGCGAGAGCCCGACCGGCCCGTGCATGCGGTAAGCCCATTCAGTGATCACCTCGCCGATGGCGCCGTCATGGATTTGCTGGATCGCCTGCTCCAGCGGAATGTAATGGCGACTCATCAGACCAGTGGCAACTTTGAGGTTTTTCCGTGTCGCCTCTTCCCCAGCCCGCAACACGCGGCGGATTCCGGGTGCGTCCACCGCGAACGACTTCTCCATGAAAACATGAAGGCCCTTTTGCACTGCATATTCAAAATGTCGGGCGCGGAACGCCGGCGGTGTGGCCAGCAGCACCACGTCACCTTTATCCAGTGAATCGATGGCTTTTTGAAACGCATCCATGCCGATGAATTGACGATCCGCCGGCACTTCGATCTGCGCTGTGTGACCCGGTTCCAGAGTTGCCAGGCTGCTCCTTAGCCGATGCTCAAACACATCGGCCATCGCCCACAGCTTTGTCGGCCCTTGAGTAGACAGAGCCTGGCCGGCTGCCCCCGTGCCACGCCCGCCGCACCCCACCAGCGCAAGTTTGATCGTATTATTCTCGGCCGCATAACCTGGGCGGCTCAACGCACCAGCCAGCGCTGCGCCGGCCACGGCTGCGGTCGAGGTTTTGAGAAATTGGCGTCGGTTCGGAGGATTCGTTTTCATGGGTTCCAATGAGTTTAGGGCCGTATGGCCCTTGGTTGCGGCTTCAAGCGCTACGCAATCATTGGAACAACGCATGGTGAGCGGCAAGCTGTAAATCCTTTGTCGCCTCTTTTCCCTGCTTGCACCGGCAGCAGGTTTTGTTTCAATGCTGGCCTGAATCTGCTTGGTTCGCGCCGTGCACCTCGAGCAATACGCACGCACCATCGACAGGTAGATGCAATGGACCGAGGCGTTCCGATCTCGGCGGTCCGCAAAAACAATGTTTATGAAACTTGCCACATCCTTGAATCATACCGCGGAATGTAAAAACAGGACCCGACTCTGCCGGGCCTTTGGCTGGACCATTTTCGTTGCGCTGACGTTTTCCTTTTGCATCCCCCAGTGCTTGTTGGCTTCGGAGGATGCGCCGCGGCGTCCGTTTGCGCAGTGGGCTGAGGTGCCGGAGAAAGGGCAGTTCATCTGGGGCACGCTGTACGAACAGTCTGAGGCGTACTACATGTGGGAAGGACTGACTCGGCATAATATCACTTTGCATACTCCGGACGGCGAGAGCTACGGAATCGATATTCGACAGGGTTACTTCACTCTGGAGTACGGCATCACGGGAAAATGGGCAGCGGATGTTAATTTCGGCGCCACCACCGTGGGCTGGCGCTCCTTCGATCCCAACGGCGGCATCCAGGAAACTACCGGGCTTATGGATACGGCGTTCGGCGTGCGTTACCAGGCTTTTAACGAAGCTGTCGATACCAATTCTCCCTGGATTCCCACGCTGACGTTTCGCGCCGGCGCCGTCGTGCCCGGCAGCTACGACCGTTACCTGGCCTTCGCGCCGGGAAATCATTCCGTGGCGATCGAACCCTCCATCCTCGTGCGAAAACATTTCGGCTGGCCCGGCCTGGGCGCCTGGGGCGACGCGTGGTATCGCTGGATGCACACCACCGGCAACGACCAGTACATGGCTTCTTTCGGCCTCTTCCAGCAGTTCGGGCCTTCCGAAAAAATGGGCAAATGGGAGCTGGACGTTGGCTTCCGTCATCAGCAGGCTACCAGCGGCGAAGATATCATTCTCTTCGGCACCGGCGTCCCCTACGACAGCATCAGTTACAAGTCCAACGTGCGCGAAATCAGCGAAACTTTCGTCGCCGGGTTCAGCTATACGACCTTAAAGCGCCACATCCGCTACGGCTTCGAGTCGCGCAAAACGTTTGAAGGCCGTAACACCGATTCCAAACTCTGGTTGGGCGGTTACCTCGACATTCCTTTCGGCGGGAAGAAAGCCAAGGAAATGTAGCCTTCCGACTATGACAGCAACACAGTGGTAGGGACGCGGTCCTCGGCGTCCCCGTTCTTGAATTTGGGACGCCGAGGACGGCGTCCCTACCCGAGAGTCGGTGTTCTACCGGCGCCGTTTTAGCCTTTAGTCGGGAATCACAGTGATTTCTGCCACCGAGGTCCAGGGCTGATCGTTAATCTCAGAGAGCGCCTTGAGCTTGACGAAACGGCACGGTTTCGACTCGAACGTGATTGTCTTCTTCTCTTTGCCACCTTCGAACGTGCCCTTCTTGATCGGTTGACCAAATTCCTTTCCATCCTCACTAACGTAAAATTCAAAGTCTTTGATTGTTCCGTTTTCACTATCGTCCTGGCGGGGCAAGTAGGTAAAACCTTTGATCCGGCAAGCTGGAGTGAGTTCGATCACAATCTCGTGCGGATGTTCGGGATTGGCGTCCTGCCACTGCGTATGCCACTTCGTATCAGGGTCGCCGTCCACAGCATTGGCACCTTTGCCGTCCTCACCAGCGGTCTCTTCACTATCCACCCTAACAACTTTCAGGGTGGGTTTAATCGGGCCCTTGTCGGCTTCCTGGACAATTCCGATTTCGGCAGCCGAAGTCCAGGCCTCTCCATTTATCTCCGAGAGCGCCTTCAGCTTCAGGAAACGGCACAGCTTAGGCTCGAATGATACCGTCTTCTTGCTTTTGCCGGACTCGAAAGCCCCTTTTTTGACAGGTTCGCCGAATTCTTTGCCATCGGCACTAAGGTAGATCTCGTAATCCTTGATCGTTCCGTTCTCGATATCATCCTGGCGAGGCAAATAGGTGAGTCCTTGAACTCTGGAAGGGCGGCTTAATTCAATAATGATCTCGTGTGGGTGACCGGGATTGGCGTCCTGCCATTGCGTGTGCCACATGGTTTCGGGGTTGCCGTCCACGGCATTGGCGCCCTTGCCGTCTTCGCCAGACGTTTCTTCACTATCTACCTTGATGACCTTGAGAGTAATTTTGTCTTGCCCGGTAACTTCCGCGTTCCAAAACACAGTGGTGAGGAGCAGCAAAACGAGTCCTGATCGATTGAAGAAAGTCGTTAGATTGCGCTTTGTCAGGTAATTAGTTTTCATGGCCAGGCTTTGTGAAAGAATGTTAACTGTGTTTAGGTTCCATGCCCATCGCCGACCAATACCACCAATCCGACATTGCTGCAATAGCTGCTCTTTTTAGTAGATGAAGAATGAATTGGCTTAACAAAACTAAAAAGCTGTCGCGACCTGCCTGGTTGGCGGTCGTCCTCTTATTGGTCCTGGCCGCCTGGTTTTGCTTTCATTTCTGGCTGCAACGCCCGCTGGATCTTTATCTGCTGCTCAACCTGGACAACCCGCGGGAGGAATACTTCAACGAACTGGCCAGAAGTTCGAGCGATCCTGTTGTTTTCCTGCAGCGCTGCTGGGCGACCGGAAAGATCGCACACCGCGAACTTGTCGTCAGCTACCTAAAAGACCATGCGGCAGCCACACCAGCGTGGTTTGCGCGCGCCGAACCGCTCGCGATTGAGGCTGCTCGAGACGTCGACGAATCCGTCCGCGAGCTCGCACTGGCTACATTAGACCTGGCTCACAGCACGAATTTGTTTCTCTGTGCCCGCGCGCAATTGGACGACTGCGACCCATCTCTGCGCCTGCTGGGATTGCATTACCTGGGCCGCCGTGACCCGCGGCAGGCCGTGGCCGTGGCCATGCCGTTGCTGGATGATCCGGATTTGCAGGTCGTGGCTGCCGCCGAAGTTGCGCTCATGCGCTGGACCGGCGAGGATTTCGGCGTCCGGAATCGACTAGCGGTTTCGACACAGGGGACGAATGGAACTGTCGAAGTGAACGCGGCAGATACCGCAAGCATCCGCGAAGGGGTAGCACGGCGAAAGCAATGGTGGCAGACGCATTCCGCCGAGTTCCCTCCTCTTTTGCCAAACACCGCGGTTAATACCACATCGCCTCGAGCCTGGGTTCCAGACTTCACGTTGAGCGATCTTGAAGGCCGGCGATTTCATATCGCCGACTGCAGGGGGAAAGTCGTGCTGTTGAATTTTTGGGCCACCTGGTGCACGGCGTGCGTGGCCGAAATCCCCGAGCTGATTGCTCTGCAAAAGGAGGCGGGCGATAGGATAAAAATCTTCGGTGTAACGCTGGATTCACCGAGCGATGCCAATGGCCGTGGCGGTGGGTCGATGAAAACCGTGCGCGCCACGGTAGCCCGCGCCATGAACGCGCGCGGCATCAACTATTGCGTGCTGCTGGATCCCAGCGCCACGGTCGCCACCAAATTCAACGGTGGTGAATTGCCCACCACCGTCATTCTAGACCCGCAAGGACACATTTATCGTCGGTTCCTGGGCGAGCGCGATTTGTCCGTTTTCAAAGCAATGATTCAGGAAGCTGCCAAACCAGCGACAAATCAGCCAGGTGTACGTCCTTAAACCCCGTTCATCTCGTCCATCGTGTCTCCTCCTTCAGTTGCGTCTACTTCGCGAAACAACTCGCCACGGCATAAATCCCAAACGCGACCAGGATACCACCTGAAATTCGATTCACGATCTGCAACCGCTCGGCATCCAGCCGTGAACGAAAGAACGCCGTGCCGCTGCTCAGCAATAACCACCATATGGCTGAGCCTGTGAACACCCCGCCAACCAGCAGACTGGCATTGAAATAGTCCGGCGCGCCCGCCAATCCCAGACCGGCGAAAACCGCGACGAATGAGAGAATCGTCATTGGGTTGGTGAGGGTAAGCACCAAAGTTGATAGATAGGCGCTGCTCAGTCCGGTTTCAGAAATAGTTTCCGGGTTCTCGGATGGTCGCGCCACGAACGTGCGCACACCCAGGTAACAGAGCACCAACCCACCCACAAATCCCAACCACACCTTTTGGCTTACCAGGAAATTCGAAATCGCCGTTAATCCAAAACCGGCGATGCAGCCATAGGCTGCATCCGCGGTGGCTGCTCCCAATCCCGTGGCCAATCCTGCCGCTCGGCCATCCACCAGCGAACGTCGAATGCAGAGCAAACCGATCGGGCCTACCGGTGCCGCAATCGAGAAGCCAATCAAAATTCCCTTAAGCAGGAAGCCGGGTGTCATGCGGAGTCCAAATTAGTGTTGGTGTTAATTGGTGTCCATTCGGGTTCAACTTTCCAAGACTCTTCTTTTGCTTGAGCAAGGCACGGGCGATTGCTAATAGTTACCTCGCGATTTGTTTGTAATTCTAAATGGTTTGAAAGTCGGACGGAAGCACCCGCCGAATAAATCCAGAGATATCTAATGAGACCAAGTTCCATCTCCATTTACGTTCTTGCCGGCCTTATGTTCGGCGTGAACCTCACCCAGGCTCTCCCTTCTCCAACCGAGATGCCCTTGCCCCTGGTAGGCACGGCCGAGCATGGACATGCCTATCCCGGCGCCATTGTGCCCTTCGGAATGGTGCAGCTTAGCCCGGATACGCCTCTGCGGGGTTGGGACGGCGCCTCGGGTTACCATTATTCGGACTCTTCCATCCTGGGGTTCAGCCACACGCACCTTGCCGGCACGGGTGTAGGCTGCCTGGGCGACGTGCTGGTGACTCCGACCGTAGGTGAGCTCCAACTCGAAGCGGGAACTCCTGGTCACGGATACGTTTCCCGGTTTTCTCACGCCGAAGAAACGGCAACCCCAGGCTATTACAAAGTCTTCCTGCAGGACCCAAAAGTGACGGCGGAACTGACGGCGACGGAACGCTGCGGGTTCCATCGATACACGTTTCCGACCACCGATCAGGCGCATGTGATCCTGGACCTGGTGCATGGCGTGGACAGCCGGGCCGTGGATTCCACGATCAACATCGAAGGTGATAACACGGTCAGCGGTTCGCGGGTCTCCCAGGGTTGGGGGGGAAGGCGCGTCGTCTATTTCGTGATGCAGTTCTCGAAACCTTTTGCCTCATTCGGCCTCGAGCTGAACGGAAAACGATCTGCGGAGGGCACGAAAACCGGCCAGGCGCGTGCGCTTAAGGCGTTCTTTAATTACAAAACCACCGCGAAGGAACCGCTGTTGATTAAAGTCGGTATTTCGGGCACCAGCATCGACGGCGCTCGCAAGAATCTGGCAGCGGAAATTCCGGGTTGGGATTTCAACGGAACGCGTTCGGCCGCGGTGCGGCAATGGAAGCAACTGTTCGATACGGTCCAGGTGGACGCCTTTGACCCGCACATTCGGGCTACTTTTTACGCGAACCTTTATCTGAGCTGCCAGGCGCCTATTCTGTTTAATGACGTGGACGGCACTTATCGCGGCTTGGACCACAAAAGCCATCTATCTCCGGGCTTCCAGAACTACACGATTTTCTCTTTATGGGACACTTACCGGGCGGAACATCCGCTGTTGAACCTAATTCAACCGCAGCGGGTGAATGATATGGTTCAGTCGTTGTTGGCCGAATACAAGGAATCCGGCTTGCACACCACACCCATCTGGCCGCTGTGGGGGAATGAGACGTGGTGCATGATTGGCTACCATTCCGTGCCGGTCATCGTGGATGCGTATTTCAAAGGGTTCCGCGGGTTTGACGCCGAGGCCGCTTACCAGGCGATGCGTGACACCGCGATGCAGGATCGCAATGGCCTGGACACTTACAAGGGATTGGGATACGTGGCTTCGAAATCAGGCGAGCAGGCTACCTCAAAGACCATCGAATACGCTTTTGACGATTGGTGCCTCGCGCGAATGGCAGAAGCCCTCGGCCATCACGAGGATGCGCAAATGTTTTACCGCCGCTGCGCCAATTACCGAAACCTGTTCGACCGCACGACGACTTTCTTCCGCGGACGCAAAGCCAACGGCGCGTGGCGTTCGCCGTTTGTGGTCAATGCACTCGTGGGCGACGAATACACCGAAGCGGACGCGTGGCAGTACGCGTTTGGGGTCCAGCAGGACGTCCCTGGGCTGATCGCGCTCTATGGCGGTGACGAACCGTTTATCAAAAAGCTCGATGCGCTGTTTGAAGCAGATTCCAAGATCCAGACTTCGATTCCCGATATCAGCGGGCTGGTCGGCCAGTATTCGCAGGGCGACGAGCAGTGCCACCATGTCGCTTATCTCTACAACTACGCCGGCGCCCCTTACAAAACGCAGGCGCGCGTGCGCCATGTGATGGGAACGTTGTTTAACGACACGCCCGCCGGTGAGTGCGGCAATGTGGATTGCGGGCAGATGGCCGCCTGGTACGTGTTCAGTGCGCTGGGATTTTACCCCGTGAATCCCGACAGCGGCGTTTACATGCTGGGTAGCCCGGCCGTGACCGAAGCCGCCCTCCACCTGGACCGGGAGAAATACCATGGCAAGACTTTCAAAGTCGTTGCCGTGAACAATTCGCCTAAGAACATCTACATCCAATCCGCGTCGCTAAACGGCAAACCACTCGAGAAAGCCTGGCTGACCCACGAGCAAATCACCTCGGGCGGCGAACTCCGCCTGGTGATGGGCGCCGAGCCGAACATGCATTGGGGCAGCGCGCCGGAAAACCGCCCGCCCGCCACCATGCCTGCCGGCTTCGCGTACCCCGAGCTCCCCGAGCCGGCCTCGGATAAGCCCGTGGCTCTGAAGCTGCCTATCCGCATCATCCGCGGCTCCGATGAGCCAGCCGGAGATTTTATTGCCGACCCAAATATGGTCGACGGCGCAATGAACAGCTCGCACGCGCGAATTGATACGTCCGCGCCGAATGCCGCTCCAGCCGCCGTCTATCAAAGCGAACGCTACGGCCAGGATTTTGCCTATTCGTTCCCGGTGCCTAAGGACGGCACTTACCACGTGCGCCTTCACTTTGCTGAGGTTTTCGATGATGGAGCCGGTCGCCAGATCGAAGACATCCACATCAACAGCCAGCGGGTATTGGCGAATCTCGATATCTTTTCAGCAGCCGGCGGAATGAACAAAGCCCTGGTGAAAGATTTCGAGGGGATCCGACCCGACGCCAATGGCAACATCGTCATCCGTATCTCCTCGCCCTCCAGCAGCCCCGATCGCAACGCAAAAATCAGCGGCATCGAAATCTTTTAATATTCCAGGCTGAGTAATCGAACAGCGGTAAATTGATCTCAGTCCCCCTTGCACTACGTCCCGCTCTCCGGTGCAAGAACTGCACCAGAGACCCCTGGACCCGCGCTATGCCGGCAGGGTCAAACCTGCACTGTTCAATCGCAAATACCTGCGGCATAATGATTTGCATTCACGACTGTTCACTTGGGCATAGGATTTGCGAATACGGCCGGCTCATGTTGAGTGACAGAGATTTTTATAGACTATGAACACGTTGGCGGAGCTTAGCAGCGAGGAATTAATGGTGCCGACGCTCCGCAG
The DNA here is from genome assembly GCA_964623885.1 of uncultured Verrucomicrobiota bacterium. GTDB lineage: Bacteria > Verrucomicrobiota > Verrucomicrobiia > Limisphaerales > UBA8199 > CAZUVM01. The sequence goes on from CAZUVM010000148.1 coordinate 79,662, forward strand.
CCGGGACGCGACCGGCATTGTATTTGAGCTGTGCGAGCAATTTGAGGCAGCCGGGCGCATTCCTGATGCTCGAGTGCTGGCGGACGCTGTGATCCAACGTGAGCTAATGGCCAGCACGGCACTCTCGCCGGGATGGGCGATGCCGCATGCGCGGTTGCTAAGTTCATGTGAGTTGTCGGTGGCGGTAGGGCGTTGCGCAGAACCGGTGATCTGGTTCGAGTCGAACCAACTTATACAGATGGTGTTCCTTTTTGCGGTGCCTGAATTCGCAGCTGCCGATTACCTGACAGTCGTGTCGGCCATGGCGCGCTTTGCCAAGGAGGACGAACGCGTCGATCAACTCCGGCTCGCATCCGATCGGAAGAACATGCTGCAAGTCATTCGTCAGATCAAACTGCGTCCCTCACGCGCCCCATCCCGCCCGCTCGCGCTTGCCCGTTGACCTCTGCAGATTTTTCTTCTTCGAAGCTATTCCCTGATTTCGCGACTCATGAACCTGAACATCCCATTCCGTCCCCGTCTTTTTGACACGCTCAGAAACTATTCTGGCAAAGATCTGGTGCCCGATCTGATCGCCGGTATCACCGTCGGGATCGTCGCGTTGCCGTTGGCCATGGCGTTTGCGATCGCGTCCGGCGTAAAACCTGAAGCCGGCATCTTCACCGCGGTGATTGCCGGGTTCATTATTTCGGGACTGGGTGGCACGAAGGTATCCATTGGCGGACCAACTGGCGCGTTCATCGTGATCCTTTACGGGATCGGCGCAAAGTACGGTTTGGACAACTTGGTAATCTGCACGATTTTAGCCGGGGCGTTGCTGGTAACGATGGGGGTGACACGTATGGGCGGGATGATCAAGTACATCCCGTTTCCGGTGACGATGGGGTTCACCAGCGGTATTGCGGTGCTGATCTTCAGCACCCAGATTAAGGACTTCTTTGGCCTGCAGATCGACAAGGTGCCTTCTGAGTTCATCGGCAAGGTGGAGGCGCTGGCGCGGCATTTCGGCACGCTGCAATGGCCGACGACGGCGCTGGCGGCGGCCTCACTCGCTTTGATTCTGTTCTGGCCTAAAGGCTGGCAGCGGCGCGTGCCCGGCTCGATTGCCGCCCTCGTCCTCGGAACAGCCGTGGTTGCATTTCTCAATTTGCCGGTCGAAACGATCGGCAGCCGGTTCGGCGGGATCCCGCAAGGTCTGCCGCGGCCGCATTTCCCCGCCTTCTCCTGGGATCAAATCCAGCACCTGTTTCAGCCGGCGATGACGATTGCACTGTTGGCGGCGATCGAATCGCTGCTCTGCGCCGTAGTGGCCGACGGCATGATCGACGATCGTCACGATGCAAATCAGGAATTGATCGCGCAAGGACTGGCGAACATCGTCAGCCCGTTGTTTGGCGGGATTGCCGCCACCGGCGCCATTGCGCGCACGGCAACGAACGTGCGCAGCGGCGCGCGCACGCCGGTTGCCGGGATCGTGCATGCGCTGACGTTGCTGGCGATCCTTCTAGCTGCTGCACCCTTGGCCAAATTCGTACCGCTGGCCACGCTCAGCGCTGTGCTGGTCAACGTCGCCCTGCACATGGGCGAATGGCACAATTTCACGCGGCTGCGGAAATGGCCAATTTGCGATACGGCGGTTTTCCTCTCAGCGTTCGCGTTCACCGTTGTGGTTGACCTGACCGTTGCGGTCGAGATCGGGATGGTGCTGGCCGCAATTCTTTTCATTAAACGCTCCTCGGAGACGACCCAGATCATGGCGGTCGACGAAACCACCGAAACCGAAGGTTCGCATCACTCGCTGGTCGGCAAGGAAGTGCCCAGGGGTGTAATGGTCTACCGGATGATGGGCGCATTCTTTTTCGGCGCAGTCGATAAGCTGGAGAGCGTGCTCAAACGCAACAAGGAGGAGCCCGAGGTGCTGATCCTGCGCATGCGCAAAGTGGTAGCCATCGATGCCACCGGCTTGAATGCGCTTGAAGATCTTTTCGAAAAACTGCACCGGAAGGGCAAACACCTCGTCCTGAGCGCGCCGCACACCAATCCCATGATGGTAATGGAGAAAGCGGGATTCATCGACCGTCTCGGCCGCGAAAATGTTTGCCCGCATATCGACGCCGCACTGGCCCGCGCCAGAGAGATCCTCGGTTTGCCTCCGGCGCTGCCAACAGATCCGCACTTCGAAGAGAAACAAAAATTGGAAGCCGTGCGTCAGGAATTAACTTACGCGTTGAGCCGTGTGAATGATGTGCTTAATGCAGGGGCAGGGAACGGTCGTTCTCTGAATCTTCCGGTAGCCAAGGAATCGGATAAGATCTCTGTTAAGGTGGAGTAATTTTTAGAGTGGCACGCCGCAGATTCGACGCTACGCTGCGGGCATGAATTCAAGAAAGGCGGCTCAGAGGATTCTAATCGGGCTCGTAGCGTGCGCGCTGCTCTCATCCGCGTTGGCGCAACCTAAGCCAGCGGCCATAGCACCCCACCATTCCCTCTGGCAGGTGCAAGGCCAGTCCAACGTCGTTTATCTGCTCGGTTCGGTGCACGTGTTGAAGTCTGAGAACTATCCGTTGCCGGCAGTGATTGAAGGAGCCTTTTCCAATTCGGCGATTGCCGTGTTCGAGACCGACATCGGCGCGATGGAAAAACCCGAGACCCAGATGAAAGTTCTCGGTCGGGCCCGATTGCCGGAAGGCCAAACGTTGCAGGAGCAACTCTCGCCCGCGGTGTACTCGAACTTTACCAACCACATTGCTCAGGTCGGTTTGCCAATGATGATGTTCGACCAACTCAAGCCTTCTATCGCAGCGGTCACCCTCGCCGTGGTGGATTTGCAAAAACAAGGTTTCGACCCCGAATACGGCCTCGACAAGCATTTCTATGCTTTGGCGCAGAAAACCGGCAAAGAGATAGCAATGCTCGAAACCGTCGATTTCCAGGTCGGGCTGCTGACCGATTTATCGAAAGAGGAGGGGGAGCTGTTGGTGGAAACGACGCTGAAAGATATAGATAAAATGAAGAACGAATTTGGCAAATTGCTAACCGCATGGGAGACCGGCGACGCCGATACCCTGGAGCAGTTGCTGAACGAAGCGTCAAAGGAAGCTCCGGCCATCTACAAACGGTTGCTGACCGATCGAAGCGCGGGCTGGGTGCCGAAGATCCAGGAATGGTTGCGCGGGAGTAAAAATGTAATCGTGATCGTCGGCGCAGGCCACCTGGTGGGACGCGAAGGTGTGGTGGAATTGCTGCGTCGCCGCGGTCTCAAGGTGAATCAACTGTGAGTTCGGAGTTGCCCGCTTATTACTCGGGTTTGGCGCCTTTTCAGGGGGTTTTCGGCCAAGGCAATCCCGTTTTGACATACCACAAGCTGGGTCCACGACCTCCTCGGGTCCGGCTCAAAGGCCTCTACGTTGGCCAGAGCTTGTTCAGCCGCCAGCTCCGCGAGCTGCGGTCCGCCGGCTTCCAAAGCGGCAACTTGGCCGCCTGCGCCGGACCATTGCAGCCGAAACGGATTGTTATCACTTTTGACGACGGATATGAGAACGTTTTGCGGCACGGATTGGAACTCCTGGCCAGCAGCGGGTTTCACGCGGTCCAGTTTCTGGTGGCGGACTTATTAGGAAAACAAAACCGTTGGGACGTTACGGAGGGCGAGGCGTCCGAACCGATTATGGATGCCTCCCAGGTGCGCGAGTGGCTTGCCGCCGGTCATGAAATTGGCTCCCATAGTCTGACGCATCCCTTTCTAACGCGATTGTCTGCAGAGCAAGCGCGCGAGGAAATCACCGCGAGCCGCAAAAAACTGGAGGATTTGTTTGGACGGCCAATTGAACATTTCTGTTACCCGTACGGAGATTGGAATGACGCCGTGCGCGAGCTGGTAATAGAGGCTGGATACAAAACCGCGTGCACGACCGATGCCGGGGTAAACACAACCTCCAATTCCCCTTTCGCGCTGAGGCGTTTCACGGCGCGTTACGCCTCGCGCAATCTGAAAAACATTGGCGCCCGGGTGAGCGCCTGGCTGGGCCAAAGCGCTTGAGAAACTATTCAGTAACCACAGATGGACACAGATGAACACAGATATAGAGGCAGACTCATTTGAGGAGATTTGCCATTTTAATCTGATCACCATCTGGTGAATCCTAAATATTGACCGCATGGCGGTTCGGTCCCGGTCATATCCGTGTCCATCTGTGTTTATCTGTGGTTAGCTTTCGCATAGGTCCGCCTTAGCTATTGGGCGCCGACGATTCGCGCTAGCACGTCGGCCAGTTTCTTCGCAGCATCATTGCTTTGGCGGCGCAGCCGCAGCAGCGCTGGAATTTTTTGGGGAGATAGTGCCAGCGCGGCCGCTAATTTCCGGCCGTCGAGCCGCTGGTCGGAGGTCATCAAAAGGTTGAAATCCAGCGGCAGATCTTCCTCCGCAGGATCCAGAACGACTCTCACCGTTGCGCTGGGGATTCCTTGCTGATGGCAGCTTGCGCAAACCACTTCCGATTCCATTTCAACCGCGTCGGCGCCAGTGCGTTCCCACAACGTTTTCTTTTCGGCGGCGGTAGCAGCAACTTTCCCAGCGCAATGAAATCGCGCGGGCTGCGCACCGGCGGCAAGCAAAGCAGATCGCAGATCCGGCTGGCCTTCGAGTGCAAAAAGAACGGCGCCACCAGGCAATCCTGGACGCAGGCCTCCGGCGAAGCCCGTACTGATTACCAGGCTCGGTTGTTCGCGT
>CAZUVM010000149.1:0-17201 GCA_964623885.1 uncultured Verrucomicrobiota bacterium
TGTGTTATCTACCTCCTCGTGGCGAAGACTGGCTCCCTGGTGCAATTGCTTCCGATCGCGATTGGGCTCCTCCTGGTCTATCGGAAGATTCGCGACCAGCCGCGAAAGCTTTCCGAATTGTTCGCGCGGAAGGTAGCCAAAATTCCCGAGGTAAGGCTCATTGTGTGCGCTGAGAATAGATTCACCGTTGGAATTGATCGGGCGGCCGGCCAACTTTACGGACGCATTAACCAGGAACTGAACCGGTGCAATCGGAAATCGTTCTTTGGGCCGCCTATGTCGGTCGTCATTCGCGACGATTTAAGCCCGCAGGAAACACGCCAACTGCTTGCCGGTGCCGGGGTGCAATACGTGCGCGACGACGCCACGCATTAATGGTCCATGTAACGCCAATCCACGTGGCCGTCGTACGCCATCGTCTCATTCACGAGCTTGAATAAACCAGGGTCGTACGCGCTGAGTATTTCTCGCGTGGCCACCGGGTGTGGCAGGTCCAGGGGCGCACCGTCCTGGCCCGCGGCATCGAAATAGGCCAGCACGCCCGCCGCCCAATAGGCCACCGCGTCATGCACTGCGGAACTGCCTTTCCAGCGGCCGGTGCCTTGTGCGTCGATGTACAACTTCTGCAGTTGCTGATCGAATTCGATGTCCAGCCGTTTCACCCTCATCTCATATTGCTGCACGTCTCGGCCACGATTGTTCCAGTTGGGATCGACAGGTCGCTTTCCCGTCACGTAGTAGAGCGCCTTGGCAAACACACGGACCACCGCGCAATCGCCGGTTAGCGGTTCGCGCGGGTCACCCAGCACGTTCTCTTCCGCGACGACCAATAGCTTCGTGTCCGGCGAGTAGTCGAGATAGCGCGCGCCCGGATCAAAATCTTTGTCCTTTGCATTTTGCAGTTCCGGCAGGTCAGTCAGCTTTTCGTGCGGCCCAAGCACGACCAGTTTCACGCCATCGGCAATCAGCGCTTTGAGTATGTCATGCCGGTAGGCAAACATCTTGCGGATCGTGTCATTGGCCTTCAGCAAGGCGACGTCGCTCGCCTCGCGACCAACTACCGTGAACTCACGCGCCCAGGTGAACTTCGTGTAATATGGCGCGATATGAAACTGAGGCGGGGGAGGCATCACATTCGGTAACTTCTGCAGCCACAGGTAGCGCCAATCCTTGTCGGCTCCCAGATTGAACGTTGTGCGCACCAGCTCATACGTTTCCGGGTCGTACACCTTGAGTTGCTCGCGTCGCGCAATCGGGCCGTGGTTCCAATTGTTGGGGCGGCCGCAATCAAAATAGGCCTGGCTCACTTCCGCCCAGAACTCCGCCGGATTTGAGCCCGCGTAGGTGTTTTTCCAAAGACCGGCGTTGACCGCATGGTGATAAGTCGCATTGCGCCGCTCGTTCCACGTCGGGTCAATGCTGCGCAAAGTCGAATCAATCGTGTGGCAAAACTCGTGGACGCCGATGCTCTCGTCATCATAACGGTCGATTGGCAGGCACAGCACGTTTTCTTCGCCAAAGCTGGTGGGCTTGCCGCCCGTGCCGCGGACACGCTCATTCTGATACGCGGGATTTGGATGATGCCGGTATTCCGGCATGTCAGTGTAAACCTGGTCCTTGCCGATAATGATGAGGTACATGCCGTTGGTGACCATCGCATGCAGCACGTCCGGACGCCCAGCCAGCATGTGAGTCACGATCTCATGCGTTCGCTCCAGCGCCCGGTCCGCCACTTCGGCCGAAGCGGTCAGCGGCAGCCCGGCTACATCCACGTACTTTTTGTAAAACCCGCGCGCGACCTCCCGATCCCCCTGGCGAACGAGTTGAAAAAATGAATCGGGCGGACTCGTCACCGGCGGACATGGTGGAACAGCGGTGGTCTGTCCCTGACTGGCGTCAGTCAGCGGCAGAAGCAAGCAAAGCAGCAATGAAAACCTGTAGCTGCTACGACGCAACGAGACAGACCCATCGAAGGGCAAGCAGGGAGCTTTCATGGCACGCCAGTTTGCCCACAGTCTGCGGGTTTGTCTTGGCGGCAAATAACAATTCCCGAGTAAAAGCGGGACTAGTCGTCGATTACAAAGCTCCTTATCCAATTCCCCGGCTCTTTCTTTGCAACCCAGAAGGCCTCACCCACGGCCAGAACCGGGGCGCCGGCCGTCCATTTTCCAGCCTCGTATGGGTGTAGAACGTACTTTTGCGCGTCTCGATCGAAAAGATGGACAACATCTCCGTCACTGATCGGGAACTCCAGGTCATCTACCAAATTGCCGGGCCGTGGAACCAGCGAACTGCGCAAAGAAAAACCAGCTGGGATCGGTGACGTTAGTTTGCCGAACATGACCTGCCCAACGAAGTTTACCGATTTGTAATCCAAAGTTGGGTTAAAAAAGATTGCTCCCTCACCCGGCACCAACCGCTCGGAAGGGTTGATCCATTTGCCTTCTTTGACCGCATTCTCCACCAGGCGAAACTGCCGGGCGTCGAACTTGTTCAGGGTGGTGTTATCCGGCCAATCCTTGAAGGTGTCCGCAACGGTGTTTGGGCTCTCGAATGGATTGGCGATGATTGAGAACCCAGGTGGCAACGAAACGGATGCGTAGCCGATCACATTGGCGGAAAACGAGTCACCGATCTGAAGGCGATAGAAACGATGGCCGAACTTGAACGCCTCCGAGTCCACGCACTCCATGGTCTCTTCCTTGCACCGGTCGCTAACAACCGTCGTCCAGGTTTGCAAGTCCGACGTGGCTAAGATGACGTACTCGCAACCTTTTGGCAGCCGGCTTTTGAAACAAAACGCACCGTATGGAAATCGCACACAGTCACCGAGGACCGGAGGAGCAAGTTCCTCATGCTTCCGTTTCCTTCTGATTTTGTGGATTAGCGAGTCAAACGCCATACCCATTCACAAACAGACTCTAGCCATGAGCTGCTAGACGAGCAATTACTTATATGCATTCGTCAAAAGAGCTGCAGTTCTCACTATCACTCTTAATGTCACTTGGCTATCATCTATGCCCGCTCTCTAGCTGTAGCGAAGCGCCAGCTGATCCAGGTCTAAAAGTGTCTTTGGAAAACGGATGACGGATACAAGCGCGCGAGCGGTCCTATTTCTCAGCGGCCCGAAACAGGCACTGCGGTTCAACGGCCGCATTTCAAATGCGGTCTTTACGCGCTATTGCTCCTCAGGCCAGACCGGCACGAAGTGGAACCATTGGTCGAGGTGCTGCCGAATTTCCGGCTCGAAACCAGCCAGGATTTGCTGCGTAAACCGGCGTCGCTCTTCCCGATCGCCCAAAGCGTGGCGGTCATATTGGAATTCCGGCAGTATCCTCGCACGGTAACCTTCTCCAGTCCGGACGACGGTCACTCCCAGCACCGTGCAACCGGAAGCGCGCGCCAACTCGGCGGCGGCGATGGACGCTGGGAAAGACCGGCCAAATAATTCCACACTGACGGCTTTGGCCGCGGGCGGGCGGTCGATGAGGAGTGCCACGTTGGCGCCTTCCTGCAACCGCCGGATGATTTCCACAAAATCAAAACCGTTGCCGCCGATGACGAGCGTTTCGATGCCCCACCGGCTGCGCGAGGCCTTGCGCATTTCGGTAAAGCCTTCGCCCGGCTCCGCCTGAGTCAAAACCAGCAGTTTGATGCCGCGGCGGGCGAGCAGGGCGCCACCCAATTCCCAGTTGCCCAGGTGCGGCGTGACCAGCAACACGCCTTTGCGGCGCCCGCATGCATTTTCCAGGATTGCCCAATCCACGCCCGCGGTGAACCAGGTATCGGCGGCTTTGCCGAGTTCGAAGCGCCACAATTCGGTGAGCTTGAGCCCAAATTGCCGGAACAGCGCATGCGCGGTTCTCTCCGCGGCGACGCGGTCGTTATTCAACGCCGGCAGAAGATTGCGAACTACGATTTCGCGCCGGGTTCGTTTGGTGAGATAGTAAACCTCCGCCAGCAAAACACAGAGCCGTTGCAAAAACCAGAGCGGCAGCAGCCGGACCAACGTAAGACCTACTCGCCAGAGGCCGGCCCGGTAGAAACTGGAGGGGGCGGTGGGCTTCATGCGGCGCGAATGAACCGTGCCCCGATGGCCTGCTGATTACAGCCCACAATGCTGACCATCGCCGAGGGAGCGGCGCCACCCGCGACCCGATCGCACGCCGCCACGGTTTGCCACGCCGCGGCGGCCATTAATCCTTCACCGAGAATCCGCTTCGGACTGAGCCTTGGACCGGGCCAATCGGACCACAGAGCTTTCTCGGGTCCATCGGTACGTGGACTGTCGCCCAGGCCATCGCAGAGCAGTTCGCCTGAAGCAGGCGGTCCTAGTTCATCGCGCATCGCGCGAGCAGCCTGGGCGCGGTTTTTGCGCGCGCTGTACGACTGCGGCTCGGTTATCCCGACTAATTCCACGGCGAGGCCTGCTTCACGCTTACGGGACAAGCAAACGGCGCCGGCACCTCCGCTGATGATCGCTGCATGTTCGAGATGCCAAAGAGCGTCCGCCCGGAGCCAGTTGGTTTCTTCGGCGCCAATGACCAGACACGCATCGACTCGGTTTTCTTCTAACCACGCCGCGGCCAGGCCGATTCCCTGCAGAAAGGTTCCCGGGTCGCCAATGAGGGTATAGACAAGAGGGGTTGGACCGAGAATCGCGGCGATGTGGCTGGCGGGGGCGGCAAAAACAGTTTCCGGAAACACCAGCGGGCTCGCAGTGGCGGGTTGCTCGAGCACTTCGCCGAAAAACCTATATGAATACTGAACACAACCCGACTGCAGGCAGACGATCACTCCGAGTCTGCGCGAGGCGGGCGCCGAAACTCCGGCCATTGCCTCGAGAGCGGCGGAAGCGGCGTAGTGCGTTACGGGGCTGCTGCGGCGCAAGCGCGGATGCGTCAAAAAAGCCGGCCGGACCGGCGGGTTGGGAACGAGCCGCGTGCGACATGGTTTTTGTCCGGCCGGTCGTGGTAGAGATTGGATCGGCAATGGTTCGCCGCGCTCCAGCGCCACGCGCATACTCGGCAGCCCCCAGCCGGCGGGTGAAACAGAGCCCTGGCCGATGACGTAAATCCGGCTCAAGTCCACCTCCGCAGAACGAGGCTGGCGTTCACACCGCCAAAACCAAATGAGTTGGAGAGGGCATAATTGACCCTGGCGGACTGTGGCTCGCGCACGATCGGAAAGTGGCAGATCGGATCAGGAGTCTCGAGCGAGGTCTCGGGCGGCAGCCATTGCTCGCGCACTGTCATCAGGCAGACTACCGCTTCTACAGCCCCGGCGGCGCCGAGCAAATGGCCGACATTGGCCTTCGTCGAGCTTACCGGCAGCGTCTTGGCGCGAGCGCCGGCCCAACGGTGGATCGCGGCGGCCTCGGAGCTATCGTTCAAAGGCGTCCCGGTGCCGTGGGCATTGAGGTAATCGATTTGGTCAGGTGAGATACCGGCCGATTCGCACGCGAGCGTCATCGCGGCGACCGCCGCTTCGCCTTCAGGATGCGGCTGAGTCAGGTGGTGCGAATCGATCGTGGTTCCGTATCCAACGATCTCGCCGAGAATTAACGCGCCGCGGCGGCGCGCGGATTCGAGGGTTTCCAACGCGAGCATCGCGGCCCCTTCGCCGATCCCCAAACCGTCGCGATGAGCGTCGAACGGGCGACAGGTTGTGGGCGAGAGCGCTTGCAGCGCATCAAATCCGCAGAAAACAACCTGGCTTAAGGCGTCGTATCCCCCCGCGAACACGCGCTGCGCCTGGCCCCGGCGCAGGAGTTCCCAGGCATGCCCGACCGCGCTGGTGCCACTCGAGCAGGCGTTGGACACAATGGTCATAGGGCCATCGATGCCCAAAGCGTCAAGGACGATGCGGCCCTGCATTTGCGCCTGGTAACAGAAAGCGCGCGTGGCCTGGCCGCGATGCTGATTTGGTGTCTGCATTGCGCAACGGAAATAGCTTTCGCCGAGCGCCATGCCGCCGGAAGTCGTGCCCAGGATGACCGGCAGTTCGCCGGTGGCATCCCAACCCGATTGCTGCCAGGCTTCGCAGGAGGCCAACAATAATAGAAGGCTGGCGCGATCGAGCCGGCGTAGCTGCCGTGGGCTCAACCGGGTCGGCGGAAGCGTCTCCGGCAAATCCAATTCCGCTGCGGTTTTGACGCGTTGCCGGCTGACATCGAAAAGGGAAACCGGTCGAAAGGCGATGCGGCCCAGGCGAAAACCTTCGGCGTTGCGTTGCCAGCCCAGGCCTAGCGCGGTAACGATACCGGCGCCGGTGACGACCACGCGCGGCGGAGCTGAGGGAAGCGGGCGAGGCGGAAAGATCATTGTCCCACGGAGCGAGCCAACCGGTTCACACCGTGGCGGAAACCGAAGTTCATCGGGTAAAATAGGTTTTTCCAGGCGGTCGTTCCCCACAAACGCCGCATGATTGAAGGAATCGTATAGACCTCGCGCAGGGCGCGGTAATACCCGCTCAGCAATTCATCGGGCGTGCAGTTTTTCGGCCGAAACACCACGTGATTGGCGTCATAAAGTGACCAGTCGCTGGTGAGCAGGCGGTTTTCCGCCACCAATCGTTTGTGCAGGCGCGTTCCGGGGTAGGGTGTCAGAATGGAAAAATAAACCACTTCGAGCTTTGCCTTCAGGACGAACTCCACGGTCCGATCGTACACGCCGGGATCATCGGAATCGAACCCGAACACGAACGAGCCGTCGATGCCGATGCCGTGGTCGTGGAGCTTGTTGACGACATCGAGGTATTCGGACGGTTTGTTCACGCGCTTGCCCACCGAAACCAGCGCTTCATTCGACAACGTTTCGAAACCGAGGAACAATCCGGCGCACCCGCTCCTTTGGCACAGTCTCAGAATCTCCGGATCTTTGGCGATGTTCATCGAGGCTTGGCCGAACCAATGCAGACCCAGGCCGGTGATCCGCCCCAGGAACTCCCGGGCGAACGCGCGATTGCTGATGATATTGTCGTCGACGAATAACACGCAGTTCTTGAGCGTGAGCAGCCCTTCGAACGGGCGCAGGCTCTTGAGTTCGGCGAGCACTTCCTCCTGCGTCCGATTACGGTAGGTGCCGCCGAACGCGCTCGTTACAGCGCAAAACTCGCAGTCGATCGGGCATCCGCGTGTGGTTTCTACCATGTGTACCGAGAGATAATTCTTGGGTCGCAGCAGTTCCCAATTCGGCGCGGGCAGCGTGGCTAAAGAGGGGAGACCGTTTTCGTGAGCGTAGATTCGCTGCAGCCGGCCCTGTTCGAAATCCTGCAGCAGTTTCGGCCAAAGCACCTCGGCTTCGCCGCGCACCACACTGTCGCAGTGTTCGAGCGCTTCATCCGGCAGGCAGGAGACGTGCATCCCGCCCATCACAACCGGAATGCCCCGACCGCGAAAATGGTCGGCCAATTCATACCCGCGCTGAACGACCGTCGTTACGGCGGTGATGCCAACGAGGTCCACATCCTGCTCGAGATCCAGCTTCTCGACCTTTTCGTCGACGATGGACACTTCCCAGCCGGGTGGAGTGAGCGCCGCCACTTTGAGCAGGCCAACGCACGGCACGCGAAACCAAAAGCCGCCGCCCATCAGGCTCTTTTGCGCGACGGGCGAGATGAGCAGCAGGCGTTTCATCACAAGCGAAACCGCGAGATGGTAGCGCAGACCTTGGTGGCCGTCCGCCAGGACTCTGCCGTCTCGCAGGCTTCCAGCCTGCGAAAGCTTGGATTATCAACGGCAAATTCTTCGCTGAGTCCCGACTCGTTCATGCGATTGATGAGTTGGGTTGCCATAACCGCTGCACCGCTGAGAGGTAGCTCCAAAGCGGGCCGACTACACCACGTTGGCGCAGGCGTTGGCTCAACTTCAGGTAAACCGGTGTGGGATCGCCGACAATCCAATTGGGGGAACGATGGGCAAACTCCTGAAGCATCGCGAAAACGCCCTGTTCGGTCAGGCCGGGCGCGATGTAATAAGCGGGGGTGAGCAGATTCGCATCGCGGTCAATGCAGCCTTCGGCCATGGCGCGCTCGAATAAACGAGTACCGGGGTAAATTCGCATCCCGACGACCGCGAGAATGATGGCCGACTTGAGCTGTTCGGCATTGCGGAAACCTTCGCGGATCGTGTTCTCGGTCTCGCCTGGCCCGCCGGCAATCAGGTAATAGCAATGCTCGATGTCGCGCGCTCGCGCCAGTTCGCTCGCGCGCACGATTTCCGCAAACGTAAAATCTTTTTCATACGCCGCCAGGACCGTGTCCGAGAAACTGTCTGAGCCGAATTCGATGTGCGCCAGGCCGGCGCGTGACATCAGGTCCAACAGGTCGGCGGTCAACCCTTGTGGCCGGAGGAAGCAACCCCACGCGAGCTTGACGCCACGGCGCAGCAACGCCTCGCAAACCTCGGTCACGTGCCGGGCTGACGAATTGAAAACCGAGTCCACGATAAACACATACCGGGCGCCCTGGCGTTGGAGCAGTTCGAATTCGGCGGCGACCATTTCCGCGGGACGCCGCCGGTTTTGTTTCCCTTCAATGAGCGGGTAAGTGCAGTAACAGCACTTGAACGGGCAGCCACGCTGGGTTTGAACGTTCAGCATGCTGCTGGTGCGTAGATAATTTGCTGATAACGAGACCGGCCGATCCTCTTCAGCAAGTTCCCAGCATTTGTTGGTGGCAGAGCACTGATTCACAGCCATTACGCCGTGTTTGCGGTAGACGAGGCCGGGGACATTTTCGTAATCCGTATTGTTCTCGAGCGCCTCGAGCAAAGCGAGCAAACCGGTTTCGCCTTCGCCGACAATCCCAAAATCCGCGTTTGACAAGTCCAGGAGTTCCCTCGGAAAAATGCTGAATCCGCTTCCGCCGAGGATGACCGGCGCGGGGGTGTGCCGGCGGATTTCGCCGCCGAGCCATACCAGGTCGTCAAAGAATGTTTCGCGGTGCCGGATGAGAACGTCGTCGATGTTGCGAACGGAAACGCCTACAAAATCGGGACGGCTGGCACGGATCTTTTCGGCAAAACCTTGTGAGCCATCCTGGTAATCAAGCCAGGCGGTTTCATACCCGGCCTGGCGCAAAGCAGAGCTGACACAAGACAATCCAAGTGGAAAAACGGGGTCCGGAGTCGTGCACCGGTTGGCGTTGATGAGCAAGACCCGCTTGGACATGAGACACTCAGACCCGCGTTGGCAGGTTGGTTGTTGGCAGCTCTAAGTTCAGGGTTGGCCGACTGAGAGCCACTCGGCTCCGGAATTCGAGCCCAGGGCTGCGTGAGGTCCGCATGCGGGCCGACTATAAAGTGATCGTAGCCCCAAGGCAATTGTCAAATAACTATAGCGCCACCGCTGAAGCGTCGTCCTCCTCCTCTTTCCTCGTTCTCACCCCCAGGTAGGGACGCCGTCCTCGGCGTCCCCAACTGCTCCCACTCTTAACCTTAATCCGGAACGATTCAATAGAAGGGACGCGCCCGCCTCGGGCGCAGCGGTTGGCGCCTCCGCCAACCGCATTCCCACTTCGTCATTTCTACTCACTATTTGGTGAGCTTGGGCCGATACGAGCCAACCGGCGAGGGCGCCGGTTGGCAGCGCCCGAGGCGGGCGCGCTCCCCGAAGACAACTGCATCGTTCCGGCTTAATCGTAATCTTAATCCCAAGTCCTCTTTTGTTAATCCGCCCTTCGCGCCTTTGCGTGCAAAAATGTTCTGAATCATATCGGGCTCAAACCCAACCAATATCCTTGCGGCTTTGCGTTGACCTTCGATGTCTGACCGGTAGGGACGCCGTCCTCGGCGTCCCCATCTTCTGGTCCTTCTCAATCGTAATCCTAATCGTAATCGTAATCCGCAATCTCCCTGTCGTGTCCCACTGCCCACCAATCCATCAATCCGTCTTCCTCCCCTATCTCAGCCCTTTGATGGCATCCTTCCGAATCCGAGCCACCACGTGTATCTGCGGGTCTACCAACTCAGCGATGTTGTAGGAAATAGCGGTTCCGAGAACTACGGCCACCTCGTTCGGTTCCAGTTTGTATTCGCGTTGAAGCCAGTTTGCCAGGCCGCTTGTTGCCGATTGCACGGCTTCAGGCAGTGAGTTGGCGATGCCGAAATACATCATATACTCCTCATTCTCGGCGTGCGGGCTGCCGCCGGGTTCACCCTTTATGACGTTGACCGTGAACTCCACGTGTTCCGAAGTTTCAAGTGCATCGCCCGTCAACTCGCCGTCGCCCTGCGCGGCGTGGCCGTCGCCGACGAACAACAACGCGCCAGGCGCGTTCACCGGCAGGTAAACCGTGGTTCCTTCGCAAATCTGGTTATAATCCATATTGCCGCCGTAGTAACCCAGCCAGCCGGTGCGAAAGGACTGGTGTCCCGGCGGCGCAACGCCGATACAACCCAGCATCGGCTGCAGCCGCACTGTATAATTCGTGAGATGCGCGCTGGGTTGTTTGAGCCGGGCGACGCCGTGCTCGGTATCGAGCGTCCAGGTGCTGTCGAAATTGTCGTTGTACTTGGCGTTTTGAACATAGTATGGCGTCACGGCGCTGGCGGCGATCTGATTGCCCGATCCGGCTGTATCGCGATCCAGGCGGAGATGATTGAGCTTCACCGCGAGCGTATCGCCGGGCATCGCGCCCTCGATATAAAACGGGCCGGTCTCCGGGTTGCCGCCGAGACAGCGACGCACCCCTTTGTTATCGACTCCGCCCGCGTCGACGGTCCACGTCCGCACGGTGTCGCCGGGGAAAATGCGCAAGGCCGGCTTAATCGCGTCGGAAAAGAACCGGTGAAACTCGGTGGGCTCAAAATCATGAACCTGCGGAGCTGAAGGCGGCGTTGCCGCGCGTTTCGCAGTCCAGGTAATCTCGCGTTTGCCGACCCAATGTCCCGTGCCTCCCAAAAAATCGCCGCTCAGCGTGCCGGTGAAATCTGCGAAGGCATTGCCATTGGTGCGCGTGGCGGAGAAAGTGACGTGCTCGTGATCCGCCGCACCTTCTACCTTGAGCACGTTCAACAGCATTCCCGAAAGCTTGCCGTCGTTTACTTTCAGCGTAAGCCGGGCGTAATTGACGTCGCCAAGGTATTTATAGGCCAGTTCCCAATCACCCGACACGTCCGCCCCAAAGAGGGCACTGGAATAGAGCAAAACGAGTACACAGACGCGCCTCACGAGCCGGCCGGGCGACCGAATAACAGCAAGCGCGCTATGAAAGTATTGGTGCATGGCTCTTTGGCATCTCACGTACCGAAACATCACGACATTTTACCGAGGCTAGGTTCTATGCAGTTATCTTTGGGGGAGCGCGCCCGCCACGGGCGCCGCCAGCCGGCGCCCCCCCGGTTGGCTCGTATAGACCCAAGCTCACCAAATAGTGAGTAGAAATGACGAAGCGGAACGCGGTTGGCAGGGGCGCCAACCGCTGCGCCCCAGGCGGGCGCGCTCCCTCGCATTGGATCGATTCGGCTAACCTCGCTGCCCTTCAGTTTACACTATCCCCGCGAGGCTGATTCCCTTGCATGTGGCAAGGCTTTCTGCTAAGAATAGAACCATCGCCGCAAGGCCTGTTGGGTTTCTTCACTCCCAACATTTTGGGCGCCAACGTAGCTCAGTCGGTAGAGCAGCGCTTTCGTAAAGCGCGGGTCGTCAGTTCGATTCTGACCGTTGGCTCCAGCTTCAAACCTGTTGAAATCAAAGGAGTTCGGCGAGTCAGAAAGGCCACTGTCAGTGAAACTGTCAGTAAACGGGTGTGCGGAGTAAAAACGCTCCCAAAATTCTGCAGAACTTCACCGAAACTCGCCCACTACTCGCTAACACACCGTCTTCCATTTACTAATCGGCCTAAGACGCTGAACTCATCATCGCACCCGTTTCGGGGCATAGTGGTTTACCACTATCTGCCTAGTTGTTCACCTTCCTCTGCTTCGGGAGGGTCATCCCATAGAAGGCCGGCGTTGTTTGCTTCATATTCGCGGCGAATTCCACGTGGTTTGCCAATGAAAATTCTTGGTGCCAATAGTTCCGCACAGATGCGGGGGTATCCGGAACATCATGGCGCCTGGGCACGAGTTCATCGAATGCAGCAACAGGCAATGAAAACTCAAAACATCCTGGTCAGGACTTTGATACTCGCGCTCGGCTTAGGGCTGGTTTGCGGGTCCGTGCATGGGCAAGCAAACATCTCGGGAAGCGCAATTTCCCTCAATGGGACAAACGGGTACGTTTCGGTGCCCTCCGGCGTCTGGTTCAGCGGCGACTTCACGGTTGAAGCCTGGGTATACGTGCGCAGTTACAATAGCTGGTCGCGGCTCATCGATTTCTCTGACGGACCGAACAATTACAACGTTTACCTCGCTCTGAGCGATGGCACGTCGGGCCAGCCCGCGATGGGCGTGTTTACGAACAACAACGGCACACCCGTGATCGAGGCCGGCAGCCAATTGCCGCTCAACCAATGGGCGCACCTGGCCGCCACCCTCAGCGGGACTACGGCCAAGATTTACATCAACGGCAAGGTGGTGGGTGGCGGCACGCTCAACGTTCCTCCAGCGGTAACGCGCACCAACGTTTATATCGGCCGCAGCGCCTATGCCCAAGACGGCTACGCCAACGCGATCTTCGATGAGATTCGGATCTGGAACGTGGCCCGGAGCCAAACACAACTCCAGACGAGCATGAACCATAACCTGGTGGGAACGGAGACCGGGTTGGTGGGGTATTGGCGCCTGGATGAAGGGACGGGGACGAACGCCTTCGATAGTTCGGCATACGGGCAGACGGCTGCATTGGCGGGCGGCGCTTCGTGGACAAATTCGGGTGCCTTGCTGACACAGCCTTTGGATTACGCACTGACTTTTAACAACCAATTTGTCACGGCGCCTCACCTGGCGGCACAGGACGCATATCCCCTGACGGTCATGTGCTGGTTTGTGGCCCAACCAAATACGAGTGGCGGAGCCCTGGTGAACAAGTACGCGTCCTCGTCTTATAACGGGTGGCAGATGTTCATCTCGGGCGGCCACCTGCTGGGTTGGTACATTCGCGATTCCGTGAACAACGTTTTCAACGGCGGCCCGATGGATGCCGGAGCTGTTAATGACGGCCTTTGGCATCACGCTGCGATGGTGATCGATAGCAGCGGCGGCCGGCTTTACCTCGATGGCGTGCTAAAATCCTCCCTGCCCTGGAGCGGCACCGCCGGGCCCGTCACAACGACCGTGCCGTTAGGTTTCGGGATTTACCCGGGTGATTCGACCTGGGTTGGTGGCTATTTGGACGAGGTTAGCGTTTTGAACCTTTCATTCGTGACGGCGCAGGTCCAAAACTACTTGTACCACTCGCTGCTGGGGACCGAGCCGGGCCTGGTAGCCTATTATCGGTTCAACGAAGGGATCGGCACCAATGCCTTCGATTACACCACAAACGCGAACAACGGGACACTGAGTTCGCCGCCACCGACCTGGGTCGTTGGGCTGGGCGCTTCCGAGGCGCAACCCACTCTCACGGGCATCACAGCAATCCAGGTGTTCAGCGGCGCTTCCTTGAGTGCCTCAGTGAACCCGAATGGCGCGCCAACGACGGTGTGGTTTACCTATGGCAAGACCGCGAGTTACGGCACCACAAATGTAATCAGCAATATTGGCGCTGGCTACAATGCACTCACGGTGACCGACCTCGCGACGAATCTTACTTCGGGCACTTACCATTATAGCGCCATTGCTTCGAATGTTTTCGGCACCGTTTGGGGCACGGACCAAACCTTCCAGCAGGTCGGAGGTATTCCGCTGGTGAGCAATCTGGCTGCTGTGGCGACTACGTTCACTAATGTCAGTCTGAGCGCATCAGTGAACCCGGACAATGCGACGGCTTCCGCCTGGTTTGTGTATGGCACCACCACGAACTACGGCAACACCAACTATCTTGGGATTATTGGCAGCGGCACCAATCCGATTGGCGTGACGAATATTATCGCCAATCTGCCGCCGCAAACGACGTATCATTTCACCGTCATCGCCAACAATAGCTATGGCTGGAGTTCGGGCGGCGATTTCGTTTTCGAGACGGCCAGTTATCTCCTTGGCGCGACGAGCTTGCTTGAGGGCCCACAAAACGGTACGGACAGTCTTGTCCTTGGGGGTGTGCCTCCCGGCGTGTCGTGGACCGCTTCGACGTCCGTTCCCTGGTTGCACCTGAACAGCTACACCAATGGAACCGGAAGCCAAAACGTGATCTTCAGTTTCGATCGAAATCCCGGCGGCACACGCACCGGCGCCATTAACTTCGGCAATCAGACCGTCACCATCACGCAGGCAGGTGGTTCGTATGTTCCCGGCTCCGGGATACTGACGTTGTATTCGACTCCCAGAGTGGCGTCATTGGCCGTTGATCGTGCTGCCAATCTTTATATCGGCGACAACAGTGCCTACCTTGTTAGCAAAGTGGATTTTGCGACGAAAAGCGTCAGCACGTTCTTTAACAACAGCAGCTATTGTTATGGGCTGGGTTTGGATGCCGCCGGCAATCTGTATGTAGCGGACGATTACTATCGAATCGTTCAGTTCAACCCAACTGCAAACACCGCCACCATCCTGCTGCAATACGGATCACTAATCAATCGCATGATTGTGGCGCCATCCGGGGACACGTTCTTTTGGGGAGCGACCAGCGGCGCTTATATGCTGTCGCACCTCACGGCCCAGGTCAGCCGACTGTTCACGCTCGACACTACAAATACATATGATTGGGCCGTCGACGCGGGCGATAACCTGTATCTCTATTATTATACGAACGGGACTTCGAATGCGAACGTCAACAAGTGGTCTCCTTCCAGCCCGGGGTCCACGCTCCTGCCCTACCTGTCCATCCCCGGTAACGTTGCCGTGGATGGCTCAGGCAATGTGTATGCCATCGAGCGTCTTGGTTCCGGAGAAAAATGGTTTGCGGCCACCGGCTACGGTACCTACAGCTCGCACACGAACCAAACCTGGGCCGTAGCCGCGGACAACTGGGGCGATGTCTATACCTGCGAATGGAACCCTACCACCAGCAGGTACGAGATCCGCGAAAATGTTCGGGCATACGTGAACACCCAGCCGGTGCTCGAGACTGCTGCCGCCGGCGTGGATTCAATTACGCCGGTCCTGCAGGGCGCGCCGTATTTAGGCGGTAGTCTAACTCCTACCGCCTCTCCGTCATGGCTGACCGTTACGGGGGTGACCAATGGGACGATCTCGTTTTCGTTCACCGCTTATAGCGGTCCTAGTCATCGGAAGGGTTACTTGAATGTGCTGGGAACGCTGATCCCGGTTTACCAAGGCAGCCCGACCTACAGCGTGGCAACCGCTTCAACGGTAGAAGGTCCTTCCGCCGGCACCGATAGCGTTGTGTTAGGCGTGTCGCCTGCCTCGGGTAATTGGACCGCCAGCGCCAATAACCCGTGGCTTCATCTGTCTCCAGCCATGCAAAGCGGGTCAGGGGGCGGACCGATTGTGTTTTCTTTCGACGCGAATACCGGTGGCACGCGGGCAGGTACGCTGACCCTCGGCGACCAAACCGTCACCGTGACGCAGGCTGCGGCGAGTTATGTTCCGGTGAAGGGCCCAACCCTCCTTGCCCCCGCGCCGACAAATATCACAGCCATGGCCGTAGACGCGCTCGGCGATGTGTTTGCCAGTTCCACCAGCGGTTTCCAGGCCCAAGTCCCCGTGATGGAATGGCTGCGTGCCAGTAATAATCTGGTGTCTCCCAACGGCTCAGTGCTGCCCACGTTTGTCACGGCCAGCCCGCAAGGAGCCATTTACGTCAGCGACTTGCACTCGAGTCCGCCCCAAATCAAACAGTACGATCCAGTGGCTGGAACGTTCAGCACCGTTCTTTCCTCGTCCGGCTATTACCCGGCCTACTTCGCGGTCGGTTTGCAAGGCCAGATTGTTTTCGTCGATGCGTACACCGCCAACCTGGTCGAGTACAGCCCCGATTCAGCTACGTACCAGACCGTTGCCTTCGGGCCTTTTTATCCGGGGGGAATGGCGATCGATGCCGCCGGCAATGTCTTTTGGGCGGATAACGGCGCTTTCATGGAATGGAATGCCAGCACGTTGCAAACCCGTGTCGTGCTGACGAACTACTACCCGATCGGGGTCGCTGTGGACGCAGCAGGCAACCTCTACTGTCTCGACCTCAATTCGCAACATGTTCCCCAGTTGCAGGAACTCTCAGCGGCCACCGGAGCATTAACCACGCTGCCGCTGCCGCCGTGGATTATTTTTCCTGGGGCCGTCGCGGCGGACGCGGCCGGCGATGTTTTCATCGGCGAATGGGGTGGCAGTCCGGGTTACTTTCTCAGCGAGCTCCCTCGTGCCTTCGTCGATCCGACTCCCAAATTTGAGAGCGCCGCCGGCGGTTCGGATACGCTGCCAGCAGTGCTTCCGACTACGACAAATCTGCTGCCGCCGTTTGCGCCTTGGAGTGATCAGTCCTGGCTGACCATCAATAGCGTGAACAATGGAAGCATAGGGTTTTCGTTTTCATCCACCACCAGTGCTCGAGGCGGCAACCTCGTGGTCCTGGGTCAAAACATTCTTGTTAGCCAGGGCACGAACGCGTGGCTGGGAACAACCAACCTCACCGAAGGACCGAGCGCCGGGTCTGATTCGTTCGTATTCGGGATGATTCCCGCCAATCGGGCATGGAACACAGCCGTCGGCGCTCCCTGGTTGCATGTGCCGGCCTCCGGCGTCGGCGGCGGAAACATCGTCTTCAGCTATGATGCCAATATCGGCCCAACCCGGTCCGGGACGATTACGATTGGCGGTCAAACCTTGACAGTGACCCAGGCGGGCGCCAGCTATGTCCATGCAAGCTCGTGGACGACGCTCACCGATGGCAGCTGGGGAAACAACGCGCCGTGCGGAGTTGCGCTCGATGCCGCCGGCGACGTTTACTACTGCGATACCTACAATAACGCCGTCAAGGTTTGGAGCCCGAAGAACAACCAGCTTACGGTTGTAGGCTCGACGGGATTCAATCTACCTTATGCGCTGGCGGTGGACGGAATCGGCAACGTGTTCATTGCCGATACCGACAACAACGTGCTCAAGGAATGGTCGCCGGCGACGAGCAATATTACGACTGTGGTCACCGGGTTAAGCACCCCCTATGGCGTCGCGGTGGATAGCGCGAACAACGTTTACATAGGTGATA
>CAZUVM010000150.1:0-52902 GCA_964623885.1 uncultured Verrucomicrobiota bacterium
ATTCCTTGAGCAATTCCAGGAATGGCAGCGTGAAAGGAAAAAGAGTATGTCCGCTATAGATGGTTCCGTCCATATCGAGCGCGATATGGCGGATTTGCTTTAAACGATCACGCAGCTCTTGCAACGGTCGTGACGCTAGCCAGTAGCTCGGGTAGGGTCGAGCTTGAACACTAAGCCGCGCAATTCAGTTAAACAGGAGATAACAGAGGAAACGGAGGCTTAAATACGGGTCCAAAAGCTTCTTTTCATCGCGCGATTACCGGATGGTGATCGCTCCTGTTACCGGTCGCAACCAGGGGCCTAATCTTCCTCTGTTACCTCCTGTTCAGTTCTGAATACTTACGGCGAATGTCGCGCGACCTGATTACGCCACCTCGACGGGGCATTTCGGCAGGGCATCCAGGAAAGCGCGGCCGTATTGTTTGGCGAGAATGCGGTTATCGAGCACGACAACAATACCGGTATCGGTCTTTGTCCGGATCAAGCGGCCTACGCCCTGACGGAACTTAAGGATCGCCTCGGGTAATGAGAATTCGCCGAATGAATTGCCGCCGCGCGCCTCGATGGCTTCGATGCGCGCTTCGATTAGCGGATGATCCGGAACGGCAAATGGCAGCCGGGTAATGATGACGTTCGATAGGGCTTCGCCAGGGACATCGACGCCCTGCCAGAAACTGTCTGTGCCAAACAGCACGGAATCGATATCATCTTTGAATTTCTCCAACATGATCGACCGGGGCGTCCCCGTGCCTTGCACAAGGCAAGCCACGCCGAGGCGATCAAAAAACGGCTGCATCTGCTCGCTGATTTCCTGCATGAGCTTGAAATTGGTGAACAGGACGAATGCTTTGCCGTGCGTCATTTTGACGAAATGCTGAATCCAATGCACCAGCGCCTCGCGGTAATCATCGGCGCGGGGATCGGGCATTTTGCGCACCACAAACAATTTCATTTGCCGATTGTAATCGAAGGGGGTGCCGACCTGCAGCAGCGTTGCGGATTCGGCGCCGACGCGCCGGGCGAAGTAATTGAGGCCAGAATCACGCGAGGGCACGGCACGCTGTGCTCGGCGCGCTTCGCCTTCGTTCGATTTGGGCCCGTCAGATGACGGAGATTGCGGTGCGCCGCTCACGGAGAGGGTTGCGCTGGTCATAATCACCGAAGTATCGCTGCCAAAGAGGCGGCGACGGAGGAACTCCGCGACATCGATCGGGGCGGCGTTAAGGGCGAGGTTGCGTTGAGCTTTGCCGCTCCGCTCGACCCAATACACATGGTTTTCCTGGCTTTGGCCGAGGAAGGTAGCAATGCCCAGGCGCAGTTCGGCGAGACGCCGATTGCACTCAATCAGTTCCTGGCCCATGTCCTGATCGTCACTGGTCTTGACGGCTTCGCTTACCGCCTCCTGGAGCCGCGCGAGGGGAAGGGACAGATTATCCGGGATGAGATCCGGTTTGCGGATCCGCAACTCGCTCCAGTCCCGCCGTTGACCGCCGGCTTTTTCTCCGCCGAAGCTCCGCTTGCCGATCGCCTTATGAATCTCCTCACAAGCGGACTCGACGCTGGCAAAAAAGGACTCACCTTCCTTCAGTAGATCGTCTGCGATCTTCACGGCGTTGCCACGACGCAAGGTTGCCAGCAGCCCTTTCTCGGTGCGCGGGTTCCACAGGCGCTGGGCGGCGTAGCGTAGTTGCCCGCTCGAAACACTCACGCCGATATGTTTCGACGCGACATGTTCCATCTGGTGGGCTTCGTCGAAGATGACGAAATCGTTGCGGAACAAAATGCCACTTTCGTTTTCTTCCTCCAGGCCGCCTAGAAGAGTAAAAAACAGGGTATGATTCAGGACCAGCACGTCCGAGGAGAGAATCCGATTGCGGGCACGCTGAAAAAAGCACACCTGATTCTGTTTGCCGAAATCAGACGGGTACCCGCAGAGCTTTGGCGAGCACAAACCGCGTTCGGAACAGACCAGCGCCCATACTTTCGGGTCGGGCTCTACCTCAAAATCCGAAAGGCTGCCGTCCGTTGTAGTTTTGGACCATTCGTAAATGCGTTGGAGTTCTTCGGCTTCGGAGGTGGTAAAAAGATTGCCGGACTGCTGCATCGCCTTTTGAAGCCGGCGGGTGCAAAGGTAATTGGCGCGACCCTTGAGCATCGTGAAAGTGAAATGCACGGGCAGAATTTGTTCCAGCATCGGCAGGTCTTTTTGGGTCAATTGTTCCTGCAGATTGATAGTGTGCGTGCAGACGATGGCCTTCTTTTTGTACGCGACGGCGTAGAGAATCGCCGGGACGAGGTATCCGAGGCTCTTGCCGACACCAGTTCCGGCTTCGACCGCAAGGTGCTCGCCGTTCTGGAGCGCCCGCGCCACGGCCATTGCCATCTGCTGTTGCTGTGGCCGGAACTCGAAATTCTTGGATTTCGACAGCACACCGCGAGGAGAAAAGATGTGCTCGACCTGTTTAAGCAGGTCGGTGCCTGGACCGGCGGGCTGGCAATCAATTGCGCTGATCATGAGATTCCTCGCTCAGCACCCGCTAAGCGGGTTGCGGCCAGTGTAAAAGAACGGGGCGGGGATTCAAAACTCGTTTTGTGGTAATATGAGCGGGGCGGGGACGTCCTCGTCCCCGCGGTTGATTTGTTGCCTGAATTGGGGACGAGACGTCCCCGCCCCGTCTGGGGGGATTTGGGGATTAATTTTGCGTCACTTTTCGCTCGCCAACGGGCTGCGGTACAGGCAAACGATCCGTTTTTCAATTGCGATGACCGAGCAGATTGTCATTTTGGATTTCGGGTCTCAATACACCCAGGTGATCGCCAGGCGGGTGCGCGAGTGCAACGTCTACTCGGTCATCGTCCGCTACGACACGCCCGCCGCCGAAATCGCCGATATGGCGCCGAAGGGCCTTATCCTTTCGGGCGGGCCTTCCAGTGTTTACGCAAAAGACGCGCCTTTGCCGGATCGAGCGATATTCGATTTGGGTATCCCGGTGCTGGGGATTTGCTACGGTCTGCAAATCATGGCTCATTTCTTGGGAGGAAAGGTCGAGCCCGGACTAAAGCGTGAATACGGCAAAGGGACACTGCGCGTCAAAGACAGCTTTTGTCCGCTGTTCGCGAATTTGCCCGAAACTCTGCAGGTTTGGAACTCGCACGGCGACAAACTCACGAAGGTGCCTAAGGGCTTCAAATCTGTCGCGGTGACCGAGAATTCCAAGTATGCCGCGCTGGAGAACCACAGGGCCAAGATGTTTGGTCTCCAGTTCCATCCCGAGGTGGCGCATACGCCGCGTGGGAAGGAAATCCTGGCCAATTTCGTTCACAACCTTTGTGGCTGCGGCAAAAACTGGACGATGCGCAACTACATCGATCAGGCGGTGGAGAACATCCGCGCCAAAGTCGGCAATGAGCGGGTCATCCTGGGGTTGAGCGGCGGGGTTGATTCGAGCGTGGCGGCGGCGTTGCTGCACAAAGCGATCGGGAAGCAACTGACCTGCATCTTCGTGAATAACGGGGTTTTGCGCGGGCGGGAGTCCAGGGTGGTGCGTGAGGTATTCGTGCGTCACTTTCGGATTAAGTTGCAATATGAGAACGCCACGCCCCTGTTCCTGCACCGGCTTAAGGGTGTGACCGAGCCGGAACGCAAGCGCAAGATCATCGGCAAAACCTTCATCCAGGTATTCGAGCGGGCGACCAAACGCGCCGGCACGGCGAAGTTTCTCGCGCAAGGCACGCTTTACCCGGACGTGATCGAATCGGTGCCCATTGCCGGCAATCCGGCCGCGATGATCAAGAGCCATCATAATGTGGGCGGGCTGCCAAAGAACATGCGGTTTGAATTGGTCGAACCCTTGAAATGCCTGTTCAAGGATGAAGTGCGCGAACTGGGCCTCGAGCTGGGTTTGCCCAGGGAAAT
Organism: uncultured Verrucomicrobiota bacterium; assembly: GCA_964623885.1. GTDB lineage: Bacteria > Verrucomicrobiota > Verrucomicrobiia > Limisphaerales > UBA8199 > CAZUVM01. The sequence goes on from CAZUVM010000150.1 coordinate 3,917, forward strand.
CGTGCTGCGGCAGCCTTTCCCAGGGCCCGGCCTGGCCGTGCGGATCCTGGGCGAAGTCACGCCAAAACGGTTGGAAATCCTGCGCAATGCCGACCGCATTGTGGTTGAGGAGATGAAAAACAGCGGGTGGTATTACAAGATCTGGCAAAGTTTTGCCGTGTTGCTGCCGGTGCGCAGCGTTGGGGTAATGGGTGACGAGCGCACCTACGAGTACACCATCGCTGTTCGTGCCGTCGACTCACAGGATGGCATGACGGCCGATTGGGTCAAGCTGCCGTATGACTTGTTGGAAAGGCTTTCCAGCCGGATTATCAATGAGGTCAAAGGCGTGAACCGCGTTTGCTTCGATATTACCAGCAAGCCGCCTGGCACGATCGAGTGGGAATAGCGCCAGCGCGATAGGTAGGACTTCCGTCCGACTATAGGGGACGACGTGAGGAGTCCCTGACTTGCTAAGGTTTTCAAAAGAATCAGAGACTCCTGACGTCGTCTCCTACAAAACAGGCTCTGGTTAATATCTCTTGCTTGCCCGCTCGTCATCACGGGCGGTAAATTCTTCCTGTGGCGCACGCCGATTTTGTCCATCTTCATCTGCACACCGAGTATTCGTTGCTCGACGGGGCTTGCCGTTTGGATCGGCTGGTCGAAAAGGCCCACGCGCTGAAATTCCCCGCGCTGGCCATCACGGACCACGGGGTTCTCTACGGTGCGATTGATTTTTATCGGGCGGCGCAGGACAAGGGGATTAAGCCGATTATCGGCTGCGAGGTGTACGTCGCGCCGGGAAGCCGGTTCGACAAAAAGACCAGCACCGGCGGACGCGACGTCTATAATCACCTGGTGTTGCTGGCGAAGGACGAGGTTGGTTACAAGAACCTGATCCAGCTTGCCACCAAGGCGCACCTGGAAGGTTATTACTACAAACCGCGGATTGATAAGGAACTGTTGAGTGCGCACCGGGAAGGGTTGATCGCGCTGTCCGGCTGCCTGGCGAGCGAGATTCCTGAGGCGATTCTGCGTGACCAGCCCGCCAGGGCTCGCGATGCGGTTGATTGGTTCAAACAAACGCTGGGGGCCGAGAATTTCTACCTGGAATTGCAGAACCACGGCCTGCCCGAGCAAGCCAAGGTCAACCGTTTGCTCATTCCCTGGGCGAAAGAATTCGGGCTGAAACTGGTCGCTACCAATGACGTTCACTATGTCGAGGCGGGTCATGCGCATGCGCACGATTGCCTGATTTGCATCGGCACCCAGACGTTGCTGACCGACACCAAGCGCATGAAATATGCCGACCGGCAGTTTTACCTCAGGTCGCCGGAAGAGATGAAGGCACGATTTGCCGAGGTGCCCGAAGCGGTGTTGAACACCGTGGAAGTAGCCGAGAAATGCAATCTCGAAATCGAATTTGGCAAACTACATTACCCGGTTTTTCAGCCGCCGGCGTCTCATACGCGCGACGGCTTGCTGCGGGAGCTGCTGGCCGAAGGACTAGGCAAACGCTACGGGATTCACGCCCGAGCGCAGGCGCATGAGTTCATCGTCGAGCAGGTGGACGATGTGAAGCGACTGCCAACGTTTGAAGAGAATCAAAGTTCAAGACCGGTAGCCGCTTCTCAGAATGGCGCCGCTTCAGGCGAGCAAAGCCCCGAGGTGAAAGAAGACCCTGCCGTTCAGGCTTTGCTGGCGCGTTTGAATCTCGAGCTCAAAGTCATCGAAAAGACGGGGTTTATCAGTTACTTCCTGATTGTTGGTGATTTCGTCCGGTATGGACATGCGAAAGGCATCGCTTGCGTGGCGCGCGGGTCGGCGGCCGGTTCCATCGTTACGTACCTGCTGGGCATTTCGAACGTCGATCCGATCCGCTACGGGTTGCTCTTCGAACGGTTTCTCAACCCGGAGCGCGTCAACCCACCTGATATCGACATCGACTTTGCCGACGACCGCCGGGCTGACGTGATCGAGTACGTGCGCCAGAAGTACGGCCGCGATGCGGTGGCGCAGATCGTCACGTTTGGCACGATGGGGGCGAAATCCGTGGTTCGCGATGTCGGCCGGGTCATGGGCTTGAGTTACAGCGAGTGCGATCGACTGGCCAAAATGATCCCATTCGATTTGAAAATGACGCTCGAGAAGGCGCTGAAACAGTCGCCCGAGCTGAAGCAGGCTTACGAGACAGAGGAAGCAACGCGCGAGTTGATCGATACGGCGCTGGTGCTGGAAGATCTAAGCCGCAACGCCAGTGTTCATGCCGCGGGTGTGGTGATTGGCGATCAACCGCTGGTGAACCTGTTGCCGCTGAAACAGGATGAAGAGGGCGGGATCGTAACGCAGTACGCGATGGGGCCGGTGGGAGACCTGGGCCTGTTGAAGATGGATTTTCTAGGGCTCAAAACGCTGACGGTTATTCGCAATACTTGCGAATTGGTCAAGCGGACTCGCGGGATCGACGTGCCTATCGATAATTTGCCGCTCGACAACGCAAAAACGTACGACCTCTTGAACAAGGCAAACACGCTGGGGGTGTTTCAATTGGAATCGGGCGGGATGCGGGATTTGTGCCGGAAATTCCAGATTAGCTCGATCGAACATATCACCGCCTTGATCGCGCTTTATCGGCCCGGTCCGATGGATCTCATTCCTGAGTTCATCGCCCGGCGTCAGGGCGAGGTAAAAATTGTTTACGAGCATCCTTTGCTGGAACCGATTTGCCGCGAGACCTACGGCATCATGGTTTACCAGGAACAGGTGATGCAGGCGGCCCAGGCGCTGGCCGGGTATACACTCGGCGGTGCGGATTTGTTGCGGCGCGCGATGGGCAAGAAGAAGCCCGAGGAAATGGCCAAACAACGGGACATTTTCGTCAAAGGCGCGGCCCGCGTGAACAACATCCCGGCGGCGAAAGCCAACCAGGTGTTCGATTTGCTGGAAAAATTTGCCGGTTACGGCTTCAACAAATCCCATGCCGCGGCTTACGCGATAGTGGCTTATCAAACCGCCTATCTGAAGGCCAACTATCCGGTCGAATTCTTCTGCGCGATGATGACCAACGACATGGGCGACACGGACAAGCTCAGCGAATATATCGCCGAAGCGAGGGCGATGGGCATTGAAGTGCTGCCGCCCGACGTGAACGAGAGCCAGGTTCACTTCGCCCCTGGCCAGGCCGGAGCCATCCGGTTCGGCCTGGCGGCCATCAAGGGCGTTGGTGAAGTCGCGGTCGAGGCCATACTGCGGGCCCGCGACGACAGCGGCAAGTTCGGCTCGATGGCGGAGATGTGCGAGCGAGTCGATGGCCGCTCAGTCAACAAGAAGGTACTCGAAGCCTTGATCAAATCCGGCGCTTGCGATGGGTTCGGCAAAACCCGCGCTACCCTGTTCGCCCAGAGTGAGCGCACGCTGGCGCGTGCCGCCGGTGTGATTGCCGATCGCGAGCGAGGTCAAAGCTCACTATTCGGCGCTTTCGAAGATCGTTCGACTCCGGATGCGGCGTCGCAGGTGAACCTGCCGGAATGGCCCGATCATGAACTGTTGGCACACGAGAAGGAATTGTTGGGATTCTATGTCACGGGCCATCCGCTGACGCCTTATGCAGACATCCTGGAGCAGTATTGCCTGTCCAACAGCAAAACGCTGGCGGAATTGTCCAGCCGCACGCTCACGCGGCTCGGTGGTATGATCGCCGCAGTGCAGAACGGTATTTCGAAGAAAAGCGGCAAACCTTATTGTCTCGTGACTCTGGAGGACCTCGAAGGCTCGGTCCAGGTGCTTTGCATCAACGAGAATTACGAAAAATATCGCGAGTTATTGGTGCAGGGCAAAGCCATCTTCGTGATCGGCGAAGTCAACACCGGCGACGATCGGCCAAAGCTTTTCCCTCAGGAAATCATGCCGCTCGAGGAAGCCCCGCGCCGGTTCACCAAGCAGGTGCATCTCCGTTTGCATACGGTTCATCTCAAGCCCGAAAGCCTCGAGCGCGTGCGCGAATTGGTCGCCTCGCATCCCGGTCGTTGCCCGCTATTCCTGTGTTTTATGCGACCTTCGGGGGAAATTATCTTCGTCGAAACGCATGAGAAATTCTTCGTCGCGCCTTCCCAGGACTTGCAGAAAGCCGCAGATGAGTTGTTCGGCGAGGAAACATATTACGCCAAGGTGGACACTTCTCTGCCTGAGCGCCAGCAGCGGCGGTGGGAACGCAAGCCCGAAGCAGTCGCGGCGGGTTGAGCTAGGTCGAAGTCCGAAGTTCGAAGGGCGAAGGCCGAAAGAAAGCCGAATCTCCAGACCTAAAATCCGCAGAACGCCGGGTTTAACCTGCTTTCGGAATTCGGATTTCGCGTTTCTTTCGGTCTGGGTCTCGGCCTTCGGGTTTCTGCTTAGCTACCCTATCACCAACACCTCGTGATCGAAGATCGATTCCAGCCTGAAACTCGCCCAACCCTTTGACCGGGTCTCGGCGATTCGCTTGCCGGAGACCAACGACCGCAGCTTTCCGTTTTGGACATTGGCCGGCAGCTTGACTCGCACGTGGAGTGGCCCGACCGGGATCAGCTCTTCCACCGGCTGGCGCCAGGTCCCTGCGTTCGTCAGATTCACCAAGTGAAGGATTATGCGGCCGGGTTGTTGATATAGCTGACAGTCGATTAGTCCCGGTCCTTCGACAACGAGCGGCACATCCTCTTTGACCGCCCAGCGGACCAGATTCGCCAGAAGGTTGCCTTGATCCGGGAAGTTGTCGCGTCCGAACCGACGATCTAAATCGGCGGGCAGAAAAGCAATGCGGCTGCCGCGCGCAGTCGTGTTCAGAATCAAACCGGGAATGTTCGTTTTCGGCTCGCGCATCCACGACGACTCGGGCGGATATGCTGGAAACGGCGGAACGAAAGTTGTTAGAACTTGGGCCCCGGGTGCCACGTTGAGAGGCTCAAGAATACCGCCAAAAGGCAGCAGGTCGGTTCCTTCGAACCCACGCAGCACCGGATGCCTGGACTCGATCCGCAGATACGTATGGGCCGTGTCACCAGCCCTGCGCCGGCGAGTTGTTTCCTGCATCTCGCGATGAGGCTCGGTCATATGCGCACCGAATAAATCGCTGAGCGCAAAATCCAGTCGCGGTTCACCCGATTCGGTGAACAGGCTGGTCTGACCCGTCGCCACCAGGTTCCCACCGCCATCCACGAAGCGCTTTACGGAAGCGACTTGTGAATCCGACATGGCGGCGAGGTTGGGCAAGACCAGCAGTGAAAATTGGGAAGCGTCGCGATCGAGATCGTCTGCATGAACAGGCAGATAAGGGATGCGCGCGCGCACTAATGCCTGGGTCATGCCGCGCCAGGGCAGCTCAACCAGAAGTTCGGCATCGTCGCGTCCGTAAACATCAGTGTTGAGTTGCGACCAGAGTACGCCGACTGTGGCCAGGGGTTGGCGATTGAGGAGGTACTGCTGGTTAGCCTGGTGCCATCGAAAAATCGGTTCAGCGGTGTAATACATTCGCCGATCTTCCCCATAGGCGCCTACGTGATGCCACCATGGTTGCAGTCCCCCCGCAATGCCTTCCAGCATCCACATCCGCGCCTCGGGTTGCGGCTTGCTCGTCAAACGGAAGGTCGGACGGCCCGCCTGATACATGGCCATGCTCTCCGGGATCAGCTTGTCCCAACCGAGAAGCCCATGAATGAGTTTACCGGTCTCCGCGTTATTCTGGAATCCGGAAGCGTCGCTGCGCGCCTGGTGGTCGAGCATAATGATTTCGGCGCGGCGGCAAATCTCACGGTAATCACGGAAGCTCTGTGATTGCCCGCTGATGGAACCGCTGTTCATGCCGACCCACAAACAGTCCGGGCCGCCGGCAGCTCGAGTTATACGGTTGTTCAGGTCCCACAGGTCGAGCCGGCGCTCGTAATTCCATTTGATCCACTCGCGATACAGGGGATTATCCCAATTCCTTTCGCGCGGGATTTCCTGTCCTGTTCGGTCATGGAATTTGCTTTGGCAGTATTTGCAAAAGCAGGGGCTGTTCCGCCCCAGGCCGCTCCAACTATTATCGGTGAAACCTTCCGGGTGATAACGATCGATGATCTCGCGCAGGATGGCCGGAATGTGTTCCTCGTAATACGGACTGTTAACGCACGCGACATAAAACTCACCGGACCGATGCGGCTGGCCGGCGCTGTCTGTCGCGAACCAATCGGGGTGCGCCTGATAACAATCCTCGTACGCTTTGCTTGAATCCATGCGAGCGAACACAGCCAATCCATCCTGGTGGGCCGCGGTAGAAAGTTCGCCGAACAAATCGCGGTTGTTGAGCTGTTTGGCCATATGATGATACGGCACCTTGGTTGGATAGTAAGCGACGATCCCGCCAGCATTGATAATGACGCCCTGAACGGCGGTACGTTTCCAATAGAGCTGCCACCATGCGATGTCGTAGCGGTTGGGATCAATCTCGGTGATGTTAGTCTGACCCCAGCACGCCGCAGTGCGGTACCAGGGCTTTGCCGCGCTGCCAGAACTGGAGGGAGATTGACTCTGCGCTGCAACACCTCTCAACGCCATGGTGCCGCCCGCCAGCCCCGCAGTGAGAACTCCGGTCTGTTTTAGGAAATTCCGACGGCTGCTGGAATATGACATAGAGGAGCAGGACTAGGGTTTCGCAGACACGCAGGCCTCGAGCGCCTGAAATAGTTTTTCGGGGTCTCGCAGGTGCTGAGTTGCGTCCTTCTCCACGAGGCCAAAGCCGAGACCGTAAGCTGGGCCGTTCGCCACACAAGCATGGGTATTATAGGCGACCATCTGCTCGCGAGCGAGGCGGAGCACACTCTCACGATTGCCCTCGACTTCGTACTTCCAGCCGACCAATCGAGCCTGTGGAAACCACGTACGCAGTTGCGAAATGATTTTTCCCGTCGGCACCAACTCCGCGAACAGCGCGCCGTCATGGGTCGAGAACTTGCCGGAGCTGACCTCGGTCATTTCTCCTTGAGGCGAGCGGCGATAGACTTTGCCGAAGGTAAAATCGCTCACCGCGGCGGCATGGAAGACGGCAGCTACTTGTTGCCCGGCCAAAACGTGCAAGCGCTCACTTAGGTTTACGGTTGTCGTAAACGTCTCGACCTTGGTAACGCGACGCTCGCCATGCCAGGTTGCCAATTGGCCGATCAGCAGGGTGACATCGTGTCCGCGCGCCGTGAGATAATTGGCCAGGTCCGTTCCGAGTCGACCGGTGGAGAAATTGGTCAGGCGCCGGACCTGGTCCAGCGGCTCATAAGTGGGGCCGGCGGTAACAAGACAGCGCATTTTTCGGGCGCGAATTGAATCTGGGCATAGACCTATCGAGGACTGGGCGCAAATTCAATGTGGAATTCACGATGAACTCGATTACAAGTAACGGAGGATCATGAGCAAAATTGTCGGCATCGACCTCGGCACCACGAATTCATTAGTGGCAACGGTGGATTCGGGCATTCCGATGGTCATAGCGGACGCGGAGGGCCGGCGGCTGACTCCTTCAGTCGTCCATTTTCCGGACCCGGGAGCGGCGCCGCTGGTCGGCCATGCCGCTAACCGCGTGCGCGTCATTCGCCCGCAGGAAACAGTTTACTCGGTTAAGCGGTTTATGGGCCGGCGCGGCATCGATGTGGCCGAGGAGGAAATGATCGTTACCTACCCTGTGCGCGGCGAAGGGGCCGGCCCCGTTACGATCGACATTCATGGACAAGCCCGCACGCCGGAGGAAATTTCGGCCGAGATCCTGAAGAAGTTGAAGAACGACGCCGAGGTTTATTTCGGCGAGCCGGTCACACGCGCGGTCATCACGGTGCCCGCTTATTTCAATGATGCGCAGCGCAACGCCACAAAGAAGGCGGGCGAACTGGCCGGCTTCACCGTGGAACGCATCCTCAATGAACCAACTGCCGCGGCGTTGGCTTACGGCCTGGACAAGCTGAAAGAGCGTTCGAAGATTGCGGTATACGATTTGGGCGGCGGCACATTTGATCTCTCGATTCTGGAGCTGCACGAGGGCGTATTTCAGGTTCTGGCCACGAACGGCAACACGCGGCTCGGGGGCGACGATTTGGACAAACGCATCGTCGATCTTTTGCTGGAAAAGATCCGTGCCGCGGGTGGTCCCGAGATCGATACTGAAAAGAAGCAAGCCGGCATTAACCCCGAACATGCACCGCTGCTTGCCCGGATACGCGAAGCGGCCGAGCAGGCGAAAATCAGGCTCTCCAGCGAATTCGAAACCGAGATTGCCCTGCCTTTCCTGACCCCTGACTTCAGTTTCAGCTATAAGCTCACGCGCGGAGAACTCGAACAACTGACTCGCGATATTATCGCACGCACCCGGCCGCATTGCTTGCAGTCACTGGCCGACGCGCGCCTCGAACCAAAGGACCTGGACCAAGTCGTCCTTGTGGGCGGGCAAACGCGGATGCCGCTCGTCCGGCAGTTCGTTCGCGATCTGTTCGGGTGCGTCGAGTTTGAAGAGACGCGCGGCTCCTTACGACTCGGTACCGAATATCATCGTCCAGCCGGTCCGCAGCTCAATACGGGGCAGAACCCGGACGAGGCTGTCGCGCTGGGCGCGGCAATCCAGGCTGAGATTCTGTCGGGAGGATTCCGAAATGTATTGCTGCTGGACGTCACCCCTTTGTCTCTAGGCTTGGAAACCTTTGGCGGGTTGATGAATGTCATCATCCCGCGCAACTCGACGATTCCAATCAAGGCGGGTGAGATGTTTACCACAGCGGTCGATCACCAGCGGCAGATGTTGATTCACGTCTTGCAGGGCGAACGCGAGCGAGCACGCGACAACTGGAGCCTGGGTCGGTTTACGATTGATTTCGAGTCCGCGCCGCGCGGTGTGCCGCGCGTGGGCGTGCAGTTCGAGATTGATGCCGATGGCATCCTGCATGTGCTGGCGCGCGTCACCAAAACCGGCCGGGAGAAAATCGTGAATATGAAGTCGGCCGTGGACGTTGAAGACACAGCGGTGCAGCAGATGGTCGAGGAATCAGTCGAGCACGCGTTTGACGATCTGGCTTCGCGGCGATGGATCGAGGCGCGGCTTAAGGCGACCGAACTTTTGGCGGCAACCCGCAAGGGACTGGCTGATTGCGGCGAAGAACTCGAGGCTGAAAACCGCGCTCAAGTGCAATCTGCGCTCCGTCGGATCGAAACGTTGCTTGGCGAAGAAAACAAGGAAACACAAACGGGCAACACCAAGGAATTGCTGGCTGCGTGCGCGGCGTTAGACGAAGTCACCCGCCCGATGGCCGAGTTGATGATGGACCGGGCTATGGAATCACTGCTGCGCAAACGCGGGCTGATTCAGTGAGCCGCACTTGAGAATCCAGCCTGGGGAGTGCATGTTCCTGTCTGGAATTCCATGAAGGCGAGGAACGTTCTGTTTTGCGGGCTGATGATCGTCTCGTCGTTGCAGTCATACGGCAAAGGCGGTACCAATCAGGTCATTTTTGCGGCGGCTGAACGGGGCGACGTCCCGCTGCTCAGACAGATATTTGCAACCAACGTCGATGCGCTTGCGCTGCGTGACGGCTTGCTGCGAACAGCGGCCGCTTGTGGACAGAAGGAAGCCGTTGAATTCCTGATCGCCAAGGGCGCTGATGTAAATGAGAAGAGGTTTTTCGATCTCGGACCACTCGCCAACATGGCGATGTACGGCTTAGCGACCGACGAACAATGCGCTGAAGTGGCTACTGTGCTACTGGCACACGGTGCTGAACTTGACCCCGTGGATCACTACGGCGGCACCCCGCTTTACCATGCCGTCGAAAGGAACAGGATCAATTTGGCGCGCCTGCTGTTGGAGCGCGGTGCGAATCCCGCGACGGCACGTACGGGAACATATTTGAGTCCATTGCTCATAGCCGTGCGCAGCAAACACTGGGAAATGGTCAAATTGCTTTTGGATTTCAAAGCGCCGACGGATGTCAGTGATCCGGACGGCAACATGTCGTTATTGGTTTGGGCGATCCAAATGCGGAACCACGAATTGGCGCGGTTGCTGGTTGAGCATGGCGCTGCTATTACCGCGCCGCGCACCATGCCACCCTCGGCCGCGAATCGGGGAAGAGTTGATTTCCAATCATACAACATGAAACAGGTGCCGTTGCTTATGGCGGTCCGAATACGCGACGCGGACATGCTCGCGCTATTGCTCCGGTCCAACGCACCGGTGGATGCCGTCGATGAGAATGGCGACACCGCGTTGCATTGGGCAGTTCGAATGCGGGATACGAATATGGTGAGCCTGTTGTTGAACGCCAAAGCGCGCCTCGACATAACTAATTACGGGGGCGCCGACCCGTTATTTGTCGCCGAGGCGGCCGAAAACGAGATGGTGGCCGAAATGCTCCGGCAGAACACTGCCGCTCGCGGAGTGACTTTGCCCGAAACTACAGTTCCTTCGCGGGAAACCATGCGGTCCATCGCGCAACGGATTAGTGAGGGCGACCTCAAGGCGCTTGATGAATTGGCGCGCGTGGCGCAGGAGTTATATTCCGGCAACACGAAGCAGGAAGCGCGGTGGCGGCTTAACGCTGACCGCATGAGTGCCGCGTTCACCGTGCTCGGTAACGAAGCAGGCAAGGGAAACACTCACGCGTTGGAGGCATTGAGAACGTGTCTAGACCGGGGCGATGTTCTGAAAGGTTTCGCGCCTGACGCGCTCGGCATAGCGGCGGCCGCCGGCAGCGATGAATCGTTAAACCTTCTGCTGCGCTTCCGCGACTGGAACATCCTGGAAAATCAGGCGGCATTTGCGCTGGCGGCACCGGCACGGGCCAACAAGGAGCCGGCGGTCAACTTTTTCGTGACGCTGGCGCTCGATCCTCAAAGCGCCAGGCACCAGTATTACGGTGTTGGCTGGCTGGTGAAGGATGTCCTGCAAACTTCGGTCACCAACGGCAATCCGCGAGCCAAAGACGCCCTCGACAGATTTCTGGCCGCGTCTGCAAACTGAAAAGACCTGGCTCCGCTCGCCTCGCGAGACATGCCGTGAATTTTTCCTATCGCCCGAGTCCTCCGGTTGCCGTCGGGCCGGCCGTGGTCTTGTAAGTCGATTTGTTCGTTCGCCACCAGCTTTCCCAACTGGCGCTATCCTCCGCCGAAAACTGTTGTCCGGTTTTCGTCTGCAGCAGGCCCAGAGCGCGGGTTCGCACGAGGTTGTTGGTGTCGCGCAGCAACGGCAATGTGAGCGCGATGGCTTCGGCGTCCCCGTTGTCGTAGAGAATTTTCAAGCCTGCCATACGCGCCAGGCTCAGGCGGTTGGTCGTGAGCGGTGCCGCCTCGGAGGAGGTGAGCGAGGCTGAGATTTGCATCGGCACGGACGCGGATTGTCCGCTGAGGAAGCTCAGGCTGCCGAGCACCAGTTTCATGCGCGGCATGCCCAGAAGCCGCAACGCCTCCTCGCGCGTGATGGTATCCCGCCCGACTGTGGTCAGAATCTGAAACGCGGACCCGACAACCTCCGGGTCCGGATCGTTCAGCAGGGCGTGGTATTTGGGCAACCGTTCCCTAGTCTCGTGCTGGGCGAGCCACTGCGCGGCCTGCAAACGAATGCGAGGGTGCAGGTCCCGCAGCAGCTCCGAAAGCGGATCGCAAAACCGCGAATCCCAATTTGGCGCGGCGGCCTTGACTGCGTTGAAGCGCACGTCGGGCACCGGATCCTTAAACAACACGAAAAGTGCCTCTACAATGCGTTCATCATTGAAGCTTTGCAGCAACGCTGAGGCGTTGATGCGCTCGACGATGTTCGTGCTCCGGCAGGAAGCCACAAGCACTGGAATTGCGGCCTCGCCGCCGCAATAGTGCAGATACTGCGCCGTCACCCTGCCAATCGGCAGCGGCAACTGTGCCGCCAAAACGGGCAGTGCCGGTTCGAATACCAGGTCCTGCATCGTTTCCGGCGTGAAGGTGTAAACCTGTTTAATCAGATGCCAATCTTTTCCCTGTAACCGATCGAGCACTTTGGCGGATTTACGCAATTCCCACCCCGCTGCCTCCATCATCTGCAACAGCGCAAAGGAGCCGGGGAAATAGCTCTCGTCCGAATACATCGGCGGCGGCACCGGCTCGTCTTCCGCAATCATCGCCTCAAGGTCATCCATAGACCAATCACGCGGCAGTCTCGAGCCGCTTCGGCCAGGCGGTGCGACCTGGTACATTTGCCATGCTGCCATTAACCGCCGGGTATTCTGCATCGCGATCCTGCCCATTTGCTCGCGCTGCTTGGATTTAAGATCGTTTTGGCGCTTCTCCTCGCTTAGCTTCGCCAGGCGCTGATCCAGAATAAACTTGTTCAGCAGCGGTTCGCTCGAGAGCACATAGATCGAGACCTTCGAAGGTTTGCCGCTGAAAGCAGACACCTTAAGCGGATAGATGCATCGCGGCGAGTCGAAGCTGATTTTGAGCGGATGCAGTTCGCCGCTCGACATCTGCTTTTGCAGCGCCGCGCGCCCTGCTGTCTGCGCCGCCGGATCCTTCGGACTCGTGGTCGAAACGAGCTTGAATGCCACGTCTCTGTCCAATTGGATTTTCGCGGCTACAAAAAACCAGCTGTTGCGCACATACTCGTCCAGCGCAGCCGCGCCGGCCGCCGGAACTGAATAACCATGCGCCTGCAGCCAGCTCCCGAGGCCGCCGGCGTCGTCTGCGGAGAGAATTGCAACTTCGTAGGCCCCAACCGTTTTGATCTCGATCACCTCGACGTGGCCCTGTCCTCCGAGGCCCGTTCCCCGCGAGAGACCCGCTGTCAACGGCTGGAGTTGCCGCTGTGTAAGCTGGCTGAGTTCGTAAAAGGGCTCCATCGACCCTTTCTCGACTTTTGGCAACGCCGGCACCGGCACAAGCCAGCCAAATTCCTCCAGCGGCCCTTCATACTTCACCTGCAACAACAGGTCCTCGCGTCCCTGATCGTAAACGATGATCGCCTTTTGCGTCGGCTCCTTGATGTCGATGTCCTTATTCCATCGAAAAACGAAACAACCGTCTCCCCACGCTGACAAATCGAGCATAGCGAGTGATGCCAATAGCCATGCGCTCGTGCGCGACTGAGCAGATCGGTTCGGAAGCTTGCGGACAGAACTTGGTTCAGTCGCCAGGGCCATATTCACCTCAACTTCCCTGACCAGTACCACGGGCTTGAGGGATGTCACGTAAAAAAGAAGTGTGTAGATTAGCAAAACCGCTCCCCGGGTCCGGTCACGCCAGCTTGAGCTGGCGCACGATCGAGTTCCGCGATCCAACAAGTCGGGAATGCGCGAATTGCGGCCAGGGGCACCCCGACCCGCGCGAACAATCGCCGGATCTCGACTTCGTCGCGGTACGGCTGTTTCTCCGGCGCCACCTGAATGAACGCTTCGGGATCTTTCATCTCGCGAAAGATGCGCTGCATTTTCAAAGTCATTGCCTTTTCGCGAACCGAGCCCAGTGCGGCCAGCCGAAGCAGGCGCACCGTACTCGCCAAGGGCCCGGCTCCCGAGAATTGGGTGATCCAACCGACCATTTGCCATGGTTTCAACAGATAGCTCCGGAGGCATTCTCGCTGCAACACCGCGTTCTCTTTGAGCAAACCGACATCTGCCGCAAATTTGGTAAGAGCACTACTGAGCCGGTAAAACGCAACGAAAATCCTTCCCGTTGATTTCGTAACCCGCATGCCTTCGGTGAGCATCCGTTGGATGGCGCTGTCATCACCATTGAAATCGATTACGCCGGTGGCATAGATAATCGAGGCATACGCGTTATCCTCGAACGGCAGGTCCGCGGCATCAGCCTGGATAAGGTCAAGGCCGCGGCGATCTTTTGCCGCCGCAATCATTTCGCGGCTGAAGTCGATGCCATCGCAGCGCAGTCCTTTCTTCCGCAGCTCGGCAACGATCAGCCCATGACCTGCCCCCACCACGAGCACCGGTGCCTGTAGCCTCGGTAGGAGCCGACGCGCGCTCGCCTTGTCGAGGTAATTGTTCTCAATAGCTGCGTGATACGGAGCCAGTGCATCCCAGAATTTCGGAGTGTTCACTTCAGGCTTAGTGCGGTCACATTCGTCCAGGTGGAGTCGGCGCGCAACTTCCAGGGCTTGGCGAACACTAGTTGTTGAACGCCATACGCGCGGAAAAAATCGCAAAAATAGTCAAGTATCGTTGTCCGAATTGAGCTACGATGCCGCACGTAATGGTACCGGCCCGGAAACAATCAACCTTGAGGTTTTACAAAGAGCGCATGCTCCGGGTGCTCGTGCACATTCAACAGCACCTGGATGAGCCGCTGCCGCTGGAGCAACTTGCCAGCCTGGCTTGTCTGGCCCCGCATCATTTTCATCATGTCTTTAGCGGCATGATCGGCGAGTCCCTGGCCTCTCACATCCGGCGGTTGCGATTGGAGCGCGCTGCGTTGCGTTGCAAACTCAGCGAAATGTCGGTGGTGCAAATTGCGCTCGAGGCGGGATTTGAGTCGCACGAGGCTTTCACCCGCGCGTTCCGTGCAAATTTTAAAATGTCGCCGACCCAATTTCGGTATCGGTATCGGCGTGCTCATCAAATCCCGGCGCCGAGTGGTGTTCACTACCGAATTGACGCGAGGGTTGGAGATTTCAAAACCCAAGGAGAAACTATGAATGTAACTATCAAGCGGGTCGTGCCGATGCGCGTAGCCTTTATGCGACATGTTGGCCCCTACAATCAGGTCGGAGCGACGTGGGAAGCACTGACCATGTTTTTAGGGAAAGAAGGACTGCTCGGGGGAGGCAATCAGTTCCTCGGCATCTGCCATGATGACCCGGCGGTCACTCCGCCCGACAAGGTCCGCTACGACGCGTGCGTAACGGTGGATGATGAGTTTCAGCCGCAAAGCGACATCGGAGTGCAAGTGGTTCCAGGGGGTGATTACGCGGTGATAACCCACTTCGGCGCCTACGAAAAGCTCGGCGAGAGCTACGCCAAGCTCCTCGGCCAATGGCTGCCGCGGAGCACTCGCAAACTCGCTGCCACGCCGTGTTTCGAAGTCTATTTGAATTCTCCTGAAAGCACCAATCCGGAAGATTTGCTTACTGACCTGTATGCACCGCTTGAACCTCTAACTCACACAAATTATGGCAAAACTCGACAAGATCGACCTCTACAAACTCCATAAGAACGAATACGCGGCCCGACAAGAGCCAGTTCTTATCCAATGCAAGCCCGCGCAGTACCTCGCCATCGCCGGCCAGGGCGCTCCCGGCGCCGAACGTTTCACCGCCTGTATCGGCGCGCTGTACGCGATGGCGTTCACGATTAAGATGACCCGTAAGTTCGCGGGAAAGCAGGATTACGCTGTTTGCAAGCTCGAAGGCCAATGGTTCTTCAAGGGCGACCCAGCCGGAATCCCCAAAGAGGAATGGCGTTGGAAGCTGATGATCCGGACCCCGGATTTTATCGCGGAAAAGGATCGCAAACAGGCAATTGCGGCGCTTCTAAAAAGAGACAAGCCGCGCGAGATTGAAGAGGTTCTGCTCGAAACACTGAAAGAAGGTAAATGTGTCCAGATGCTGCACGTTGGACCTTATGAGCGCGAATGCGATTCCATTGCGGTGATGAAGAAATTCGCCGAAGGCCAGGGCCTGCACTTTGGCGGACCGCACCATGAAATCTATCTGTCCGACCCGCGACGAGTCCCTCCGGAACGGCTGAAAACAATTCTGCGTGAACCGGTTGCGGCGTCCTGATGCACTGCGATAGATGAAACTTCTTCTCAAAGGTGAGGCACCCTCAACAGAATAACAAAGTTGATCTAAACAAAATAACATAGTTGATATTCGATCCCATACATCGCTACCTGGAGGACACTGACTATTCAGCGTAAGATCTTGGTTTGTAATGCCCTGGATGTCGAAACCTGGCCCCGTATCACCCCCCGCTTGACAGGGTTTGGTTCAAATCTATAGTGCGCTAGTCTATTTCAAAGGACACCATGAACGAGAACCCGTCGGGGAGTAGCGAGGAGCCGCCAGCGCCAGGTTCGGCGCGGTTGGATTTGCTTAAACAGTTTCATTCAGCAGGACGCGGATTTTGGGAGGATGTGCCGGAAGCCGATTGGAATGATTGGCATTGGCAACTCAAACACCGGATTACTACCGTCGAACAACTGCAGCGTCTGATGCCGACGTTGACGCCGGAGGAATACGCCGGTACGGCATTGGCTAACCAAAAATTGGCCCTGGCCATTACGCCGTACTTTTTTAACCTGATCGACCCGGCCGATGAATTCTGTCCGATTCGGTGGCAGGTCATCCCGCGTGTCGAAGAAACCCACACTGCCTCATGGGAGATGGCGGATCCTTGCGGCGAGGATTCGCATTCACCAGTGCCGGGCCTGGTGCATCGTTACCCCGACCGTGTGCTGTTTCTGGTGACCGATCGCTGCGCCGCTTATTGCCGTTACTGCACGCGCTCGCGGCTCGTCAGCAACGCAACTGGCTACGATTTCCATCCGGAGTTCGAGCGGCAAATCGAGTACGTCCGGCAACATCCCGAAGTGCGTGATGTGCTGCTCAGCGGCGGCGACCCGCTGCTCTTTAGCGACGAGAAACTCGAGCATCTCCTGAGCCGCTTGCGAGCCATTCCCCACGTGGAATTCCTGAGGCTGGGCACACGGATCCCGATTTTCCTGCCGCAGCGCATTACGCCTGCGCTCTGCCAGATGCTGAAGAGGTATCATCCACTGTTCATCAGCATCCACTCGAATCACCCGCGCGAGTTGACGACGGAAGTCCGCGAGGCGCTGGGTCGCCTGGCCGATGCCGGCATCCCGTTGGGTAACCAATCGGTTTTGCTGCGGCATGTTAACGACGATCCCGTGGTGATGCGCGCGCAAGTGCAGAAGCTGCTGATGTGCCGGGTGAAGCCGTATTACATTTACCAGTGCGACTTGATCTCGGGGTCGGCGCACCTGCGCACGAGCGTTCGTGAGGGGCTCGAGATTATGGAGCAACTGCGCGGCCACACCACCGGCTACGCCGTGCCCCAGTATGTCATCGATGCTCCGGGAGGCGGCGGCAAAGTCCCGATCAACCCGGATTACGTCCTCAGTCGCAACGCGGATCGCGTCGTTATTCGCAATTACGAAGGCAAGATTTTCGAATACCCCGAAGCGACCGACGGCACGCCGCTGACTTCGGCCCCGGCCGAAATCGAGGAGCCGGAGCTGGTCTAGAACTTCTCCCAAAACGCCTACGACTGTAGGGGACGACGTGAGGAGTGTCTAATTTGCTGAGGTTTCAAATGGCTCAGAGACTCCTCACGTCGTCCCTACAGCTTCGGGAGTGGCCCCACCTGGCTAGGTTTTGGGCGTTTCGCCCCGGCACTCCGGGTGGTCCTTGCAAGTGCCGGGTTGTGGCGGCTTGCATTTCTTGATCAAGGGCAGGGCTTTGGCTTCGTCAATCACTTCCAACTCATTTCTGGCCGCCCACCAGCCCATTCGGAGGTGCTGAAATATGTAATACACCTTGTTCGATTTCACCCACAGCGAAACCGTGCTGGTGTTCTCTTCCTTGCCCTCAATGATCGCCTCGCCTTCGGGCCGTTCCCAAAAGAGATAGGACGACGCGCCGGTATTGCCGATGTGCGTTTTTCCATCCCAAATCTCCATCGATGAGGCGCTCGCCATACCTGAAGGCCGCACGACACAAATGCGTCCTTTCGCTGGGTCTTCGACTCTTGCATTCGAGTTCGGGATGTGGACGAATTGTTGATTTGCCGCGCACCCGGTCAGCAGTGCTGCCGCGCACGCGGTTGTCATCAGTGCCGAGAATTTTGTCATAGGTTTCCTTGCTTTTGCGGTTTGTCCATCTCTCTGACTAATGGCCCTTTCTGCATCCAGGTCAGCCCTTGGGCTCCTGTTTGCCTTCAACCATCGTGTTCTCCGGATGGATCATATCGAAGTAAATGCGTTTTGGGATTTTGTCATCGCCAACAAAGGCCTCGCCGTTGTGGAAGATCTTCGTTTGCAAGTGCTGGGACGGTTTGTCAGGGAGGGCCTGAATAATATAATTTGGCTCGCCGAAATTATGGAACGTGCCGTCGCGGTCGCCAAAGATTTTTAATGTTAACGGCGTCATTCCGGCAAAAACTTTGTTGATCTCGATCCGAACTCCCGGTTCGTCGGATTCGACCCGCACTTCGTAAGCGACGGTGCCATATTTCCCGTGTTCTATCGCAGTGCCGGTCGCCGGAGTTTTTGAGGAACATGCGGACAATAGCGCGCCGAGGATAGCGGCAATGAACAATGATGTTCTCATATGCGGGAAAGGAATTGCGTTTTTAGGGGAGAGCCAGCGCGTTGAGTTGAGATCAGGAGATTGCCCTGAGTCACACCCATGCTGCGACAATAACAAACGGCCGTCTAAAGTCAAGGACTAGTATTAGAGATGCGAATGAGTCAATGATGACGGATCAACCCCAGCGATGTACGCCTGTGGTCGTTCAAAACTCACAAGGGCGAGCAATGGCCACCGCCAGCCGCCGCAGATACTCGTCGCGCGGAATGTTTATCCCGCCCAACTGTTCGGTGATAGGGGTCAGCATCTGAGTGTCGAACAGTTTGAATTTGTGGTGCCGGAGGTGCTCGAGCAGATGATACAGTGCCACTTTTGACATGTTGCTCACGCAGTGGAACATCGATTCTCCGGCGAAGAATCCACCGATCGCCACGCCATAAACACCCCCGACGAGCTTTTCGTCTTGCCAGCACTCGACGCTATGTGCATGGCCTTGCCGGTGGAGTTGAGTGTAGGCTTCGATGAACTCCGGCGTCACCCAGGTGCTGCGCCGGCCGCGAGCGGGCGCGGCGCAACCTTTCATCACTTGGCGGAAGGCGCGATCGAAGGTGATCTGAAACCTCTCCTGCCTCAGCACTCGCGCGAGACTGCGCGAAACGTGAAAACCGTCGAGCTCAAAAACTCCGCGTGGGTCAGGCGACCACCAGGTTGCCGGCTCGACCGTCCAGGGGAAAATTCCGGACCGATAAGCCAACAGCAACCGGGGCACGCAAAGATCACCGCCGATCGCAACCAGGCCCTCGGCGTTCGCCGACCGCGGATCCGGAAACCGCAGACGGTGATCCAGCAACACGACGCTCATCAATAGTTTTTGGCGCCTTCGATCGCGTTCAGAAACTGCATTTGGAAGGCGCCGGCCAGTTCCATTGCCCACAGGTCCGGCGCATTTTGCTCCGTCAGCGGCGGAATTCGATCTTCCGGCGCGCCCAGGTTGAGCCAGCTCCCGACGCGAATATCATTGAGCACTTGGAGCAACCATTCGAGGTCGGCGGGCGAAAGCGTGAGGCGGAAGCCGGTGGGAGTCGGTGAGAATCGGCGCGTTTCGTTGAGCAAAGCTTGCAGTTTCTTCTGGTTCTCGGCGCGTTGTTCCGCCAGGGCTTCTTCGAGCAATCGCTGGTTGGCTTCCGGCTCGGGCAGCGCGCGGCGTTTGCTGAGCCGATGGGCAGCCGGCGGAATGCGGGGATAGAGCCTCAACACCTGCAACAGCGGTTCCTTTTCGCGGTGGCCCAGCTCGAAAGCTAAAGAGTTTTTGGACGACCGGACGAGCTTCATTCGTCGCGTTCCATGGTCGCATGCAGGGTGTACTTTTGGAGCTGGTGCACGTAGTGCTCGGCTTTTTCCATGCTCTCCCGCGCCAGCACGCTTTGGCCCTGTTCGTGCACTTGGAGCATGTGAAACTCGGCCTTTTTACGCGGCCATCTAAAAACCACCTGAAAAACGTGCGTGACGTAATCCATGAAATTAACCGGGTCATTCCAGCAA
The DNA here is from genome assembly GCA_964623885.1 of uncultured Verrucomicrobiota bacterium. Lineage (GTDB taxonomy): Bacteria > Verrucomicrobiota > Verrucomicrobiia > Limisphaerales > UBA8199 > CAZUVM01. Next base: position 23,730 of record CAZUVM010000150.1, read on the forward strand.
ATGACCAGGTAACCGGGCTCCCGGTCTGACCTGGGTTTATCCTCCGGTACCTGCACTGTCCCCGGTCGCACTTCTGGCACCGCCGTCTCCGCCATAGGTCGAAATTTAAAAGACCCCGCGCGAATTGTCGAGACTGCTAGAGGGAACCCCGGCCCAGCTTCTTACTCCTGATCGGGTCTTGATCATAATCGTAATCATAATCTTGACTCCTTATTGACCGACGCATTCGGCGGCGGGATGAGGGCAAAGGATTGAGAGCAAAATCAGGTTACGATTAAGAGAAAGAAATAAGAGAGGGCGAGGAGATTACGATTAGGTGCTATTTGTCCGCGTGGGATTCGGCGGGCTCGCGCCGATGGTGCGCGGCGCTTCGGGAATTGCGGTTTGTGGGACGGTGCGGTTCCCGGACCGGCGCTACACAAGTCACGAGCGTGCCGCCTTTGTCGAGCGGCTTGATTTCGAGCGTAGCGCCTACGGTATTGGCGCGGTAATTCATAATCCGCAAACCCATGCGGTCCTTGGCGCTGGCGGGCACGGCGAACGGCAAGCCGTCGTTGCGAATGGTCATCATCAGCTCATCCCCGTGCCGTGAAAGATCAATCGCTACGCGAGTGGCCTTGCCGTGTTTGATGGCATTACTGACCGCCTCCTGCGCGATCTTGTAGAGTTGTGTCAGCGTGTTCTGCGGCAGTTCGGGCAGCGTGCCTTTGACACCAAAAACGCAGGGAATCTCAAACATCTTCTTCACATTGGCCGCCAAACCCCGCAGCACGTCGGCCAGATCATCTCCCCGCAGATCCAATGACCCAAAATGGTGCGCCAGGTTGTGGGTGTGGTGAATGACTTCATCCACCAACGTCTGGATCTTGCGCGCTTCGCTCAGGCAGGCATGTCCATCGCCGCTGAGCCGCTGTTCCAGGCCTTTGAGCATCAGCGATACTCCCGTCAGCTTTTGCCCCAGGTCGTCATGTAAATCGAAGCCAATTCGCCTACGCTCTTTTTCCGCAATTTCCAGCAGCTCATTTTCGAGCCGGCGGCGCTCCTCCAAAACGTTCTCGAGCTTCAGCTTTGCAGCGCGCAAATCAGCCGTGCGCCGCTCCACCCGCAACTCCAGTTCTTCATGGGCGCGCAGTAGCTCTGCCTCCGAGCGCCGACGCGCTCTTCGCACCTCGGCATCCCGCAACTCCCGCTCCACCGCGGGCACCAGGCGCGCCAGGCGGTCCTTCATAACATAATCGTGCGCCCCGGCCTTCATCGCCCCCACGGCCGTTTCTTCCTCGATATACCCGGACACGATGATGAAAGGAATATCGAGCTGGTGCCGCTTGACGATTTCGAGCGCCTCGGGAGCGCTGAACCCGGGCATCGAGTGGTCGCAAAGGATGACATCCCAGTCGTGGTTCGTCAGCGCCTGCTCCAGGGCAGCCGGCGCATCCACTCGCTGCGTTTCCGGCGCGAATCCGCCTCGCACCAGGCTGCGCGTCAGAAGCTGCGCATCCGGCTGCGAATCCTCCACGAACAGCACGCGCAAACGCCGTCCAGAGCCATTGCTGCCGGCGCCGCCCGCGCTTTTTGGGGCGGTGTTCATATCGCAAAATCGGCCGTTGCTAATCCTGTGCTCGCTCTGGTTGATACACTCAAACTCATCGTCCTGGTTATCGAAGCTCGCAAGGCTTGAATTTGAGCTATAAGTCAAAAAAAGTTTATGGGGTCATTCCCCTAGGGCCCCAGCTCTGCCGGATCAATGCTATAGCGCCGATTTTCAATCTGCCGTCCGGAGCCGCGCGTCGCGTAGCGCAGGTTTTCAACCTGTTGAAGCTCCGACGCAGCCAAGCGCGCTCATCCCGGTGCCGTGCCATCTGCGGTCGTCCGCCGATTTAAAATCGGAGACACTACAAAGCATTCGGATTATGTCACCCGCCGAGCGCGGCCTTGAGCTTGGTTTTCCAACGTTGCCAGGCCGCTTCCCGCGCGGTTTTATCGCCGGCGCGCGCATCCGGCGATTCGCCCCCGCGCATGAACCCGTGCCCGGCATCCTGGTAAGTCACCGGGTCATATTCCTTCCCCGCTTGCTTCATTAACTCCACGCTTTTGGTCACGGTTGAGGTGACCCGGGCGTCGTTGCCGCCGTAGAAACCGTAGACGGGACAGGAGATACGGGTTATGTCTTCAATCCGCTCCGGGCCGGTCCCGTAAAACACAAAGGCCGCCGCCAAATCTTTTTCATTGGTCGCGAATCGGAATGACTGGCCGCCGCCCCAGCAAAATCCACCTACCGCGACCTTGCCGTTGCAGGCCGGCAGCTTCCGCACGTACTCCATCGCTGCTTTCAAATCGCCGGTGACTTGATCCGCAGGCAAGGACGAGATCGCTTTGCGCACGGCATCGTTGCCTCCCAACTCGGCCGTTCCCCCGCCGCCGGGCGCCGTCCCCGAAAGCAAGTCGGGCGCGATGGCAATGTAACCGGCTTCGGCCAATTGGTCTGCCACGCCGCGCACCCAATCGGTCAGCCCGAAAATCTCATGAATGACCAAAACCGCGCCGGCTTTGTCTTTCACTTCAGGATACGCAATAAAACAGTTCACCTCCCGCGAGCCGTTTTTGACTTTTACCCATTCCATATGCCGTGGTGATTTTTCCAGCCTGGCCTTGGCCCAGTCCTGGGCCGTGGCCGTGAACGCCGCCAGAACGGCGGCTGAAACAACCCACAATGTCCGATTCATGATTAGTATTGGATTTGAGACAAAGTAGCCGAGCTTCAAAGCTTTGCAACCCGGAGGCAATTCGGCCGCCAGGAAGTAGATACGGGCATCTACGCCTGCGGGTCATGGCGCCACAAATCGGGGCGAGACTTGAACTCGCAGCCGGGACGGCTGCGCTACGGTTTAATGCCCCCCAGTTGCAATCACACCCGGATGGATCGAGCATCTGGACGGTCGGCGAAACCGTGCTAACTTTGCCTCATTGTCCCTTATGAAATATCCAGGCATGCTGCGTCTGCTTATGGTGGTTCCGGTTGCTTGCGCGATCTACGCTCGGGCCGCCGAAAACGAGAGCTCAACTGCTTCCGATAAGCGCGCCCCCGCACGGATCGCGTTGAAGGCCGGCCGCCTGCTGGATGTGCGCACCGGCGAAATGACGACCAATGCTGTCATTATGGTTGAGGACGATCGCGTAACCGGTATTGGCACGAGCGCACCTGAGGGTGTGCAGGTGATCGATCTCTCCGGGCTGACGATTCTGCCGGGATTGACAGATTGCCACGCGCATATTCTAGGAAATCCGAAAGATGAGTCGGCCACCGCAGATTTGCGCATGTCTTCGGCCCAGGGCGTAATCTGGGGCGTGCATAACTTGCAGGTATGGCTGGATCACGGATTCACATCCCTGCGTGTTGCCGGCGAAGCCGACCTTGGCTACGGCCAGCTAGCGCTCCGAGACAGCATCGAACAAGGTCTAATCACGGGCCCGCGGATCGTGTCCGCGGGCAATTTCGTCAGCGTGACCGGCGGCCACGGCGATGCCGACGTGTTGGCACCCGATCAGGAATTGCCGCGACGCCCTAATCTCGCTGACACGGTGGACGATGTGAACCGGGCTGTGCGCCGCGACATTAAACACGGCGCGGATTGGATTAAACTGATGGCGACTGGCGGCGTTATGGATCCGAACAGCGATTACCGGGTCCAGGAGCTAAGCGAGGAACAAATGGCGCGTGCGGTCGAGGTGGCGCACCGCGCCGGCAAGCGGGTTATGGCCCACGCCGAAGGCACGGCCGGCATCAAGGCCGCCGCCCGCGCCGGTGTGGATTCAATCGAACATGGCACAGTGTTAGATGAAGAAGGTGCCACCTTGATGGCGGAGAAAGGCATGTGGCTGGTGCCTACGCTCTTTACGTTCCAACACGGCGTGGAGGTGGGCGCGTCCCATGGCGCGGATCCGGCGAGTGTCGAAAAAGGCAAAGAGATCCTGAAATTGCAGCAGCCGGCTTTTGCGCTTGCCTTGAAGCATCATTTGAAAATCGCGTATGGCGTGGACGACGATCCGGATTTTGTTTCGAAAGAGTTTGGGGCGCTGGTCCACGGCGGAATGACGCCGTTGCAAGCGATTCAAGCCGCCACCGTGAACGCGTCTCAATTGCTGGGCCGTGAAAAGGAGATCGGCACGGTGGAACCCGGCAAGTACGCCGACCTGGTGGCGGTCGAAGGCGATCCGCTAAAGGACATCGGCGCTATGGAGCACGTCGTGTTCGTGATGAAAGGCGGCGAGGTGATCAAGAACCAGACGTCACGGACAGGAAGTGGTGCGCAGCCCTGAGGGGGAGTCCGAAGTTCGAAGTCCGAAGGACAAAGCTGCCGAAGCCCAACTTAATGCCTCAGTTTGGTAGGGACCGTTTGCCAAACGGGCCGTTCCCGGTCGCCTCGGCGAGGCGGTCCTACCCAAGCACTCAAGAGTTACCCCAAGTTCGAGTTTCTGGAATTCGGATTTCGGAATTCGCCATTCGGGGTTTTGATTATCGGTGTGATCCGCCGCCGCTATGGCCACCGCCACCGCCGCCCATGCTCCCGCCACTGCTGTGGCCGCCGCCACCACCACTACTCACGCTACCGTGACTGCTGCCACCGCCGGTCCAGCCGGCGCGTCCGGCACCATTGGGAGCTGGTGCGCCATGCGGTGAGCCAGCGGGCCCGCCATAAGGGTACCCACCATGCGAATAGCTCGGAGAGCCGGACCAGTGGCCACCGTAATAGCTGCCAGCGCCGTAGCCGGAGAATCCAGACCTCGGTGTCAGCGGCGCGCTGACCGCTCGAGGCGAGCGCCAGCCGTTCGCACTGCTCGTTTGATGAGGCGCCATTCCGGCAACCGAGTTTCCGCGCGGGGTGAACGTTGTGTTGGAGACGTTCCGCACGGCAGCGTGTTGACCGGCTGCGAGGGTGCCCGTGCGTGAATTATAGGAGCGGCCGTAAAGAGGTGTCGGGGGAGCAGTGCCGGCGCCGGCGCGCGCTGCAGCTCCGACGGCAGAGCCGCTGGCGTACACGTTGCGCGCGGTGCTCACCGACCCATGCCAGGCAACCGCGCCATGGTGCCAACCGCAGTATGGCCCCCACCACGGGTGTGGCGGATGACAGCCCCACCACCCGTAAGGGCCATACCAGTAGCCCCAGCCGAACCCGATCGTGAAACTCCAACCGTACCACGGCGTCCAACAAGGGCCCCAGCCGAAACCCCAGGTGTAGGGCCAGCCGTACCAAACCGTTCCGACCCACGGCGGGTAATAATAGCCGGTGCCATAAACCACGACTCCGTCCTGAACTTCGGTGCCCCAGTAGCCCGGCGTGTAGCCTTCATAGACGTTATCCGGGGTAACGCCGTACACCTGCACGTAAGTAAGGTAATGAAGCGGCGAGGTGACAGGAATGGTGTAGATGACGGGCGGCACCGAGGCCGCGACCGTCCACGGACCACTTATCGAGTTGGCATAAAACCATACGCCGTTCTGGCAGGCATACCAGGATTGGTCGTCAACCTTGATAATGGGCGTGCCGCTATTGACGACATACGAGAGCGGTGTTCCGGCGATCGGTTCCAGTCGAGGTGGCCCATCGATTTGCGGGTTGGGCATTTGCTCGGTTCTAGCGACCTTGGCGCTTTGAGGAATGCTGTTGGCGATCACCGCTTCGGTCGCCTGCGGCGTTCCCGGCACGCTGGCCTTCACATTTTCCTTCGGACTGTTGTCCGGGATCGCAGCAAAGTCGCGGGGCAAATGATCGGCCGGGACGTACTGCCACGGTCCCTGCAGGTTTGCGGCGCGAAACCAGCGCCCGGAACTCAGGACGTAGGTTTGCTGATCGTCCGTCGATTTGAAGATATTGGCGCTGGTGTTTGCCACATAGAGCAGGTGCGTATCGGCAATCGGAACGAAATCGGGTTGGCCCTCAATAACAAGCAGTTCGGCTGGTTCGGTGCTGACGTAAACGACCGGCGCGGTGGCCGGCGTCAGCGTCGGCGGCAGGTTTGTGCTGGATTCGGAACGTCCGTCCATCAGGTCGACCGGGGTTGCAGCGGCTTGAGCCTGGCGTTCCACTTCGCTCGCGCCTTGCGGCGGCGCCGAGGCAACGGTCCAGGGACCATCCAGGCTGGGCGCCTGGAGGTACCCATTGAGCACATGCACATAAACCTGGCCGGACTTGTCCCTGATCAGGAGCATGCGCGTGTTCAGCACGCGTTCCAGTTCTGTGCCGGGCACCGGTCGAAAAACTGGTGGTCCGTCGATGGACACTAACACGCCAGGCTTGTTTGAAACGATGAACTTCGGAGGCGCATTGTTGAGTTTTTGTGGTATCGCTTGGACTGGCATCGGCGCGACAAAACTGCTTTCCAGCCGGTCCAGTGGAAGCCCGGCCAATTCTTTGGGAAAGGTGTCGCTCAATTGGCGGAAGTATTCCAGGTTATGCGCTCGTTCGGCCGGAAAATCCCCGCTCTTAAGTTGGATGTTTTCCAACGAAACCGTGTTCTTGGTTTTGTCGACCAGCGTCAGCGCCTCGATAGTAACCACGCCAAAAGTTGGCTGTGGTTGTCCGGCGCGTTGTGTGCCGACCGCCTGGCGGGCGACCAGTTGCCTTCCGTTCCAGGAATCGACCTGCGGCTCATAAAGCAGGTTGGTGGTGTCGCCACTCACAAAAGTGCGCGGCCAGGTCGATTCCGCCGGCGCACCCGCGGCGGCAGGACTAGGTGCCGACACATAGCCTGCCTGCATGGACGGATTGTAATTGGGCGGAACATACGCTTCCTCCGTGCCCGGCTTAGTCGCGCAGGACGCCAGCACCAAGGCGGTGCCAGTCAGGAGAATAGATTGTTGAAGCGGCTTCATAGGCACTGCAGATTCTAAAAGGGTTTGCTACACAGCGCGCTGCCTTGAGGTGGCGAGGGCACTTTCATGCGAACTTCTATTAACTGCTACACTGTCGCATAAAATCATTAAAGATCCATTAACGTAACATTAAATCTTTGTCCAAAACCGTCCTTCTGAATCATTCATGGCCAATCGAACACATATCTTTTAGACTTGGAATTCAACGCCGGAATTCAAGCGCGATTTGCTTGGAACAGATTGTCTGGACGATACTTACCCAAATCGCTGTGAATTGGCTATATCGAGTCCTGAGGTGCGGTGCAGAAAAACCACGGCCATCTGTGATCCGGTGCAACCGTCTCTTCTTGGCCGCAGCTTCGTGGCTTGTCACAGCCTTGGCTGGAATCATGGCTCCTTCCGTCGCGTTAGCGGCGCCGGCCTTAGAGCAAAGCGACGTTTTTGTTTCCGGCATCGACGGCTATCACACGTATCGTATCCCGGCGCTCGCCACTTCGAAAAAAGGAACGGTACTGGCGTTTTGCGAGGGCCGGAAAAACAGCGGGAGCGACAGTGGCCAGGTGGACTTGTTGTTGAAGCGTTCAACCGATGGCGGTCTCACATGGCGGTCTCAACAAATCGTCTGGGCCGACGGCACGAACACCTGCGGCAATCCGACGGCGGTGGTGGACCAGGTTACGGGCGATATCTGGCTGTTGATGACCTGGAACTGTGGCGCAGACAGCGAGCGCGCTATCGACGCGGGCAAAGGAATCGATACGCGCCGTGTTTTCATAACTTACAGCAGCGATGACGGCGTCACCTGGGCGGCGCCATGCGAGATCACGCAGCAAGTGAAACAGCCGCAGTGGCGCTGGTATGCCACGGGCCCGGGCAATGGGATTCAACTCACGCGCGGCCGATACGCGGGCCGCTTGGTGATTCCCGCCAATCATACTGACCACACCGCTGCTTCCCGGCATCCCTCGCATTCGCATGTGATTTATTCCGACGACCACGGCCGGACGTGGCATTTGGGCGGCGTTGAGGAGGAAATGACAAACGAGTCAGCGGTTTTGGAGTGCGCCGATGGTTCCTTGCTTCAGAATATGCGCTCGTATCACGGAAAGCATCTGCGCGCGGTAGCAACGAGCTCGGATGGAGGCTTGAACTGGTCGCCGGTCAAGTTGGATCCGGCGCTCATCGAGCCCGTTTGTCAGGCGAGCTTGTTGCGGTATTCGTGGCCCGAATCAGGCAAACCCGGGATCGTTTTGTTCTCCAATCCGGCCAGCACGCGACGTGAGAATCTTACAGTGCGCTTGAGCTATGACGACGGCGCAACGTGGCCGGTGAGCCGCGTTCTGAACCCGGGACCAGCCGCTTATTCCTCCATGGCTGTTTTGCCCGACCAGAAGCTCGGCTGCCTCTACGAATGCGGCACAAAGGCGCCCTACGAAAAAATTGTGCTTGCGAGGTTTCCGGTGGCGTGGGTCCTCAACAGGGCTCAATGAATGGACAGGATGAACAGGAATTACAGGATGAAAGCAGATTTGGCTGCTGCCCGGAATTCTGTTGCGATTCGTTGCCCGATCTAACGCACTGACCAGACTGTAAAGCCACTGCTGCCTTTCGACGTGCATTTTTGGGAGGCCACGGTACAACTTTTCACATGACGCTTAGTGAAGCCAGGGTCCGTCATGCGCAACTCGTCGAGGAAATCCGGCGGCACGATCACGCCTATTACGTGCTGGCCCAGCCGACGATACTCGATGCGGAATATGATCTGCTTTTCCAGCAGTTGCTTGATCTCGAAAAGAAGTTCCCGAAGTTGGCTACGCCAGACTCGCCAACCCAAAGAGTCGGCGGGGAGCCCGTTGGTTCCTTTGCGCGAGTCGAGCACCTCGTGCCGATGTTGTCACTAGAAAAAATAGAGCCGGCCAAGGAGCCGACCGAGAAGGATGAGCCAGATACTGAGCGTCGGCATCGCCTACAGGATGAGAATACAGTAAAGCGGCTCAAAGATTTCGACCGCATCATTCGGAAACATCTAAACAAATCCGAAATCGATTACGTGTTGGAACCCAAGGTCGACGGAGTTTCCATTAGCGTGCATTACAAGTTTGGAGAGCTCAGCAGGGGCGTAACTCGCGGAGATGGTCGATTTGGTGACGACATAACCTCGAACATTAAGGCCATAAAATCTATCCCGCTGAAACTGACCCTTGCGAATCCGCCAGCTCTTCTTGAAGTGCGAGGCGAGGCGTACATCTCAAAAAATAGATTTAATGAGCTAAACGCAAAGCTGGGTGCCGAAGGGCGTGACCCATTTCCAAACGCTCGAAACGCAACCGCCGGAACGCTTAAGCAGCTCGACCCAAAAATTGTTGCTCGCCGCCCCATCAGTGCCGTGTTTTACGCCGTCGGAGCTTGCGAAGGAATTGATTTTTCCACTCACTCGGAGGTTCTAGAGTCGCTGAAGAGATTCGGATTACCCACTCAGTCGTTTTGGAAAGTTTGCAGGGGGATGGATGAGGTGCTCGCAAACTACAACAAAGAAATCGTATCCGGCTACGACGAGACCAAAGACCTGAGGACGAGAGTGCCGTATGAAATAGACGGCATCGTTCTCAAGGTCAACAATATGGCGGATTGGAAATCAATCCCGCAGAAACCGCGGGCACCTGGTTACGCGATAGTACACAAACCAATCCCCTGGATCACCCCGGCTGAGACAATCCTGAAGGCAATCACGGTACAGGTTGGGAGAACCGGTGTGCTTACGCCCGTCGCAGAGTTGGATCCGGTATTCGTCCAGGGCTCGACAATCTCCCGGGCTACGTTGCATAACGAAGACGAGATCAAACGGAAGGATATACGAATTGGAGATTCGGTCGTGATTCGCAAAGCGGGAATGGTCATCCCTGAGGTCCAGAGTGTGCTAAAATCGAAACGACCTCCTGGAGCTCAACCCTTCGATCTTTTCGAATACGTCGCCGGCAAATGCCCGGCATGCGGTGGCCCAATAGCTAAGGAGAAGGTGTCTGCAGGAAACAAAGAGGAGGTAGCCTGGCGTTGCTTGAATGTTGCAGGGTGCCCCGCTCAAAAAGTGGGGCGAATTGAACATTTTGCGCAAAGGAAGGCTCTGGAGCTAGAATCCCTAGGAGGGATCGTAGCAGAGAAGTTAGTCCTGCGACGTCTAGTGGATGAGCCGCTCGATCTGTTTGAGCTAACTCAAGACAGGTTGGCCCAACTTAATCTTGGAACAGAGGACGAGCCGAGGCTTTTCGGACAGAAGAATGCGGCCAAACTTGTAGCAGCGGTCGAGCGCGCTCGCCGACTGCCCCTCTCTCGTTGGTTATTCGCCTTGGGCATTATCAATATTGGTGAGGTGACAGCTCACGAAATCGCTCGGCTGCACAAAGACTTGGCCGATGTGGCCCAATCTCCCATTCTGAAAGAAATAGTCACGATGGAGCATTATCGACAGGCCATTAAGAATACTAGAGCCGCGGAAAAATCCCAGTTGCCAAAAACCAAAACTTCGCAGCAAAAAAGAGATGAGGAAGCATACAGCCGCAGCCTCCTCGCTTTAAAAGGAGAACTCGACGAACGCGCCAAAGGCAGCCCCAAATTGAAAACCCAACTGGATTCCGAGAGAGCGAAACTGGAGGGTCGGCGTCTAAATCTCCAGCAAGAAGAACAGCAAATTGAGGCCGCGATCGAGAATTCTGAACAGGAGGACACCAAGAAAGAACTTCGAACTAAGCTTTCCAAGTTGAGGAGTACATTGAAACGTGTCGAACCTCAGATGCTTAAGGTGGGGATTCACGAAGCCATTGGACCTGTTGTGGCAGACAGCGTCTTGAAATTCTTCGACTCAGATGTTGGGAAAAGACTCCTCGAACGACTAGAAAGTATGCGCATATGGCCTTGTGGTGGCCTATGTGAGGAAATCCTCGATTCGGACTCAGGATCCTTCTCAGAAAAAATTTTTGTGCTCACGGGCACGCTCACTTCGATGACCCGCGACGAGGCCGCCGAAGAGATCCGTAAACGCGGAGGGAAGGTTACAAATTCGGTCAGCAAGACCACAACCTTCCTTATTGTGGGTGAGAACGCCGGTGCTACGAAAAGCGAACAAGCAAGGAAACTGGGAGTGGAGGAAGTGAATGAACAGCAGTTCATAACGATGCTGGGTCTGAAACAGGATAACAAGTACGGCAACCAACAGCGGCTTTTATGAGCGAAATCCGCGGCGATTGGCTTGTCTTGGACGAATTCAACCAACCGCGGGGTCCGTACTCTGCGGCAGAGGTCTGGGCGCTGCTGCGAGGACGGGACCTGTACATTTGCAAACAGGGCTCAAAGGACTGGATTCTGGGCCGTACTGTTCCGGAAATTCTGAACATTGAAACTACTCGAAAATTCTACGATCTCTGCCCCCAGCCTAGCTGGCATAGCAAATTCCAGGGCGCAACGGATTCCCTGCTCCAATTCTGCCGAAAACTGCTGAGTGACCATTACCTCAGCGCGGACGAAATCCGCCAGTTGGACACCTGGCTTGAAACGCACCGAGAAGCGGTTGACGAGTGGCCTGGCAACGTGATTGGCCGACGCGTTCGGAACATCATGGAGGACGGAGTCATAACTGAGGAGGAAAGAGTCGACCTGCAGACGGTTCTTGAGAGAACGCTTGGTGCTAGGCCTGAAATTCCCATGGCGGAAAAGCTCGCCACCCGTCTACCACTAGACGAACCGCCGCCGGACATCACGTTCGAGGGACGCGTTTTTTGTTTCACAGGTCAATTCATTTTCGGGCCTCGCGGCAAATGCGAGCAATCCGCGAACGAAAGAGGTGGCGCTTGTTTATCGCGCCCGACTAGCTCCACAGATTTTCTAGTAATCGGTACGTTGGCCACGCAATCATGGGCTCATGAGAGCTTCGGTCGGAAAATTGAAGCCGCGATATTGCTTAGGTCTGCTGGCCATAAGCCTAAAATAATTGCGGAGGAGCATTGGCTGACCTTCCTCGATAGGTTCCCACCCTCAGTAACCTGTCAGCCAAAGGTCCCGGCCAAAAGCAACTCGATTGACCTCGACGAGGGGACCTTCACGAGCTCCTTTTGCGGGCCGCTGTCGGGCAAAACATTTGTCCTGACGGGCACGCTGCCGAATCTGAAACGCGAGGAGGCGGCGGCGAAGATCGAGGCGGTCGGTGGCAAGGTCAGCGGCAGTGTAAGTAAGAAAACGGATTATGTAGTCGCGGGCGAGGAAGCGGGTTCAAAGCTGGACAAGGCGCAAAAACTAGGGGTGAAGGTAATCAATGAGACGGAATTGCTGCGGTTGTTGAGCACTCAATGAATCTTGAATCAGTCTGTGTCTATTGTGGCTCAAGCCGAGGCGTGGATGAGGCGTACTTGCGATCGGCGGAAGCTTTCGGCCGCTTGCTGGCGGAGGAGGGCATCACGCTGGTCTATGGCGGTGGCAACGTCGGTTTGATGGGAGCGCTCGCGGATGCGGCCCTGAGCGCCGGTGGTGAAGTGGTGGGCGTTATCCCGCAGCAGCTCGTGGCCCGGGAAGTTGCTCACAAAGGTTTGACCGCGCTGCATTGCGTGGGTTCGATGCACGATCGTAAGCTGAAAATGGCCGAGCTGGCAGATGCTTTTGTCGCGCTGCCCGGCGGGGTCGGAACCCTGGAAGAAATCTTTGAGGTTTTCACTTGGAGCCAGCTGGGAGTCCATTCGAAGCCCTGCGCCTTTCTGGATATCGAGCAGTATTACATGTCGCTGTTCCAGTTTCTGGACCACATGGCGGAGCAGCGTTTTCTCAAGAAGGAACATCTGGCCTCATTAATCCGCGCCGAGGATGCGCGCGAGTTGCTCGCTCAGTTGCGCCGCTATACGCCGGTCCGGGTCGAAAAATGGATGGATCGGAAGCCGAACAACCTTGTATAGCCATCATGATTACCAGCGCCATTCCCGTCATTGCCGTGTCCGACTCTCTTCGATCCGAAGACTATTACTGCAGAGTCCTGGGATTTGAGAAGAGGTTCGCTTACCGCACCAATCCCAGCAAGAATGACCCATGCTATCTAGGTGTTGTTCGCGATGGCGTCTGGCTTCATCTTCAATCGTTCAAGCCGGAGCGTGCCGGAATGACGGATGCATTTCTTTGGGTGAGCGATGTGGATGCGTTGTATGCGGAGTTCGCCGCGCGGGGTGCGGTTATCCCGCTGCCACCTACGGATCAAACTTGGGGAAATCGCGAGACAGGTATTCGCGATCCGGACGGGAATGTCCTTGTTTTTGCTTCAAAACCAAAGGGTCCAACTACCTAAAACCTAACTTACCCCTGCACTTGTTCACCATCACTGGTGACGCTGTGGTGATGCTTTGCATTGGGCTCCGCTTGGTGTCCGTGATGGCGGACGCGGGATAAAGCGTCCTGGGCCAATTCGACGATTCCGGTCAGCGACGCAGCGTCGCCGGTTTGAACGAGCAAATCGAGCCAGTCGGTGAACGCGGCTTCAGGATGGGCGCGCGGGTCGGGCAGGATCCGCCAGGTGTGGGTGGTCCAGTCAAAGTAAAGGCGACGCAGGTCGTAAGCGTAGGGCTTTGCCAGCCCGGCCAATAATACCGTTAACAGATTGCGATCGCAGCCCGCCAGGACGAGCGAACCGATGAACCGCACTTCGGCTTCCTGCGCCTCGTCCAGGTGCAGGGTATGCTCGGGCGAAAAGCTCAGCCAGCCATCTTCATAAAGCTTCAGCATGGCCCACCAATTCAGCCCCAACTCTTCGCAGATCATCCGCGGATTGGTAGGGAAAAGAAGTTGCTGGGCAGCGGTGACGCGGGCTTTTTGCGGACTGTCCTCGTGCAGATGGAACAACAGAGGGGCGGCTGCCTCCGCGCCGCCCGGCGGCGATGGCAGCGGCTCGAACGTCGGTTCTAGTTTGCTGGCCACGACCTGGCGAGTTGCCTCGAAGCGCTGAATCCGACTGCACCGGCCTGAACGACGCGAGATTACCGTGCGGGGAAAGACAAGGGAAGGGAAAAGTGCTGCTGGTTTGTAATGCCGGTAGGACGCCGTCCTCGGACCGTCCTCGTTCTCCAATCAACAATAGAAAATGCCCAATGCTCGACGCTCATGAGTGAGATAGCCAATCGGACGTTAAGCCCCCGATCAACCACCTCAGTCTGTCCAATAAAAGCTCAGCACCTGCACATCGCGCGGGTTGTTTCGCCCCACAATACCCACAAAATGCCGATGATAGCCGGCGACCTGGGCGTCCACATGGACTTCAAAGGTGCGACTGCGGACATCGCAATACTGTTGAAGCTGACGCGCGACCTGTAGGTTCACTTCCGGGACACGGCGGACCTGGTCGAGCGTGCGGTACGGGCCGTTGAGACCGCTGCCATCATCGGCGCCGTTGCGCGCCGAAACGATAGCCTGAGCCATATCAGGAGTTACGCCAGGAATAATCTGGAGGACCTCGGCCGAAGCAGTGTTGATATTGAGTCTGCCGTCGGATAGCGGCGTGAAGAGGTTCGTCAGACCGACACCGCCGCTGATCATGGGCGTGCCGCCGAACCGACTGGCTTGCGCGTTGAAATAGCCAGGTTGGTAATTGGTGGCGAATCCGCCGTAATAGAGCTCAGGCAAATCGCGAATGCCTTTCACCAGCAAGAGTTCGGAAAGGTCGTCGATCGGCCCGTCCTTGGCATAATAGGGGATGGGCTGCAGGCCTTGATAGTAATCGCTTTTCGCTCCCTGGATCCGGGGGCTTTCGCCGGGAGTGATCCAGTCGAGAATGGAATTGACGATTGGGGTTTGGCTTCCGGCGTCTACGCCAATGACCATCATCGTTTGCTGGAGGATGGCTTCGTTGGCGATTACCGGGTTATTGATGTTGGCCTTGCGCTCAAGGTCCGTGATCGTCCATGTAGCGACACCGCCATCGGGCGTATCAAGCTCATGCTTGAAATCAGCCAGCGGGCTGTTGGATGTGCCAATCCCGCCAGCCCCACCTGCCCATACCTGATCGAGCCCGTCGTAAGGTTCCTGGCTTATCATCAATTGTTGTGCCAATTCCCAACGCGCGCATTCGACCGCAGAACGGCCGAGCCATTCGATCTCGGCTTCGCTGTTGGCATTGCGAGCCAGCCGCGTCTCGACCTTCATCGAAAGGGCAAATCCACCGGCGATCATTGTGAGAACAAAAATGGTGATCATGACGATCACGAGCGCCACACCGCTTTGAGACCGGGTAGCGCAGGCCTCCGAGCCTGCTGTATCGCAGGTTTCCAACCTGCGAAAGCCGGTTTGCGGTCGCACACCCTGCCGACCGAAAGTCGGCGATACAGCAGGCGCGGAGGCCTGCGTTACTTCGGAAGCGCGCGGGATCATTGGCGAGGGTAGTTGGGATTTCCGCCGGGATTCTGGAATTGCGGATTGCCCGGGAACCCGGGATTATTTGGGAAACCTGGGTTTCCCGAATTGACCGGATTAGCCCCAGGATTGGCTGGATTGCCAGGTGCGCCGGGGAAAGCGGGCCCTCCTGGCGGCATTGCGCCCGCTGTTTGCCAAGCCGGCGAAACACCGATCGATGGCAGGCTGACAATCCGGCAAACCTGCTGCTGGACGCGAGTCGAAATCTCGTTCTCCGCAATTTTCAACGTCACACGCACCATGACCGGCAGTTCGTTCGTCTTGGTCCATTCATCGATCCAATCCTGCGTTTTGGTGTCCCAGAATTCGCTTTTGAATTCGCGGACATGTTTGGCCAGAACGAGCGGGAAGTTCTGTTCGTCTTTGTCCATGTCCATCAGGTAAGGCCATTGCTGGAGAACAAACTGGCGATCCCCATCGTGCTGCTGGATTGAAAAGCGGACGCGACGCACATCCAGGCCGCCGAACTTGCCGCTGCGCGGGAATGAAGGGGCCAGATGCGTCGTGAATTCCAGGTACCCCTCGCTGCCGTTTTCGGACAGGAACGTGTAATACGGCCGGTTGGCGACAAACAGCATCGTCGAGCCCAGCGCTTCCTCAAGCGTGCGGCCAGCCATTCGAGCCCGCTGAACCGCGGCTGCGGCTTCGGTGCCAACCTTTGCTGCGCGGAGAATCGAGGTCCAGGTAGAGAAGATCGCCAGCAGCACCATGGAGAAAATGCCAAGCGCGACGAGAATCTCGACCAGAGTGAACGCCGCCGCGCGTCGAGCGTGCGCCAACCCCGTAGCGCAGGCCTCCGAGCCTGCTGTATCGCAGGTTTCCAACCTGCGAAGGCGGTGGCGCGGTCGAATACCCTGCCGACTGGAAGTCGGCGATACGGCAGGGTCCTGCCGGACGGGCGCCAAGGCCTGCGGTACTTTCAAGAAGCGCGAAATATCAGGGCGAAGAGCGTGACGTTTCATCATCGGTATTTCGCGTCGGGGTTATAGACCCAGATCGAGAGTTTATCGACGGGCTGCCGCGCGCCGCGGCGATTGACGATAATGTCCACCTGCAGGAGCCCGTTCGTCATGTATTCGCCGGCCTGAAACTCGTAACTGAAATCCGGATAAGCGTCGCCAAAATCGCCCGAGCCAGAGAGGTCCGGCTGCTTGTTGGTTTTCAGCAATTCGAAAATCTGCGACGCCGCCATGCCGGCATCAACATCGCCACGCTGTAAGGCGCGAGCGTTGCGCAGCGTTTGGGCGACCAACGCCAGGATGGCGAAAGTGCACATGAAGAAAAGCCCGCAAGCGATCATCACTTCGATGAGCGTGAAAGCCCGCGAAGCGGGAAGTGCGGCGTGCGGCGTGCGGAGTGCGGAGTCATTCAAGTGCGGAAGACGGGAAGCATGAGGCGACACCGGTTTCGCCAAAGACAGCAGCGCAGTTGAGGATTGCGTATGGCGCTTCATGATCATTGCCGGGTCCACGCGCGAAGAGGATCAGGGACGACATCGCACAGCCCGGTGGTCACCTCGAGCGTAATCCCGTAACGATCGCGTCCGTCGAACAGGATCATTCGCATCTCGTCCGAGGTGCCGTTGGGATAAAAGCGAACGCGGGCCGATTCGGCATCATTGTACTCAATGCCGGCCATGTTGATGTCCAGGGTTTCGATGATAATGCGATCCGAGAGCTGGGCGGAGAACCCGGAATGAGTCGGCGACGGCGAGGCTTCCGGAGCGGTTACGAGGCCGGGGCCAGACGTCGCCACGGGTATTGCCGCTGCCGAAACCTCGACACGATTGACTTTTGGATGCAGTACCAGGTCGACCGGTCGGCCCTGCAGAATAGCTTGGGAGCGGGCATTGCTGCAGACCTCGCGCATATCGCGGATGGCCTGCACCATGGGCGTGCGGTGCCAAACTTTATAAACAATCGGCACACCCAGCGTCAGCGCTATGCCCATAATGCCTACCACGATCATGATCTCCATGAGCGTGAAGGCGGCGATACGTCGAGCGTGGGGCGTGATGCGTGAAACGTGAAACGTGAAACGTGAAACGTGAAACCGTGGCGGATGCCGCGCAGCGGAACACGGAACTCGCAATCCGCGACACGCAACATCGGTCACGCTGGCATAGTCATAAAATGCTCCACACCCACTCATCCCTTACTTACCTCGCAATATTCGCAGTCATGGCGAACATCGCTGAAAGCACGCTTAATAGAAGGAAACCGACGCCAACGGCCATCATCACGATCATGACCGGCTCGATCATGTTCATCATGACCTTCAACGCGATATTCAGCTCGTTGTCATAGGTGTCGGCTACGTTTTGCAGCGCGCCCGGGACGTCGCCAGTGTCTTCACCAATTTTCACCAAGTCGACCATGAGCTGGGGGAAGACCTTGCTCCGCGCCAACGGCTGAGCAATGGTTTTGCCGTCGGTGACCTCCTCGCGCGTTTTGGCGATCGCTTCCTTGACGATGACGTTTGGGATAATCTGTTCGGTGATTTTCAACGCGGTAAGAACCGGCACGCCGTTTTCCAGCAACGTAGCAAGCGTGCGCGAGAACTGGCCGAACAAATTCAGCTTTACCACCTTTCCGAACACCGGGGCGCCCATCTTCCATTCATCGAGCTTGCGCCGGCCTTCGGTACTGGCCTGGAACCGTTTGAACACGATCAAAAGAGCAAGCGCTATCAGGAGCATGAGCCACCAATAGCCGGAAAACGCGTGACTGATCCCAATCAGGATCTGCGTCATCATCGGTAACTGGATGTTCATGCCCTGAAAGATGGTCAGGAACTTCGGCAACATGTAGGTCATGAAGAAGAACATGATGCCGATGCCCACCACCGCTACGAAAGCAGGGTAAATCAGCGCGGAGGTGAACTTCGATTGAACCTGGGCGAACTTTTCGAAATGGTCAGCCATGCGGCGAAGCACCTCGACCAACGCGCCGCTCGATTCCCCGGCGCGCACCATGTTCACGTACAAATCCGAAAAAATCCGGGGCTGCTTGGCCATGGCGTCCGAGAGGCTGCGGCCCTCCATGACGTCCTGCCGCAGCTCGCGGCTGACATCGGCGGAGATGCCTTTGCTCTCCAGGTGAGTCATGCTGTTCAGCGCCACCGTCAAAGGCATGCCTGATTTCAGCAAGTTGGCCATTTGCTGGGTAAATGTAGCCAGTTCCTGGAGTTTTGGCTTGCGCTTGCGCGTCATCACTTCGCGCAAAGCGGGAGGCAACAGCGCTTGCCAGTCGGTCTTCTGCCGGGACGCGGAGCCGGGCACGGCGATGGCCCCGCCTTTGGCGGCATCGATGGCCACCGGGAACAGGCCCGCTCGCTCGATCTGCAGCAGCGCGGCCGAACGGTCCGCGACATCCATGCTGCCCTCGACCACTTCGCCGGAACGACGGCGCGCTTTATAGGAGAATTGTGGCATACACCGTATCTTCTTTTACTTAAACCAGAAACTTACCGAAAAGTTGCGCCTTTCCAAGCGGCAATTTCGGTCGGGCTCATTGACTTTGCCGCTGGCTACCCACATATTCGCCCCATGGATTTCGACATCTCGCAGCTGCTCGAGAATTGGGAATACCAGCCGGGCCAGGTCGTGGTCCGCCGGTTCAAAGGGCAGGATGGCAAAGAAAAAATTCAGCTACGCGTCGACCTCGGTTTGTTGCAAATGAATGCGGAAGGCCGTCCGGACGGCAAGCGGCCATTTGGTTACGCCTCACTTTACGAGTATTTCCAGGCTCGCCTCTATAAACATGTCGCCGGCCATGGCGGCAGCGATGAAGGATTCAAGTTGAAAGCCGAAGACTGCGCCAAGCTTCAGCTCGAAGCGCTGCAGTTCCACCATCGTTATATTTGCCTGCTTCAGCTTGAAGACTACGCCGGGGTCATTCGCGACGCTGAACGAAACCTGGCGGTTTTTGACTTTGTCGAGAAGCACGCTGAAACTGAAGAGCTGGCTTGGTCGCTCCGCCAGTTCCAGCCGCAGTTGCTGATGATTTTGATTCGAGCGCGCGGCTCGCAAGCGCTCCAGGCCCAGGACTACACCCTGGCGATCCGGTTGGTCGAGGAAGGCCTTGAACAGATTCGCGCCTTCTACCGCGAGACTGCCGGGGCCGAAGCCGCCGAACAAAGCGGCGAAACCGTGGCGCTGGAAGATTGGCTTACCGAAATCCGTGCCAAGCGCCCCCTGTCGCGGCGCGAACGACTCGAACGCGCGCTGACCGAGGCCGTCCGGAGCGAAGATTACGAACGTGCCGCCAAGGTGCGAGACGAGTTGAAGAATTTAGGGCCGGAGGAGTAAAGCTCCTGATTTAACTTTGCGCGACGTCCAGGGTTTGCTACTATGCAGTGGTGGGCAATATGTGGCGTCAGCTCGCGGTATTCTGTGCGGTGCTGGCCGGTTTTGGCCTTGATCGGCTGCAGGCGGCAGAGGTGGGGCGGATCCAAGTAAGCGGCGCAATCGGGCCTGCCACCGCCAATTACGTGGCCCGCGCGGTAGCTCATGCCGGCCAGACGGGCGAAGCTTGCCTGATTGTCGAGCTCGACACGCCTGGCGGTTCGTTGCAGGCAACTGAGGAGATTGTTAAAACATTCTACGCCTCCAGCGTTCCGGTCGTCGTGTATGTAGCCCCGGCCGGTGCCTGGGCGGGCAGCGCGGGCTGTTTCATCACCATGGCGGCGGATGTCGCGGCCATGTCCCCGGGAACCAGCATTGGCGCGGCACACCCGGTCGAGGTAGGCGCCGGCGGGGTCGAAAAGCTTGACGATGTCATGAAGCAGAAGCTGGAGAACTTTGCCAGCAGCTACATCGCCTCCATTGCCGAAAAACGCGGCCGTAATATCGAATGGGCGAAATCTTCGGTGGTCGAGAGCAAATCGGTCACGGCAACGGACGCGTTGGGATTAAAGGTCATCGATTTGATCGCCACCAACACGACCGACCTGCTCGCGCAATTAGACGGACGTGAGATTAATGGCCACACGCTGAAGACCGCGGGGGCTGCGATCACCGATTTGCCTATGACCACTCGGGAGCAGATACTACGAGTCCTTTCGCACCCCGAAATGATGCTGTTCCTGATGCTGCTCGCGATTTATGGCATCATTGGTGAGTTGAGCAGTCCCGGCGCGATCCTGCCGGGCGTCGTGGGAGCAATTGCGCTGATCCTCGTGCTTTACATGGCCGCCGTGCTGCCGGTTAACGCCGCCGGCCTGGCGTTGGTTGGCCTGTCCGTATTGCTGTTCATCGCTGACATCTATGCGCCTACACATGGTGTCCTTACTTTTGGTGGCGTCATCTCGTTCTTCCTGGGAGCGCTGATGTTATTCAACCGCTCCGAGCCGGGGTTTCAATTGTCGCTGGCCTATATCATTCCCGCCACATTGCTAACGGCTGCGTTTTTCTTGTTCGTAGTGGGCGCCGGGTTGCGCGCCCAGTTTCTGCCGATCCGTGCCGGTCGCGAAACCATGCTGGGCAAAACCACCGCCGCGATAAGCCGAATCGACAACTCATCCGGCCGTGTCTTTGTTGAAGGGGAATACTGGAATGCCGTCAGCGACATGCCGGTTGAGCCCGGTCAATCAGTCGAGATCGTCGGGATCACCGGCCTGACACTTAAGGTAAAACCGAAACCAGCATGAAGGTGTCGCAAGTCAACATTCTGCGGCGAATCCCTAAGTTAATTGGCATCAGTTTTGGTATTGATATTGGGACGCCGGGGACGGCGTCCCTTCCAGCACCTATTGCTCCATCACTCCACTAATCCATTAATCACCCACCGAACCACCACTATGGATCCAATAAACAAAGCCCTCACCATCGTTCCCACGCTGGTAGTCATTTTCGTTCTTGCTGCCATCGTCGTGCCGCAAGCTCTGCGGATTCTGCGCGAATACGAGCGCGGCGTGATTTTTCGACTGGGCAAACTGCTTGGCGCAAAAGGCCCGGGCGTGATCCTGCTGATCCCGGTGGTGGATCGAATGGTAAAAATGGACCTGCGCGTCGTGACCATCGACGTTGCCAAACAGGAAGTCATGACCCGCGATAACGTGCCCGTAACGGTCGACGCCGTGGTTTATTTTCGGGTGGTCGATCCCATCGCGGCGGTCGTGAAAGTGGAGAACTTCTGGAAAGCCACATCGCTCATTGCCCAGACCACACTGCGCAGCGTTCTCGGTCAGGCACCGCTGGACGATCTGCTTTCCCAACGGGAAGCCATCAACATCAAATTGCAGGAAATCATCGATCGCCAAACCGAGCCCTGGGGCGTCAAAGTCACCGCCGTCGAGGTCAAAGATGTGTCACTGCCGGACAGCATGAAACGGGCGATGGCCAAACAGGCCGAAGCCGAACGCGAACGCCGCGCCAAGATCGTCAATGCCGAGGGCGAATACCAGGCTGCTGAGAAGATGGTGCAGGCTGCCGCCATGATCAGCAAGGAGCCCATTGCTCTCCAACTCCGGTTCCTGCAAACGATGCGCGAGATCTCCAGCGAGCATAACACGACCACGTTCCTGCCCGTGCCCATCGATTTGTTCAGTCCCTTCTTGAAAGGCGGCGCGCCGAAGGCATAGTTTTTGACTTTTAATTTTTGATTTTTGATTGAGCTGCAGTACTCGGAGTTATGGTATTGAATTGTCCGGTTGGCGGTCAGACCAGCGCCCCATTTCAGGTATCCAAAATCCCAAATCAAAGATCTAAATTTAGGCAATGCCCCTCTACGAATACGAACTCTGCGAAGGCGACTGTAAAGTTTGCGGCGGCCGCTTTACGCTCGTGCGCCCGCTTTCGGCAAAGTCCCTGACGCAGTGCCCGGCCTGCAAAAAGCCAGTGCGCCGCGTTTGGTCCACCTTTAACTCGCCAAAAACACTATCCATATCCGACGCCAAAAAGGCCGGGTTCACCGTGTTGAAGCGGGTCAATAAGGGAGAGTACGAGCGCCAGTAATCAATAAACTGCCTTTGCCTGCAAGATGTGAGCTTCGGCCTTCGTTCGGCGGTTCGGTCTTCGGATTTCGGCCTTGCTCCTGTTATGCCTTCAGCTTCCTCTCCAGGATCTCTCCCACCAAGGTCGGATTCGCCTTGCCCTTGCTGAGTTTCATGACCTGGCCCTTAAGGAAGTTGAGAGCGGCAGATTTGCCTGCTTTGAAATCGGCTACGGGACCAGGATTGGAAGCAATCACTTGGTCGGCGAATTGCTCGAGCGCGCCTGTGTCACTGACCTGTGCCAACCCAAGGTCATTAAGTACAATCCGGTAGTCACTCTGAGCCCTGAGGATCATTGTATCGGTGACGACTTGATACGCGGAGGAATTCATTTCGCCGCGTGCGAACGAGCCGCTAGCCGCGACAGTTCCCGTCGTAGAAACTGGAAAACCCGACCAGGTTAAACCTTCTGACTGAACTTTTGGCCGCCAGCGTTGAATTATGGTGTTGGCGGTAGCCCTCAATTCACGTCGCTTCTCTTCAGGCGACATGTTTTTTGCGAGGATCTCCCGTGCGCATTCTTCAAAGTAGGCGCCGGCATCGCGGTCATCATTGAACGCATCCGCTTGGTCCTTGGTGAGTTGGTAATCCCCCATGAACCGCCGTTTCCTCGTCAGCGGCAGCTCCACCACACGCCGGGACACCGCCTCGAGCCACGACTCGGTCGGCTGGAACGGCATCAGGTCCGGCTCCGGGAAATAGCGGTAATCGTGCGCGTATTCCTTCGTGCGCATCTCTTCGGTAATGCCCGCGACATCGTCCCAACGCCGCGTGGATTGAATCAACTTGCCGCCGCTCCGCAGCACCTCAATTTGGCGCGGGATTTCGTACTCGAGCGCTTTGCGCACCCCACTGAAGCTGTTCATGTTCTTAATTTCGATTTTGGCGCCCAACTCGGTTTGGCCTTTGGGCCGCACGCTCACATTCACATCGCAGCGCACCATGCCTTTTTCCATGTCACAGTCGCTGACACCGCCGTACACAAGTATGTCCTTAAGCGCATTCAGATACTCGTACGCCATATCAGCGCTGCTCAAGTCGGGCTCCGAAACGATTTCCATGAGCGGCACGCCGGCGCGATTGAAATCCACCCCGCTCTGGCGTTCAAAATGGAAATTCTTCCCTACGTCTTCTTCCAGATGCGCGCGCGTGATGCGCACTCGGGAAATGCCGCCCTGAAACTCGAAATCCACATACCCGTTCAGAGTCGAGGGTTTGTCATATTGGGTTATCTGGTAGTTCTTCGGCATGTCCGGATAGAAATAATTCTTCCGGTCAAATTTGGCATAAGGACTGAGCGTGCAATTGAGCAGCAGACCGGTCAACGCGGTCAGGCATAGAGCTTCTTCGTTCGCAACGGGGAGCACGCCCGGCAAGCCAAGGCACACCGGACACACGTTTGTGTTCGGTGGCGCGCCGAATTCATTGGCGCAGCCGCACCACATCTTGGATTCGGTTTTGAGCTGAACGTGCGTTTCCAGGCCGATAACGGCTTCGTAATCCATAATTGCGCGGGGAAGTTAACACGTTCCTGTTTAACGAGGCGAGCTAAAGCCGGTTACAAAAGTCTTTCGAGGCCGAATCGGGGCGGCTGGAATCTGAAAAAAGCCAAAGCTCGATCCGAATCGGACCTGACAATTCGCTTTTCGGGTTTCGGACTTCGGTCTTCCTTCGGGGATTCGATGTTCGGGCTTCGGATTTGGTCTGAACATCCGCGTTTAGCTGGCGAACCGGCCCTGGATTTCCTAAACTCTTCGCATGGCGATAACGCGACATTGTTGGAAGTGCGGCCGGGAATACAAGCTGCCGGGCTTGCCGGGGCGCTCGGAAAGCTGCATTTGCGGGGCTGATTTGAAGGTGTGCCTGAACTGCCTGAACTATGACCGAACTGTGGCGTATCAATGCCGCGACCGCCGGGCCGATCCCGTTGAAGAGAAACACCTGGCCAATTATTGCGAATATTTCGACATGGTCCGCCGCGAGTATGTTCCGCCTGCGGAGGAACATTCGCGCGAGAATAAAGCTCGCGACACGCTTAAGAAACTGCTGGGGGATTGAGGCGATTGAACTGCCATTGCGCCTCGCCTTTCGCCCCATTTTCCTATAAATGGCCGGTGTGAGCGAACCCAGCCTGCTGCTGCTGATCCCGGCTTACAATGAGGAAAGCCGCATCGAACCGGTTTTGCGGGATTACGCCCAGTACTTCCAAAAGCAATATGCAGGCAAATTCCAACTCGTGGTGGTGCTCAATGGCTGCCGCGACAATACGCTGGCGGTAGTACAGCGCGTCGCCCAGGAATATCCAACCATCAGCGCGCTGGAATTCGCCGACGCCATCGGCAAGGGCGGCGCCCTGATCGAGGGGCTGAAGCTGGCGCCACGGGCTGATTTGATCGGCTACGTAGATGCCGACGGTGCCACGCCGCCCGCTGCGTTTCACGATCTCGTTAAGCATATCTCGCCAACCGATTGTGTTATCGGCTCGCGTTGGCTGCCCGGCGCAGTCCTCCACGTCGAGCAAACCAGCAATCGCCAGTTCGCCAGCCGCGTGTTCCATTTCATCGTTGAGCTGCTGTTCCGAATGCACATTCGCGATACCCAGTGCGGCGCAAAGGTCATGCGACGCCAGGCGGTCGAGACCGTCCATTCGACCTTGCGGATCGCGGATATGGCGTTCGACATCAACCTCCTTTACTCGCTGAAACGCGCCGGCTTCCGCATCCTTGAAGTTCCGACCGAATGGACCGACAAAATCGGGTCGAAAGTGACTTTGTTCCGCACCTCTCTCACCATGTTCCTCTCGGTGGTACGGATTTGGTTGATTTATTCGCCAAGGATTTATCGCTGGCTGCGCCCGCTGCGTCCGCTGGAAACATGGATCTACAAAAAGCTTCGCGCCCCGCAACCATTGCCGGGACCAAGTCCCGAACCGGCTAAGGCGCCATTGTCCCCAAATCCACGTGACCGATGAAAACTTAGTTCTGGGGTTGTTCGCATTGCTGCCGTTGATCTGCGCCTTCGGGTTGCTGCGACTGGTGCGTCACCTCCGCGACCATAAACTCAAGCCGGGGTTGTCGCACTTGTTATTTGGCAACCTTCTGCTGTTCCTGTTGCTCGCCACTGGCCTTCTGCTTGGAGGCGAGATTTATTACCGCTTCATCTACGATACGACGGATTCGCTGATGTACACCAAGGTGAGCTGGCTTTGGACCCAACGGCATTGGCACAGAAACGCCCAAGGCTATCGCGACGACATGGATTATTCGCCGCGGCGCCAGCCGGGCAAACGGCGCGTGACGTTCCTGGGAGACTCTTTCACCGCCGGCCACGGAATCAAGGATATCGAGCGCCGGTTTCCCAACTTGCTTCGTCGCCGGCATCCCGAGTGGGAAATCCATATGCTTGCCGCGCCGGGTTGGGATACGGGCGATGAATTGGATTGCGTAAGGGCGGGCATCAAGGATGGATACCAATTCGATGAAGTCGTGCTGGTTTACTGCCTGAACGACATTTCAGACATGATCCCGGAGTGGATCGCCGCGGCGCGCAAGATTTACGCGCAAGCCGATCAAGGGAATTGGCTCCAACGGAACAGCTACTTTATCAATACAATTTACGCGCGGCTCAGCCGCTCCCGGAACCCTTATATGCGGCAGTACTATCCGTTTGTGCTAAGAGCCTATCAGGGGCCGCTCTGGCAAAAACAGCAAGCGCGACTGCTCACCCTGCGCGACTTGGTTGAGTCTCAAGGCGGGCACCTGGCCGTGGTTACGTTTCCGTTCTTTCACGCGCTCGGTCCAAATTACGAATACGCCCCGGTGCACGAACAACTGGATCAGTTCTGGCAGCAGGCTAAGGTGCCCCATCTCGACCTCTTATCCATCTACCGCGACCTCCTACCTGCGAAGCTGGTCGTCAACCCGCTGGATGCTCATCCCAATGAATACGCACACGCGCTTGCCGCCGATGCGATTGAGAAGCTGCTGAAGGAGCAGCTGGCTCCAAGGCAATAGTAGGCCCTTTCGCCATACATGTTGTCAAGCGACGATATTCAGCGTATTTATCCGCACATCCGGAAGACGCCCTGAGCCCTTATGACCTATCAACGTTTCGAAGAGCTGCCGGTCTGGCAGAAAGCCGCTGAGGACCAAAAGCAGCGCGCAATAGACTGTCGAAAAGAGCTGCTGGGCCAGTTTTCTCCCGACCACCCACTGCGCAAAGATGCAGAGCGCCGGCGGATTATTTGACCATCAAACCATGACTCCTATTTCTACCATCCCCGTTTTCCACGTTAATGATGTTGAGGCATCGGTTCGCTTTTATACCGAGGTAATGGGATTTGTTCAGGCGTTCAGGTACGGCACGTATGTGGGGCTGAAGATGGGGAAGTGCGAGATCCACATTTGCCCGCCGGGCGACTACGGTCCGCGCATCGGCGGAGGCAACGCCTATATTATCTGCGATGAGGTGGACGATTATTTCGCGCAGATCAAAGCGGCTGGCGCAAAGCCCAGGAGTGAACCGGGCGACCGCTTGTACGGGATGCGAGATTATGCGAGATTTCGTGGTCTTCGATCCTGACGGCAACCAATTGTCGTTCGGTTGCGATAATGAGCAGCAGTGAGGCAGTCGAGGCGGCTACAAAACGCGCCCTTGTGTATAATTGCGTGACTTGGGCAGGTTTGCGATGATGGCCGAAAAGGCAGATTTATGAAACCGTTATCCAAAGATGAGTTGTTCGAGAACCTGAGCGGCTTTCTGAAATCCAGAGGGATTGAGCTGACGGATGGTTCGTATGCGCGCGGGATCCAGAAGAGTTGTTCGATCCTGGCTGATGTTATCAACCTGGGCCAACAGGGATTTGAAAAGGCCAAAGACCTGAGTCAACAAGGCCTGGAAAAAGCTAAAGATGGGCTGGATCAGAAAATGGACCAGGTGCGGCAAGTGATCCACGAAAAGACCGCGCCGAAACCGCCGCCGGCATCGCCGGCTGGCACGGCTGCATCCGCTGCGCCGCCATCAATGGCAGGCGCCGCGCAACCGACGCCGGTGAATAAGAACGGCAAGGCCAAGAAGGCCGCGTCGAAGCCGCGCGCCCGCGCTAAGGCGAAGCCCAAGAAATCCAAGAAGTAGAGACGGTGGCGAAATTAAGAGCGCGGGAATACCGCGCACTCCACACGCTTCGCGAGGACCAGCGTTCGGCGAGTTCTCGCAGCCTGCGCTGCTGCAACGAACTCCTCCCAAGCCCCGTTAAATGCACAGGCTGCGGTATTCGCGAAGCGTGTGGAGTGCGGCGTATTCCGCCGCTCTCTATTTGCCGCTTTATCTCCGCTACAATGCGCCTTGGAGCCGCATCACGAACGCCGCCGCAGTAAGGACCCATTACCGTCTTACGCCCCAAACTTATCAAACATCTTGGCGTTGGCCTGCATCAGGCGGATGAGGTATTTGGCCGGGAACACGCCAAGTGATCCCTGATTTGCGCCGGTCTCGGTAAAGCGCTCGAGCTTGTCGGAGCCGGAACACGAAGCGGTAAGCAACACCGGCTGGGGATGCCACGAATGGCCTTTGACCGCGCACGGCGTGGAATGGTCTCCGGTGATTGCCAGGACATCGGGTTTCTTGCGCAGCAGAACCGGCAACGCTGCGTCCAGCTCTTCGATCGCTTTGCGCTTCGCATCGAAATTCCCGTCCTCACCGTACATGTCAGTGTACTTGAAGTGAATGAAGAAGAAGTCGTACTTGTCGTATTCGGCGAGGTACCGCTCGAACTGCTCGGCAATAGTTTGGGGACCTTCGAGCTTGGTCATTCCGACGAGCTGCGCGAGGCCTTTATACATCGGATAAACGGCGATGCAGCCGGGACGCAGTCCGTAGCGATCCTGGAACAGGGGGATCTCGGGCTGATGCGCGATCCCGCGCAGGAGGAAACCGTTTGCGGGATGTTTGCCGGCGATCGCCGGCAACGCGGCTTTGTAAAATTCGCTGACGAGCTTGGCAGCTTTCTTGGCCTTGAGTGATTTCGGATTGAGCGGTTTGACCGGCGGTACGGCCAAGCCTTCGCGGTGCGGGTCGGCATCGGTAAGGGGTCCTTCCAGGCCTTTGCCGCGAAACACTACGACGAACCGGTGGCCTTTGCCGGCTTTGATGATGACCTGGGTGTCGCCGATTTTCTTCACTTTTTGCGAGAGCAACGCGCAGAGTTCTTCGCAGAGCTTGGTGTCGATACGGCCGGCGCGGCGGTCGGTCACGATGCCTTTATTGTCGAGGGTGCAGAAGTTGGCGCGGGCGGCGATGTCGCCTGCGCGTAACTCAAGGCCGAGCCCAAGAGCTTCAATGACACCACGGCCGACCTGGAATTCGAGCGGGTCGTAACCGAAGAGCGCCAGGTGACCGGGACCGCTGCCGGGCGTAATGCCGGGTGCGACGGGAGTCATGCGGCCCTGGGCGGCATCTTTGCAAAGCGCGTCCAGGTTCGGCGTCCGGGCAGCTTCGAGTGGTGTGAGATAGCCCTGTTCGTGGGTGGCGATGTCGCCGACGCCGTCGAGCACCAGCAATACAAGCTTGGTATGAGTCTTTAGAGTCAGTTCCGAGTAGAGAGAGTCCAGGTTCATAGTACAATTCGAGTATCAAAAATGTTAAACGGTGATGGCAGATGAATGCCTGCCGAAAATCCGGCCGGGATAATGCAAAGGAAGCGAGCGAAGGTCAATGTGGAACGATTAAGACGAAGCCGTGCGGGCGCATCTTGACGGTACCACCAATTTGGTAAGATAGTGGCAGATGATCGGTTCCTTATCTGACAAGACAATAACCACCAACGTAGGAGGACCGTAGTCATGTCAGAACAACCGCGGCGAAGGCGCACATTGCGAGAGA